>NZ_DKGR01000017.1:0-225146 GCF_002453335.1 Arsenicicoccus sp. UBA6765
TCTCAAACATCGGACGCTCACGTCGTGGTCTCGAACTTTTCGTTCGTTCCTGCGTCGTGGCAACCATTCAAACTTACTCTTTCGTGCTTCCCGCGTCAAGTCCGGCCTCGCAGCTCCCGTTGGGAACGTGCTTCGTCCTGACTGTCTGCGCCAAGCAACCCGACGAGGGTACTCGTTCGTGGCCACCTCGTCAACTCCGCGTGATCCGCATCCCCCGGGGGGGGTGAGTCCCGCTTCGCGCTCCGTGGCCGGGGCACGAGCGGAAACATTACACAGGCGTCCGGGTGGTGCCAAATCGGGCGTTCGAGCCCCTGAGTACGATCACGTCGACGGGGCGTTGCCTCCCCCGGGTGCGTGGTTCGAGGGTCATGCGCGTCCCCCTCGTCCGGCATCGCCGACCACTTCCCGGGAGGGACGGACCATGGCACGGATGGCACGGGACGCGGGCACCTGGCCCGACGAGCAGCAGGAGCCGGCGGGGGCTGGGCGATCCCGGGCGGTGCCGTGGGTAGCGACGGCGACGGGGGTCGTGCTCCTGATCCTGGCGCCCCGCTACGGCCCCCATCGCGACGAGCTCTACTTCGTCGTGGCGGGCCACCACCCGCAGTGGAGCTGCCCCGACCAGCCGCCGCTGACCCCGCTGCTGGCCACCGTGGGTGGTGGTGGTGGTCGGGCCGGGGGCGCCCTCCGTCGGGCACCTGCTCTCGACGTCCACGCTCGACCTGGCCGTGTGGGTGGGGGTGACCCGCCTCGCGGTCACGGCGTTGGACTCGGGGGACCGACGGTGGTGGCTGACCGCGGGCCTGCTGCTCGGGGTGGGGTCGTGGAACACGACGCTACCGGCCTTCCTCACCGTCGGCCTGGGCGTCGGCTCGCTGGGTCACCGCGGTTCCGGGGGCACCTCGCGAGTCCGTGGCTCTGGGCGGCCGCCCTGGTCGCCATCGCGCTGTGGGCCCGAACCCCCATTGGCAGGCCACCCACGGCTGGCCCCGGCTCGAGCGCGGTGCCGGCATCCGGGCCGAGGACGCCGGCCGGCTTCCAGCTCCTGCTGCTCGGGCCGATCGGCGGCTACCTGACGGCGCACGGCATCGGCGCCGGGCTGGCAACCGGACGGCCCTGGTCGGCCCCGTCGCGACGGCATACGTCGTGGTGCTCGCGGTGCTGCTCGCCACCGGCGGGAAGCATGACTGCACCCGCGGCCTGCTGGTGACCCTGGCCGCAGCAGGCGCAGCACGCTGGAGCCCGGCGCTCCCGACGCCGGCGCCCGGGCGGCCCCGGTCCTCACGGTTCGTCTGGATCGCGGCGATCGCCGGACTGGTGCCGTTGCCGTCCGCCCTGCCCGTGCTACCGGCACCCGTCTATGCCGCGACCCCGTGGGCCGCGATCAACGACGACCAGCTCAGCACCATCGGCTGGCCCACCGTGGTCGCCCAGGTGCAAGACGTCGTCGACCAGCAGCCGGCCGGTGTCGTCGTGCTGAGCCAGAACTACGGGGAGGCGGGTGCGTCGAGCTGGTTCACGGGGAAGCCCGCGTGGAGCGGGCACAACGGCTACGCCGACTGGAACCCCCACCCGAGAGCTCCGGCCCCGTCGTGCTCCTCGGCGACAGGGAGCCCGACCCCGACCTGTGGGACGGGTGCCGGCTCGCGGCCACCCTGGACCCCGGCGTGGACAACGAGGACTCCGGTGCGCGGGTGTGGGTCTGCGCCGGCCCGGTCGGCTCCTGGTCGCGAGTCTGGCCCAGGCAGCGGCACCTGTCCGCGTGAGGAGAGGGCTCGGAACCCGACGCGGGTGCCCTCGTCGTTCGCACGTCCATGACGTGGTGAGGCCGCGGACCTGGCGAGCCTGAGTGCCTGCCGGCGGGAGAGCCGCGGAGCGATGACCGCCCAGACATGCTTCTGGCCCGGGATTCGGATCGAATCCCGGGCCAGCTTGGTAGCGGGGGCAGGATTTGAACCTGCGACCTCCGGGTTATGAGCCCGGCGAGCTACCGAGCTGCTCCACCCCGCGTCGGTGACTTCAGGTTACGCGACGGTGGACGGGAGGTGCAAATCGGCGACCAGCCGCGCTTCCGTCACCCTTCCTGACCCGGTCAGGGACTCGTCGGGGTCGGCGTCGAGGTGGGCGTCGCCGACGGGGTGGCGGACGGCGACGCCGGCACCACGGTGGTCTGTCCCGGACGCTGGGCCTTGAGAGCCGCGTCCACCGCCGCCCGCACCCGCTTCTGTGCCTCGCCGTACGCCGTGAAGTCGCCCTTGGCCAGCGCCTCGTCGGCCGCCTTCATCGCCTCCTGCGCTGCGGTGAGCTGCTTGGCCACCTCCGCGTTGCCCTGGTTGCCTTGAGGGGTGCCTGGGCTCTGGCCCGGGGTCGGGGTGCTCGGAGCGGTCGGGGCCGCCGGGCCCGACGTGCCCTGGTCGCCGGCCGTGGCTCCCGAGTTGCCGCCGAAGAGTCCGTCGAGCGCGCCGTCCAGCGTGTCCGACCAGGCGAGCTTGTCGCCGAACGAGGCGACGATCGCCTTGGACTGGGGGTACGCGGACGTGCCGGACGAGGCCTGCACGTAGATCGGCTGGACGTAGAGCACTCCCCCGCCCACGGGCAGGGTCAGCAGGTTGCCCATCGAGACCTTGGACCCACCCTGCGAGTTGTTGTTGAGGAACTGGCTCAGCGTCAGCGCGAACCGAGGCGACGAGTCGTTGGAGGAGAAGATGTTGTTGGCGACCTGCCCCGGCCCCTGCACCTGGGTGTCCCGTGGCAGCTCGAGCAGCCTCAACGTGCCATAGCCATCCTTGCGCTGACCGTCCTTGCCCCCGGCATCGGCGTCGGCCGAGAGGAAGGCGGACAGCACCGAGCGCTTCTCCGGGGTGTAGGTGGTGGTCAGCGAGAAGGTCGGGGCCGCCTGGCCTGGCACGGCCAGCGAGAGGTAGTACGGAGGCTGGCTGGGCGCCCCGGTCGTCCGGTCGCTCGGGTCGGTCGGGACCTTCCAGAAGTCCTGCCCGCCGAAGAAGCTGTTGGCGTCGGTCACGTGGTACTTGCCGAGCATCGATCGCTGGACCTTGAACATGTCTTCGGGGTAGCGCAGGTGCTGCATCAGCTCCCCCTTGATCGCCGACATGGGCTCGACGGTCCCGGGGAAGGCCTTGGTCCAGGCCTTCAGCAGCGGGTCCTGGTCGTCCCACGCATAGAGGTGCACGGTGCCGTCGTAGGCGTCGACCGTGGCCTTGACCGAGTTGCGCATGTAGTTGACGCGCGCCGGCGCCAGGGCGGCAACGTTCGCGGACCGGGCCGTGAGGGCGTCGGAGGTCGCGTCCTCGATCTCGGTCAGCTGCGAGTAGGGGTAGTTGGCGCTCGTCGTGTAGCCGTCGACGATCCACTGGACCCGTCCGTCGACCACCGCGGGGTAGGGATCACCGTCCAGCGTCAGCCACGGGGCGACCCTGCCGATCCGCTCGCGCGGCTTGCGGATGTCGAGCAGGCGCGACTCCGGGTTGACGGCGCTGGACAGCAGGATGTTGGGCTCGCGATAGGCGATGGCATAGGCGAGGCGACGGGGGAAGGACCCGATCTGGACGCCACCCGCCCCCCGGTAGGTCGTGTTGCGCTGGCCGCCGGCGCTGCCGTCGGGGTGGTCGAGCTCCGCGTCGCCGCTGCCCTCCGGGGCACCGACGATGGAGTAGGTCGGGGACTCCTCCCCGAAGTAGATGCGGGGCTCGTAGGTGCCGAGCTTGCCGGTCGAGGGGATGTTCTGCTCGAAGAAGACCGGCTGACCGTCCGGTCCGCGCCGGTTGCCGTAGGCCGCGACGAGGCCGTAGCCGTGCGTGTAGACCGTGTGGTCGTTGACCCAGTTGCGCCACGAGCGGTCGAGGTCGTCGAGCCGCAGCTCGCGGGCGCCCACCACGGCGTCCACCAACTTGCCCTCGAGGCGGTAGCGGTCGACGTCGAGGCTGGCGGGGAAGGAGTAGAAGGCCTTGACCGCCTGGATGGCCTCGAAGGTCTGCCCCACGATCGCGGGGTCGACGATCCGGATGCCCGGGATGGTGTCGGCGTCGCCGCGCAGCTGACCGCTCGAGACCGTGGTCTCCGCCTTGTAGGGCGTCTTGACCACCTTGTCGAGCCCGAAGGCCGACCTGGTGGCCTCGATGTTGCGCTGGATGTAGGGCTGCTCCAGGGTGCGCTCGCTCGGCTTGACCTTGAGGCTCTGCACGAGCATGGGATAGATGGTCCCGATCACCAGCGCGCACACGGCGAGCAGGCTCACGCCCACCACCGGCAGCCGCCACGACCCGGTCCAGATCGAAGCCAGGAAGAAGAGCGCGCACAGGACGGCCGCGACCGCGAGGATCGAACGACCGGGGAGGACCGCGTGGGCGCCGGTGTAGGTGATGCCGGTGATGCGCCCGGAGTCGGCCACCGCCAGGTCGTAGCGCCCGAACCAGTAGCTGAGCCCCTGCACCAGCGCCACCGCCGCGAACAGGCAGGAGAGGTGGACGACCGCCGCCTTGGTGGAGCGCCCGCTCATGCCCGGTGGGCGCAGTCCGCCATACAGGTAGTGGGTCAGGGCGGCCACGATGGCGGCGAGGACCAGGCCCATGAGGGCGAAGTCAAGCAGGAAGCTCACCCATGGGAGGGTGAAGACGAAGAACCCGATGTCCATCCCGAACTCGGGGTCCTGCTTGCCGAAGGGGACCCGGTGCAGCCACAGCAGGAAGGTCTGCCACTGGCTGGCCAGCGCGGTGCCGCTGAAGACCCCGAGCACGCCCGGCACGACCCAGACGGCCAGCCGGCGCAGGGGGTCCAGCATCGCGCGGTAGCGGTCGAGGGCGACCTGCTCGTCCGTGACGGGGGCGTAGACGGGGCGCAGCCGGTGGCCGATGAGGATGCTCGAGCAGGCCAGGGCGCCGACGACCAGCGCGCCGGTCACGAACAGCCCGGCCTTGGTGAGCAGCTCGGTGGTGAAGACGCGGCTGAAGCGGACGCTGTCGAACCACAGCACCTGCGTCCACACGCTCGCCAGCGCACCCAGCGCCAGCGCGGCCACCGCGACGATCGTCAGCAGCGGGCCGAGCCACCCACGCCCGGCTCTCCCCCGGCCCGGTCGGCGACGGGCACGTGCCGCGCCACCTGCGCCTCCGGGATCGGCCGGACCCGACGCGGGGCGCCCCTCGTCACTCACTGCGTCGTCCTCCTGCACGTTCGGGCCGCCGGGCCGCGACTGCCGCCCGTGGTGCTCGCGGCCCAACCTACCCCGGCTCGCTGGACGTCGGCGGGAGACGTCACCCTGATGTGGCTCCGGACGCTCGCCGATGTCTCGCGGGCCCCGTCAAGGCCTCGGCAGGCGGCTATAGGCTGACCGGCTGTCTGGAGTCCCCGGCTAGGGGTTCCTGCCGCCCTCAGGCAGCATGGACCCGTGACCTCGACTCCTCAGCTCGTCCCCACGCCCCTCATCACGTGCGCCGTCGACACCGAGCAGCACGTGGCCCGCTCCGGCTGGGACCAGCCCACGCGGCTGTTCGCCCTCGTCCGCACCGCCGAGCTGCTGGCTGCCGAGCCCCAGCTCGGCGCCAGGCTCGAGGGCGAGGACCCCGCGGGCCTGACGGCCATCGAGCAGGAGGAGCTGCCCGACGCGTCAGGTCTGGAGGACCTGCTGGCCGGCATCGTGTGGCCCGCCGAGGTCGCGGGCACCGCCATCAGCGTCGAGCGGATCGTCGTGCCTCCGGAGGCCGAGGCGGACCTGCCCGAGGACCCGGAGGCCGCCCTCGAGCGCCTCGCGTCCCACCCGGCGCGCCAGGACGTGCGGCTGCTCGTGGCCGTGGACCGCTCCGGCCAGCAGGTGACGCTCCTGCGTCAGCGCGCCCACGACAGCGACGACGCCGTCGCGATGGGTCCGGACATCGCCCCGGGCCTCGTCGAGGCGTTGCGGGCCACCCTTAGCGAGGCCTGACGGTCGACCGGGTCTGACACGAGCGCATCGGGTCAGCCGCAACCCTGCAGGCCCGCGCCCTTGCCGGCCGCGATGGCCCGCACGTCCGCCAGCGCGTCGTCGAAGTCGTCGACGCGCACGACCCGCAGCCCGTCCGGCACGTGGCCGACGACCTCGCCGCAGTTGCCGGCCGGCGCGAGGAACCACTGGATCCCGGCCGCGCGGGCACCGGCGAGCTTCTGCTGGATCCCCCCGATCGGCCCGACCCGCCCGTCGGGCGACAGGGTGCCCGTGCCAGCGATGCGCTGGCCCGCCGTCAGCTCGCCGGGCGTCAGGCGGTCGTGGATGCCGAGGGCGAACATCATCCCGGCGGAGGGTCCACCCACGTCGCCGGCGTCGATGGTGACCTTGACGGGAAAGGTGTAGTCGACCTTGAGCCCGACCCCGATCACCTTGCGTCCCTGCTGCTCACGCACGGGCAGGGACACCTGACGGCGGGCTCCGTCGCGCACGACGGTGACCGGCACGGACTGACCGGCGGCGTAGGACTGGATCGCCGACCGCAGCCCCGCGCTGCCGGTCACCGGGGTGGACCCGACCTGCACGAAGCGGTCTCCGGGCTCGAGCCGCCCGATGGCCGGGGACCCGGTCGGGAGCACCCCCACCGAGACGGTCTCGGGCACCGTGAGCCCCAGCGCGCGCTCGGCCACGACCACCGCGTCCTCCTGGGAGTGGGTCATCTCGGCGGCGTTCTCGCGCTTGATCTCCTCGTTGGTCGCGCCCTGGGGGAACACCTGCTCCTCGGGCACGACCGAGCGAGCCTGCGAGACGGACGCGGCCAGCAGGTCGTATGCCGTGACCGTGGCACCCGGGCCACCCCGCACCGAGACGGTGGTGAAGCTGAGGACGCCCGACGCGGGGTGGTCCTGGGCCTTGGGCACCGAGATGAGCGGTCGGCCGTCGCGGGTCGCGCCCAGGGTGTTGGTGACGGGGCCGGGACCCATCACGACATACGGCAGCGGGATGAAGGCGAGGGCGACCAGCACCAGGCACAGGAGGCCCAGGACTGCGGCGAGGACGCGACGGCGCCGCCGGCGGGGAGCGGGGATCCCCGGGGCGGGGAAGGCCCCCGTCACGGCAGCCCCACCCACTCCTCGGTCCCGTCGGAGAAGGCCTGGTGCTTCCAGATCGGGACGGTCGACTTGAGCGTGTCGATGAGGTGCCGGCAGGCGTCGAAGGCCTCCCCCCGGTGCGAGGCGCTCACCGCGCAGACGACGGCCAGGTCGCCGATCTCGAGGTGGCCGACACGGTGCACCGCCGCGGCGGCGAGGACGCCCGGGAGCTGTTGGGTGCCGGCCACGACCTCGGCCAGGCGGTCGAGGGCGGTGGGGTGGCCCGAGTAGTCGAGGCTGGTGACGCCCTTGTCGCTGTCGTGGTCCCGGACGATGCCGATGAACGGCACGATCGCCCCGGCCCGCGGATCGCTCACCGCCGCCAGGACCTCGTCGACGGACAGCGGCGCGTCACGCACGGCGACGAGCCGGGCGCTGGGGACTGGCTGGCTCACGGGGGCCCTTCCGTCGAGGGGGACGTCTGCGGGAGAGGCTAGTCTCCATCACCGACAGGGTGGTGCACCTCGACGCCGTCGTCCCTGGACGCACGTGACGGAACGCCCCGCTCCCTCCTAGCGTTGAGGCTGCAGTACCACCCGATCCGTCGACCGGAGGAGCACGTCGTGACCGTCCCACCCACCAACGGACCCGGGTCCGGACCGCACGACCCCGACGATGCCGCCGCCCTGGCCCGCATGCTCGGCGAGATGATGGGTGACCCCTCGCTCGCGGACAACCCTCAGGTGCGCGACGCCCTCCGTCAGCTCGGCATGGAGCAGCTCGACCCCACCCAGCTGGCGATGGTGCGCCAGCAGGTCCAGGCGATGTTCTCCGGTCCGGCCCCCGAGGGTGCCGTCGACGGGGCGGTCGCGCTCGACCTCGCGCGCAAGCGCGTCGCCCAGGGCGGCGACGCCGTCGTGGGGGACGCCGACCGTCGCTCCCACGCCGACGCCATCCGCGTGGCCCAGCTGTGGCTCGACCAGGCCACGGCCTTCGAGGCGGCCAACGCGCCGGACGCCGTGTGGAGCCGGGCCGAGTGGGTCCAGGCGACGATGCCCACCTGGATCGAGCTGGTCACCCCGGTCGCGGACGGCGTCACGGCCGCGATGACGGGGGCGATGCGGGGGCAGCTCGAGGAGCTCGCCGAGCACGGCGGGCTGGAGCAGCTCTCGGGCATGCCGGGCATGCCACAGCTCCCCCAGGGGATGGACACCACGGCGATGATGGCGCAGATGGGCCCGATGATGCACCGCATGGGTGCGGCGATGTTCGCCGCCCAGACGGCCGAGGCGGTCGGTGGCCTCAGCGAGGACGTGGTGTCCGGCACCGAGGTGGGACTCCCCCTCGTGCCGGGTCACGCCGTGGCCCTGCTCCCCTCCGGGGTTCGCGCCCTCTCCGAGGGCCTCGAGGTCGACCCCGCCGAGGTGCGCCTCTACCTCGCGGCCCGCGAGGCGGCCCGGTCCCGGTTGTTCACCGCCGCCCCGTGGCTGACCGCGTCCCTGACCTCTGCCGTGCAGGCCTACGCCCGTGACATCTCGATCGACGTCGAGGGCATCTCCGCCCGCATGTCCACGGTCGACCCGAGCGACCCCGCCGCCCTGCAGGAGGCACTGGGCTCGACGCTGTTCACCCCGGAACCCTCAGACGCCCAGCGTCGCGCCCTGGCCTCGCTCGAGACGCTGCTCGCCCTCGTCGAGGGATGGGTCGACGTCGTCGCCGACCGAGCCACGCGACCGCACCTGCCGGAGGCGGCCGCCCTCGGCGAGACCGTGCGGCGACGCCGGGCGACCGGCGGCCCTGCGGAGAAGGCCTTCGCCCAGCTCGTGGGGCTCGAGCTGCGTCCCCGCCGGCTGCGCGACGCCGCCAACCTGTTCGCAGCCCTCGAGGACGCCGGCGGGCAGGAGCTGCGCGACAGCGTCTGGGCGCACCCCGACGTGGCGCCGACCGGCGACGACCTGGACGACGTCCTCGGCTACGTCCAGCGCGTGCGCTCCGGGCAGGGCGACGACCTGGACGCCGAGCTCGACCGACTGCTGTCGGAGGGGCGCGAGGACCGTCCCGGAGGCGGCCCCACCGACGGCCCGGCGTGACGGACCCCGCGCGACCGGGCAACCTCGCGAGCCTCCGGGCGGACGCCATACGACTGCTGGCAGAGCTGGCTCCGGTCGACGCGAGGGAGGAGTCGCTGCGCGAGGACTTCCTGGTGCACCTCGACCGTCACCCCGACGCGTGGTGGAAGCACGGGCCAGCCGCCCACCTCACGGCGAGCGTCCTGGTGCTGTCCGAGGACCGGCGCCAGGTGCTGCTCACGCACCATCGCAAGGCCCGCACGTGGTTCCAGCTCGGTGGTCATGCCGAGCCCGGCGACGCGGACGTGGCGGCGGCCGCCCAGCGCGAGGGCCGCGAGGAGTCGGGCATCCCGGACCTGCAGGTGACGCCGGTCCTGGTCGACCTGGACCGGCACGCGCTGGGTGAGGGGTTCACGGTGTGCCGCGAGCACCTGGACCTGAGGTTCGTCGCCGTCGTCCGCGAGGTCGAGCCCGTCGTCAGCGCGGAGTCCCTCGACGTCGCCTGGTGGCCCGTGGACGCGCTGCCGCACCCGCACGGCGAGGAGCTGCCCCGTCTGATCGAGCGGGCCGGCCTCCGCGCGCCCTGAGACGGGTCATCCGTCGACGCAGTCCCCCGTGTCCCCCGGATCCCCGGGCGGGGTGTCATCGCGTGCGCCGTGCGCAACTCCCTCGAGGAAGCCCTTGGCGCGCTCCAGCTTGGGATAGCTCCGCAGCAGGCGCCAGAACTCCGGCCCGTGCCCGGGCTGCAGCAGGTGCGCCAGCTCGTGCAGGACGACGTAGTCCTGGACCCACCGGGGCAGCGCGGCCACCCGGTCGGAGATCCGGATGGTGCCGTCCGCGGGGGTGCACGACCCCCACCGCCGGTGCTGGTTGGACACCCAGGAGATGCTCGCGGGCCTGGCCAGGCCACCGAGGTAGGACTGGGACAGCTCCCACGCCCGCTCGGCCAGCCGGCCGTCGCTCGGGCGCACCCGGTGCTCGCGCGCCTCGATGCGGCCGACCATCTGGTCGATCCACTCCTGCTCCTGGCTGCGGGAGTGCCCGGCGGGGATGAGCACGACGATGCGATCGCCCTCGCGGTAGGCGCTGACGGTGCGGCGTCGACGGGTGCTCCGGCGCACCTCGACCTCACTCATGGCGGCACCCTAGCGGCGCTCGGGCGTGGCCCGGGGCAAGCGCGCCGTGCTCAGCGGCCGGTGAAGGTGGGCGGTCGCCGCTCGGTCGCCGCCCGGACGCCCTCCTGCAGGTCCGCCGTCGCCATCGTGGTGGCCTGTGCGAGGGCCTCCCACTCCAGCGCCGCGGCCGGACCGTCGTGGCCGCCGTCCCGCAGCGCGGCCAGGGTCAGCCTCGTGGCCACCGGCGCCGCGGCGGCGACGCGGTCGGCGGCGTCCAGGGCCAGCCGGAGCACCTCGTCCGCCGGGGCGGCCGCGGACGCCAGTCCCAGGCCCACCGCCTCGTGGCCCAGGACCACCCGCCCCGTCAGGAGCATGTCGGCCGCGAGCGCCGGCCCCGCGACCGATGGCAGCGACCACGTGGTCGCCATACCGGGGTGCAGGCCGAGCCCGGTGAAGGGCACGGCGAGCCTGGCCTCCTCGGCGACGTAGCGCACGTCGCAGGCCAGGGCGAGAGCCAGTCCGGCGCCGATCGCGTGGCCGTTGACGGCCGCCACGACCGGCACCTCCAGCCTCGTCATCGACAGCCAACGACGGTAGAAGGTGCGCATCCTGGCCCGGAGGTCGCTGACCGACGCGTCCGGCTCGGCCATCAGCCAGGACAGGTTGCCCCCCGAGGTGAACGCCGTGCCCGCACCCGTCACCACGACACACGCCAGCTGCGTGTCGTCCCCGAGCAACGAGGCGAGACGCGCCCACGAGGTCGTCATCTCCTCGCTCATGGCGTTGCGCTGCTCCGGCAGGTCCAGGGTGACCACGGCCGTATGACGCTCGCCCTGCACCCGGCGGGTCACCGCCAGGTGCTCGAAATCCTGCTCCCACCAAAGGCTTTCACGATCCATGGCCATCCTCGTCGACGTCGCTGCGCTGGCGCCGGGCCGTCCCGGCCGCACGCGTGGCTCGAGCCTAGCCACGGATCGCGACCGGCGGCGCGGGCGGCAGGGGCAGCCTGGGCGCCCTGAGCACGACTGCGTGCTCGCGAGGTGACGCGGCGTAATCCCCGGAACCAGCTCTCGTGTGCTCTATGGTGACCGAAGTCCGATTGCCGCACCCGCGGCACGAACGACAAGGAGAGACGACATGGCCGACACCTACAAGGGTGAGTTCTACTGCGTCAAGTGCAAGGCCAAGCGTGAGGCCGAGGGCAACATCGTGGAGACCAACGGTCGCCGCATGGCCAAGGGCAAGTGCCCCGAGTGCGGCACCAACCTCAACCGCATCCTCGGCAAGGCCTGAGCACCACCTGCCGTCCGAGAGGCGGTGTCGGCACCTGTGCCGGCACCGCCTCTCGGCATCTCCGAGCGGGACAGTCCCGCTCATGGTTATCCACAGAAGTACTTTTGCTGTCGTTTGCCTGAGTTTGCGTGTGGCACGCTCGATCCATCACGCATCCCGTAGGAGACGACCCATGACCCGTTGCGAACGCCCCACCCTCCGCCCCGGCCTCCGCCTGCTCGACCGTGGCGGTGACGAGCTCCAGCTCGGGGCGCACCACCCCACCGCGATGGTGCTGGCCGGTCTCAGCGCCGCCGATCGTGAGGTCGTCATGGCGCTCGACGGCACCCGCTCCCGGGCAGACCTGCAGCTCGTCTACGTCCGCCACGGGGAGGACGACAGCCGCCTCGGCGACCTGCTGGACCTGCTGACCGCCCACGGCCTGCTCGACCCCCGGTCACCCGGCGGCGGCCGCCCCCGGGACGTGCTGCGACTGCCGGCACCGGGAGTGGACTCGTCCTCGGACGCGTCGGACCTGGCTCGCGTCCCGGTGCTCGTCGCCGGGATCGGCGACCTCGCGGAGCAGGTCGCGAGCGCCCTGCGACGACAGCACCCTCGCCTCCACGTGCAGGACGAGCTCGCCCCGACCCACCTGCCGTCTCCCTCTGCCGGCACCGCCGCCAGGGACTCGCGCCGGCCGCCCGCCCTGGCGGTGCTGGTGGCGGACGGTGCGATCGACCCCGTCGTCGCTCGGCAGTGGGCACCGTGGGCGATGGTCCTGCCGGTCGTCGTGGCGGACGGCTCGGTGACCGTCGGGCCGCTGTGGGGCGGGCTCGCCGACCCCTGCCCCCTGTGCCTGGACCGCTACCGCACCGACCGGGATCCCGCCTGGCCACGCCTGCTGGCCCAGCTCACGACGCGGCGTCTGGACGGCCTCCCCCGGCCCGCGCGCACCGACCCCACCACCACGGCGCTGGCCGTGGGCGCGGCGGCCGCCCATGCTCGGGACGCGGTCACCAGGCGTCGCCTCCCGGTGGGGTTCACCACCGAGGTCCACGACGCAGACCCCGTCCCGCGCCAGCGCACCTGGTCGGTCCACCCGCGATGCCTCACCCACCTACCCGCCCAGGTCTCCCTCGCGGGGTGACAATCAAGGGGTGAACGACATCCCTCGACGGTCTGCCCACCGCACGGCCCGCCTGGCCGCCCTCCCGCTGACCTACGCCGGCCGCACCGCGGTGGGACTCGGCCGCCGTCTCGGCGGGGCGCCGGCCGAGGCCGTCGCGGCCCAGGTCGCCGCCCGCACCGCTGACCAGCTCTTCTCGGTCCTCGGCCAGCTCAAGGGCGGGGCGATGAAGGTCGGGCAGGCGATGTCCATCTTCGAGGCGGCGCTGCCCGAGGAGGTCGCGGCGCACTACCGAGGCGCCCTGACGGCGCTCCAGGACGCCGCCCCCTCGATGCCTGCGGAGACCGTCCACCGCGTCCTGGCGAGCGAGCTGGGCGACGACTGGCGGTCCCGCTTCCACGAGCTCGACGACGTCCCCGTGGCGTCCGCCTCCATCGGGCAGGTGCACCGCGGCCGGTGGGCCGACGGCCGCACGGTGGCGGTCAAGGTGCAGTACCCCGGGGCGGGCGACGCCCTGCTGTCGGACCTGCGTCAGCTCGCCCGCGTCGCGCGCGTGACCGGCGCGCTGCGGACCGGCATCGACATGAAGGCCGTGACCGACGAGCTGCAGGCCCGGATGAGCGAGGAGCTGGACTACACGCTGGAGGCGGCCGCGCAGCGCCAGTTCGCGGATGCCTTCGCCGGGAGCGAGTTCTTCGCCATACCAAGGGTGCTCGAGGCGACGCCTCGGGTCGTCGTGATGGACTGGCTGGAGGGGACACCCCTGTCCGCCGTGATCCGCGAGGGGTCTGCCGAGCAGCGGGACCAGGCCGCCACGCTCTACCTGGACTTCCTGCTGGCCGGGCCGGACCACGTGGGCCTGCTCCACGCCGACCCGCACCCGGGGAACTTCCGCATCACCGAGGACGGCCGTCTCGGGGTCCTCGACTTCGGGGCCGTCAACCGCCTTCCCGGTGGGATGCCCAGCGCCGTCGGACGTCTCCTCGGTCTCGCGCTGAGTGGCGACGACACCGGCCCCGCCGTGCTGGACGGGCTTCGCGAGGAGGGGTGGGTCCACCCCGGTGCCGACCTCGCCCCGGACCTGCTGCTGGAGTTCCTCGACCCCTTCCTCGAGCCGGCACGCCACGAGCGCTACACGTTCAGCCGCGCGTGGCTCCGGGGATGCTTCGCCCACGTCAGCGAGCCCCGCTGGCAGTCGGTCATCGCCGTCCTCGACCTACCTCCGGACTACCTCCTCATCCATCGTGTGTGGGCCGGAGGCATCGGCGTGCTGTGCCAGATCGGTGGCGAGGTGGAGGCGCGAGCCATCCTGACCCACTGGCTGGACGACCTGACCCTGCACCCGCCGTCGGAGTAGCCCCGCGCCTCCGGCTCGGTCTCTCTCCCCTGGCCGGGAGGGACTACGCGCGACCTACCACCACGCGGAGTCGAGCTTGCCCTCGATCGAGCGGGCGTGCTGCCGGCTGCACCGCTCGCAGGCCCACACCGTCCGACCCCGCTCGGTGCCGAACGTCCACCGCACCCTGGCCTCGGCCAGGTCCGCTCCCGCCACCTGCCACCCGCAGCTGCCGCACGTCATCGTGCCGTCGTCATCCCTGCCGCCGTCGTCCACCCCGAGATCGTATGCCGCCTCCGCCCCTCCCTCACGGGCCTGGGGCGCCAGGACAGCCCCCACGCACGACGAGGCGGGCAGGACCGTGACGATCCTGCCCGCCTCGCGGGAACCGACGACCATAGGGTCATCGCTGCTGACGGCGGCGAACCGACGTCCGTATCTCTGAGGCGCCGCGTGGTCGCGGCGCCCTCGGCAGACGCTCGACGCGCACGCGCGCCAGCTCCTGGCTGAAGTGCTGGAACATGATGGATCTCCTTGGTGATCAAGCTGTGTCGGTGTCTTCGTCAGCGCCTACGCGGCGACGTCGTCCTTGCGGGGCCGCCCGCGCGGCCTCTTGCGGGGCACGACCACCCCTGCGACGAACAGCTGTCCGCCCCAGACGCCCCACGGCTCCCGGCGCTCCAGGGCGCCGGCCAGGCAGTCGTCCCTCGCCGGGCAGGTGCCGCAGAGGGACTTGGCGAACTCGACACCGTCGGGGGTGTCGGCGAACCACATCTCGGGCTCGTTCTCCTGGCAGGGGATGGTCTCGGCGGCCGCGATCGCGGCGACCTGGTTGTCGATGAGCTCCGTGAGTGTCATCGCTGCCTCCTCAAGGTGATGCCCCGGGGTGGTGGGGCGGCGGGTGCCCGGTGGGGGCGGGTGGTGGGTCCGGTGGTGCGGTCGAGGGCCATGGGGTCCTCCTCGGCGTGGTCGGTCGGTGCCCGGACACGCACGAAGGCCGCGGATCCCGGATGTCGGGTTCCGCGGCCTTGGAGAAGACCTGGGTCTAGGGACTAGACCGGTGGCCTCCCGAGGAACGGGACGACATCCGACGGGGCGAACGAGGTGGACGGGTCGATGACGTGGGCGGAGCCGGGACGCACTCCGTCCATGACGCGGGCGGTGCCGCCGGCGTAGGACAGACCGGTCCCCTGACCCTTGCCACGGGCACCCGCGGGCGCACCGAGGGTGCCGCGATCACGGGTGGTCGAGCGCAGGGGCGTGACAGCATCGACGCAGTAACGCGTCACGATCGTCATCGTCGTGTTCTCCATGCGGCCCACCCTCCTCACTGCGCTCATCGGCACCTCGGTGCCGGGACGTGCGTCACGAGCAGCGCTCGTGACAGGACACCTTGGACTGTAGCCTCCGCCCGCGAGAGGGGGCAATGCCTTTATCGACCTGATCCGCCAGGCGGGACCCGATCAGCCTTCTTTGCCCGCGGATTCCTTTGCAGCGGAAAGGATCTCGTCGACGTCGGCGCCACCGAGAATGGCCAGCACGGACTCGCCGTAGAGCCCCAGCTTGCGGGCCCCCACCCCGGAGACGGTGGCCAGGGCAGCGACGTCGGACGGCACCTGCTCGGCGATGGCCGTCAGGGTCGCGTCGGTGAACACGACATAGGCGGGCACGCCGGCAGCGGCCGCGGTGGCCTTGCGCCAGGTGCGGAGCGCCTCGAAGGTGGCCTCGTCGTAGGTGGGCGGGCAGTCCCCACAACGCCCGGTCTTGCGCTCGGCGGCCGAGCTCAGCTCCGCCCCGCACGTGCGGCAGAACGCCGGCTTGGCGATCGACGGCTTGCGCTGGCGGCCGGTGGCGCCGGCGGCCTTGCGGGGCGCGGACCTGGCGCCCTCTCCCAGGACCGACGCGGCATCGTCGAGGAACCGGCTGGGGCGACGGGAGGCCCGTCCGCCCACGTTGCGGGACGCCGCCCAGGACAGGGCGAGCTCGCGACGGGCACGGGTCAGGCCGACGTAGAGCAGACGGCGCTCCTCCTCGATGGCCTCCCACCCCTCGGCCATCGAGATCGGCAGGAGGCCGTCGCTGCAGCCCACGAGGTGCACGACGTCCCACTCCAGGCCCTTGGCGCTGTGGAAGGACGCGAGCGTGACGCCCTGCACCGTGGGGGCGTGCTGGGCCGCGGCACGCTCCGTGAGGTCGGCGACGAGCTCCGGCAGACGTGCGTCCGGCTGCGAGGCCACGAGGTCGTCGGCGAGGGCCACCAGCGCCTGGAGGGACTCCCAGCGCTCGCGGGTGGCGCCGCCCGAGGCCGGTGGTTGCTCCGACCAGCCGACACCACCGAGGACGTCCCTGGTCAGTCGCCCGAGCGGCACCGTGCCGTCGTCGGCGCGCGCCTGCCCCCGCAGCAGCAGCAGCGCGTCGCGGACCTCGCGCCGTGAGAAGAACCGCTCCCCTCCGCGGACGAGGTAGGGGACGTCGGCGTCCGCGAGCGCGGACTCCAGCGCCTCGCTCTGGGAGTTGGTGCGGAACAGGATGGCGATCTCGGCGGGTGGGGTGCCCGCGTCGATGCGACGCCTGATCTCGGCCGCGACACCGCGCGCCTCGGCCTGGTCGTCGTCGTAGGCCGTCAGCCGGGGCTGGGGACCGTCCTCGCCCTGCGCCTGGAGCTGCACGAGCGCTCGGCCCGCGCCCGTGCGGCTCGCCTGGCCCTGGGCGCGCAGCATCACGTTGGTGAGCCCGACCACCTGGGGCGTGGACCGGTAGTTGCGGACGAGCTTGACGACGGCCGCGTCCGGGTAGCGCGCCGAGAAGCCCAGCAGGTGCGCGGGCGAGGCGCCGGTGAAGGAGTAGATGGTCTGGGCCGCGTCGCCGACCACGCACACGTCCTGGCGGTCGCCGACCCACAGGTCGAGCAGCCGCTGCTGCAGGGCGTTGACGTCCTGGTACTCGTCCACGACGAAGTGGCGGTACTGCCCGCGCACCTCGCGGGCCACGGCCGGGTGCTCGTCGAGGATGCCGGCCATGATCAGCAGGACGTCCTCGAAGTCGATGACCCCGCGCTCGCCCTTGACCTCCTCGTAGGCCTGCAGCAGGCGTGCCATCGCCGTCGCGTCCAGCCCTGCGGGGTCCCGGCGGGCGTGCCGTGCCGCGGCGGGATAGGTCTCGGGCGTCAGCAGGCTGACCTTGGCCCACTCCACCTCGGCCGCGAGGTCCCGGATGGCAGGGCGGTCGAGCTGCAGGTGCAGCCTGGCCCCCGCCTCCGCGACGGCCCCCGCCTTGTGCGGCATCACCTCGGGCGCCGCACCGCCGATCGCCCGGGGCCAGAAGTAGTGGAGCTGGCGCAGCGCCGCGGCGTGGAAGGTGCGGGCCTGGACCCCTCCGGCCCCGAGGTCGCGCAGCCGGGTGCGCATCTCGCCGGCCGCGCGGGCGGTGAAGGTGACGGCGAGCACGCGCTGGGGGACGTAGACGCCGGACCGCACGCCGTAGGCGATGCGGTGCGTGATCGCGCGGGTCTTGCCGGTGCCCGCACCTGCCAGCACGCACATGGGCCCGAGGGGTCGCTCGGCGACCGCCCGCTGCTCAGGATCGAGGGCGGTCAGTATGTCGTCAGGGGTCGCAGCCATCGCCCGAAGTCTCCCAGATGCCACCGACATACCTCGACGCGGCGCCGGCCCACCCGCCGTGGCTCACCAGGGGACGGGAGGACCATCCTGGAGCGCGGCGATGGGCTCGCCCAGCCAGCGCTCGACGAGGTGGTAGGCCACCGAGATCGGGGTGCCGCCGGACAGCACGGCGCCGGCCCGGATGTCGGCCCGCAGCTCGTCGCGGGAGTACCACCGGGCCTCGGCGATCTCGTCGTCGGCGAACCGCAGCTGGCCGTCGCGGGCGCGGGCGGTGAACGCCAGCATCAAGGATGCCGGGAAGGGCCAGGGCTGGTTCCCGGCATACTCGACCGCCTCGACCTCCAGCCCGACCTCCTCCTTGACCTCGCGGGCCACCGCCACCTCGAGGGACTCCCCCGGCTCGACGAACCCGGCGAGCACGGACAGGCGCCCCTCCGGCCAGGATGCGTTGCGCGCCAGCAGCAGACGGTCCTGCCGGTCGACCACGGCCATGATCACGGCGGGCGAGGTGACGGGATAGGACTCGTGGCCCTCCGGGCAGCGCCGCACCCAGCCGGAGCTGTTGACGGCCGTGGGGAGGCCGCACCGGGAGCAGAAGCGGTGCGCGCGGTGCCAGTTCGAGATACCGGCCAGCGTCGACGCCAGGGCGACGTCGAGCGGATCGAGCGTGAGGCCGAGCGAGCGCAGCCCCAGCCAGCGAGAGGGCTCGTCGGCGGCGCCGTCCCGCGCGGGGTCGCCGGGCCCGGACGCGTCTGGCATCGGGTCCCGGGCCACGCCCAGGTACTGACCGCCACCCTCGTCGGCCCCCAGGTAGACCACCAGGTCCTCGGCGGTCACCCGGACCTCGACCGGGCGGTGGAGCACGAGGGCGGACCCGTCGGCGCGAGCCTGGAGCAGGTCCCCACGGGACACCACGACCTGGGTGCCCTCGTCGTCGAGCAGCCGTGGCACGAGTCCCGCGTCGCCGCGCAACCAGCCTGAACGGTCCAGCGCGGAGCGGGACAGGGCCAGTTCGGGCAGGATTCGCGGCGCTCCGGTCACGCCTGACAGCCTAGACGCCGGGGCTCGCCTACCGTGGGGCGCGTGACCGTCGCCATCCGCTCCCCGTTGCACCTCGCCGCCCTGGCCAGCGCCGCCGTCAAGGGCCTGGACCCGGTGTCGGTGGAGCCCGTGCACGGGGAGGACGACCGGTGCGACGTCGCCCGCGTCCACGACTCGCAGCAGCGCACCTGGACGATCCGCGTGCCGCGGTCCGCGGCCGACGCCGCCCAGATGGAGTCGGCCGCGATGCTGCTCCCCCACCTCGACAAGCGGCTGGCGTTCGAGGTCCCCCAGGAGGCCGGCAGCGTCGCCCTGCGCGACTCGGGTCGGGCGATGGTCTACGCGCAGGTGCGGGGGCGCAACCTCGACTTCTCGAGACTCCCCGCCGGGCCCGGCCTGGCGGCCGCCCTCGGTCGCGCGCTGGGCGAGATCCACAACCTGGACCCCCGTCTCTACGACGAGGCCGGCGTCCCGGTCTACGACGCCGAGACCTATCGCACGCGTCACCTGGCCGAGCTCGACCGGGCGGCGAGCACCGGGCACGTCCCGGCGAGGCTGCTGAGCAGGTGGGAGCGCGCCCTGGAGAACGTCGCTCACTGGCGCTTCGCCCCAGCGACCATCCACGGTCGGATGTCCGGCGAGCTCCTCCTGGCCGACTTCGAGGACGACGGGGACGCCGCGAGCGGCCGCATCGTGGCGATCACCGGCTGGGACCAGGCTCGGGTGGCCGATCCGGCCGACGACTTCGCCGTGCTGTGGTCCCAGGCGACCCCAGAAGCGTTCGACACCGTGCTGGAGGCGTACGCCGGCACCCGGCACGAGCGCCCGGACCGCGCGCTGGAGATGCGCGCCAGGCTGGCGGGCGAGCTGCGACTGGTGCGCGAGCTCGTCCACGCCGAGGCCGCGCAGGACGACCTGGCCCGCAGGGAGGCGCAGTCGGCGCTCCAGCGGCTGGACGACGAGGTGGCCGGGGACGACCTGGTCGCGCACGTGCCGGCCGTGACCCTGCCCGGACCCATCGGTGCCCCCGAGACGATGGACGCCGACCTCGACGACACCCCCCACCTGTCTGACGACCGTCATGACGCCGTCACCGGCCGGGCGCCGGCCGGCCGGCCCGAGCACCGACCCGCGGCTCGTCCGGCACCGTCGTTGGACGAGGAGGGCGCACCTACCCAGCCGGTGGTGCTGCGGGACGTCCGCACCGACCTGGCAGACGGAGCCGACGAGACGGTGCGAACGGGCTCTGGCGACGCACCCACCGAGGTCACGCGGATGGTCCCGGTCGCCGAGCCGGGCGAGTCGCGGCCGGGCCGCCGAACCGAGGGCGACACCTCTGCGGACGACGGTGCCACAGGGATCCGGGGTCTGCACCAGCGGCGGGACCAGCTCGAGAACCACGACGACGCGCCGGCCGCCTCGGGCGAGGGGGACCGCGACGGGGCAGCCGACGCTGTGCCGGTGGTGAAGGCGACGCCGGACGACACCGTCCAGGAGGACGAGTACGTCGTGGACACCACCCGACACACGACCACCCACCTGCGGCCCGGCGATCACTCCCGCTGACGGGCTGGGCGGTCAGCGGGGCGACTGACCAGCCGTGAGGTCGGCCACGAGCGTCGCCAGGGCCTGCTCGTCGGGGAGGTCCGGTCGCACGGTCTGGCCGGTGGCGGCGTAGTAGAAGGCGCCGTCGACGAGCGCGGGGTCGACCTGCTGCAACCGGGCGTAGGCGACCCGGTAGACAGCCAGCTGGAGCCGGCGCACCTCGGCTCGTCGACCGGTCGGCGGCGCGCCCGTCTTCCAATCCACCACCGTGAACCCCCCGTCCGGTCGGGGGAAGACGGCGTCGATGCGCCCGCGCAGCCTCGCGCCCGCCACGGTGGACTCCACCGCCAGCTCGATGGCCACCGGGGAGAGCGCCGCCCACTCGCTCTCGAGGAAGTGTGCCTTCATCAGGTCGAGGTCCCCCTCGTCGGCAGCGGACTCGTCCGCGCTGCCGGGGAGCTCGTCCAGGTCGATGATGGCCGCCTGGGCGTAGTGCTGCTCGACCCAGGCGTGGAAGGCCGTGCCCCGCCGGGCCGCTGTGGCCGGGGCAGCCGGCATCGGGCGACGCAGCCCCACGGCGAACTCGTCAGGGTCGTCGGCGAGGGCCACGAGCGACGACGTCGACAGGTGGGGCGGTAGAGACACCAGCACCTCGGAGCGCTGCTGGGCCGCATCTCGCTCAGCGACGAGGACGGCGATCTCACGGTCCAGGTGCCGCCACTCGTCCGCAGGCGTGACCGCCGCCGCAGGCGTGGGCTCCACCTCGGGCGTGGGCGCCACCTCGGACGTGGGCGCCGTGGATCCGCAAGCCGCCTGGACCGCGTCGGCGGCCCGGGTGAGAGCTGGGTCAGGGGCGTCGCGCAACGGCCACGGCAGGGTGAGCTGATCCGCCAGCCGCGGGTTGGCGAGGTCGTCGTCGCGGGAGTCCGGCATCTCGGCCCAGGCTGTCGTGCGGGCGATCCCCGCCTCGCGAACCTCGTCCAGCAGGCGGGACGTGACCCGCGGGCTGCGCTGAGTGGCCCAGACGGGGGCGGTCAGCAGCAGCTCGTGGCGGGCCCGGGTGACGGCGACGTAGGCCAGTCGTCGCTCCTCGACGACGGCGTGCTGCCCGCACGCCAGCACGAAGGTTTCGATCCGGCTCGCCAGCTCCTGACGGTCCGGGCAGGTCGCCCAGTCGAGGTGCGGCAGGCCGGACCGGTCGCCCCGCAGGCCGAAGGGGAGGCTGTCGAGCCCGCTCAACCAGGCCTTGTCCTTGGGCGGCGGCACCCGCCACCCACCGTCGTCCCGGGCGGCGACCCGGGCGTCGTGGGCCGGGAAGGTGCCCTCCTCGAGCCCGGGGACGACCACGAGGTCCCACTCCAGCCCTTTGGAGGCGTGGACCGTCAGCAGCTGCACGGCTCCCGGGGTGGGCGCGGTCTGACCGGCGGCGAGGCCTCTCTCGCGAGCCTCGGCGACGTCCAGCCAGGTCAGCAGACCGCCCAGCGTGGGCCGCTCGGACGACGAGGCGTAGGCGGCAACGACGTCGGCGAAGGCCTCGAGGTGGACCCGGGCATCGGCGACCGAACGCCCCGGTCGCGCCATGAGCTCGAGGTCCAGCCCCAGCACCCGCTCGGCCTCGCCGACGACCTCGGGCACGGTGGCGCTCAGGACCTCGCGCACCCGCCGGACCCTGCGCCGCAGGTCGACGAGCCGCGATCGGCCGGTGTCGCCCAGGGCGCGGCCGTGGGCGTCGTGCCATCCCGTCGGGGGTAGCCGGTCCAGCGCCTCGACGAGGCCCACCTGCTCCGGCTCCCCCACCTCGCCCCCTCGACCTAGCGACCGTGTCCAGGCGTGCAGGCCTGCGAGGTCGGCCGGGCCGAGGCGCACCAGCGGCCCCGTGAGGAGACGCATCAGGTGGTCACCGCGGGAGGGGTCGTCCACGACGTGCAGGAAGGACACGAGGTCGACGACCTCGGGCATGCTGAGGAGCCCGCCCAGGCCAACGACCTCGACGGGCAGGCCGGCGGCGGTGAGGGTCTCCGCGAGCAGGGTGAACTGGCTCCGCTTGCGGCACAGCACGGCGGCCGTCGGGCGCGGGTCGCCGTTCAGGCCGACGGTCGTGCCGGTCTCGCTGGGATCAGGCTGCGCCGCCAGCCGCTCGCTCAGCCAGTCGGCGATGTGCGCGGCCTCGGCCTCCAGGGTGTCGAGGCGGGCCGCCTCCACCTGACCGGGGCCGGCCCCGGGGCGCGGCTCGAGGACCGCCACCTCCACCGGGCAGGCGGCGGTGAGGGGCGCGGCGATGACGTTGGCCGCAGCGAGGATGGCGCCGTCGTTGCGCCAGGAGGTGGACAGCGGCAACGTGCGGGCGGGCCCAGCGGGTCCGGGGAACTGCTGGGGGAAGGACGTCAACGTGGTGGAGCTGGCGCCCCGCCAGCCGTAGATCGACTGGTGCGGGTCCCCCACCGCCATGACCGGAACCGTCTCGTCCGCCTCGGCGTAGAGCCGGCGCAGCAGCACCAGCTGCGCCTCGCTGGTGTCCTGGAACTCGTCGAGGAGGACGGCACGGAATCGCTGCCGCTCCCCCCGACCGACGTCGGGGAAGGCGCTCGCGATGCGGGCTGCCACGGACATCTGGTCGGCGAAGTCCAGGCTCTCCCGCGCCCGCTTGACGCGCTGGTAGTCCAGGATCAGCGGGACCAGGGCCTGCCGCTGACGCAGGACCCCGATGGCCTCCAGCACCGGCTTGAGCGGCGTCTTGCGTCCCTCTCCGTCGGGGAGAGCGTCCCAGGCCGCCAGGAGTCTGCGCAGGTGGTCGCCAAGGTCCTCGGGGGTGCCGAGGTGCTCCGCGAGCTGGCCGGAGAGCGACAGGACCGCCTCGACGACCGTGGACACGGCCGGGACCGCCCGGCCGGCGGCGCTGCTGACGGTGTCCAACGGCCCCGGATAGGCCTCGACGACCTCCTGCGCGAGCTGCCAGCAGGACGCCTCGGACAGCAGCCGGGCCCCGGGCTCGTTGCCGAGCCGTAGGCCGTGCTCGGACACGAGCCGGCCGGCGTACGCGTGGTAGGTGGAGACCGTGGGCGTGAGGTCGAGGCCGTCGTCGGGTGAGCCGTCACGCCACAGCCCGGCGGCCTCCAGCTGCCGCAGCCGGCGTCCGATGCGCTCGGCCAGCTCACCGGCAGCCTTGCGGGTGAAGGTGAGGCCGAGCACCTCCTGCGGCTGGACCAGACCGTTGGCGACGAGCCACACGACCCTGGCCGACATGGTCTCGGTCTTGCCCGAGCCTGCCCCGGCCACGACCAGCAGCGGCTCCCGAGGAGCCTCGATGACGGCCTGCTGCTCGGCCGTCGGCGGAGGCTGGCCCAGGGCCTGGGCGATGTCGAGAGCACCGATCAGCGTCACAGGGTCCTCCCCTCGGGCTGCGCCGGGCAGGACCTGCGGACCGGGCAGTAGGAGCAGTGGTCACCCGGCGTGGCGGGGAAGCTGTCGCCGGCCATCCCCTCGGCGGTCGACTCGACGAGCTCGCGCGCCCACCCCGGGTCGTCGGCCTCGACGGCCGGCGCCTGCGGTTGGACGCGGGGGGCACGTCGGTCGCCGCCGAGCTGCAGCAGGGCCGCACCCGCGGACCCGGTGCCCGAGGGGAAGGCACCGGCCTCGACGGCGGCCTGGTAGGCCGCCAGCTGCGCGTGGTCGGCGAGCTCGGCCTGCGTGGGGGCGCTCTTGCCCGTCTTGATGTCGACGACCCGGAGGCGACCGTCCGGGGCACGCTCGAGGCGGTCGACGCGGCCCGTCAGCAGGGCGCGCCCGATCTCGACGCGGGCCTCCTGCTCGACCGCGACGAGCTCCCACCCCTCGTCCCGGATGGTGCGGGCGTAGTCGGCCAGCTTGTCGACCATGCGACCCGCCCGGTCGTGGTCGTGCCGGCCCCGCCAGCTGTCGGGCAGCCCGAGCTCGGGCCAGCGCCGGTCGAGCTCGCGCCGCAGGGTGGTGGCGTCGGTCAGGTCGACGTCGGGGTCGGCGGCGATCTCGTGCACCAGGGTGCCGAGGTCGGCGGCTCCCCGATCGCCCCCCTCGCCCCCATGGCTCCGGAGCACCCACATGAGCCGGCACCTCCCGAAGCTCTCGATGCGGGACGGCGACACCGGCACCGGCAGGTCGTCGGGATAGAGCGGCCGCGCATCCGTCTCACGGCGCAGGGCCCACCAGCTGCCGGGATCGGCGCCAGGAACCCCGGCATCGGCCAGCGCCCCGAGCCGGGCTGCTGCCTGCTCCCGGTGTGCCGCGTCGTCGGAGAGGACGCGGCGGCGCAGCTCGGCCACCACGCCGGTGAGGGTCATCGGTCGGGGCACCTCGAGCACGCTGCGCCCGTCGCCCTCGGGAGGGTCGATGACGTCGAGGTAGGACGAGGGCTGCTCGTCCTCGGAGGACACCGCCGTGACCACCAGGCGACGACGGGCCCGGCTCACGGCGGTCAGCAGCAGTCGAGCCTCGTCGGAGCGGACCGCCGCGAGCGCCTCGCGCGGTCCGTGACCGCGCCCTGCCAGCAGGTCGACCAGGTGCTCGGACCCGAGCAGGGACCCGCGCAGCCGCAGGTCCGGCCAGACTCCCTCCTGCACCCCGGCGACGACCACCAGGTCCCACTCGCCCCCGGCCGCACCCTGAGGGGTGAGCACCTGGACGACGTCGGTCGTGGGGGCCTGGGCGACGAGCGAGTCCGCCGCGACCTCCTGACCGAGGACCTGCTCGAGGAAGGCCTCCGGGCCGGCACCGGGCAGTCGCTCGGCGAAGGCACCGGCTGCCCCGAACAACGCGACGACGGCGTCAAGGTGCCGGTCGAAGCGCACGGACATCGGCCCGGACGACAGGGCGGCCCCCCTCCAGTCGTCGGCGACGCCCAGCGCGGACCACAGCTGCCACAGGATGGACTCGGCGGTTGTCTCGGCCGACCACCGACCCTCAGGGGTGAGCCGGGCCGCCCCGGCAGCCCTCGCGATCGCGCGACCGAGGCGCCGGACCGGTTGGGTGTCCACGGTGGGGAGCGCGTCGTCGTCGAGCGCGGACGGGTCGGACGGGTCGGACGGGCGCAGGAGCGCGGCCACGAGGAGCTGGTCGGGGGCCCGGTGGCCGCCCGCGGCCTGCTCGCGCCGCCGCAGGGCACGGCGCAGCCGCCGCACGGCGACCGGGTCGCTGCCGCCGAGCGGTGAGAGGAGCAGGTCGACGGCGACGTCGGGCTCCAGGGGACGCTCCTGGCCCCGCGCGACGCGGACGACGACCTCGAGCAGGGTGAGCAGGGCCCGGGCTGCGGGCTCCTCCCGGACCGGCAGGTCGGTCATCGCGGTGGGGACCGGCACGCCGGCGGCCGCCAGGGATTGACGGAGCGCGGCGAGCCGGGACCGGCCTCGACACACCACGGCCATCTGGGACCACGGCACCCCGTCGACGAGGTGGGCCCGGCGGAGCACGCCGCTCACGTGCGCGGCCTCCTGCGCGGCGCTGCGGAGCAGCACCGTCTCGACGGTGCCCTCCGACCCCGCCTGCGCCGCCCCGGGGTCGGTCTGATGGGTCGTGGCTGCTGCGTGGTCCTCGACCTCACGGTCCGCCACGCCCGCGTCGTGCCCCGCGCCCGGCCCGACGACGGGGTGCCCGGCCTCGCCGACCGGCGCCTCCGTCCCCGCCTGCCTGTGAGCAGTGACTCCGACAGCGCCGACCTGACGCGAGACGCGGGCGGTGACGGCGGCGAGCACGCGCCCCTGGCGGTGGGAGCACCCGAGGACGTGCGTCTCGCCCAGGCTGAGCAGGTCGTCACCCCCGAACCACCGCTCCCAGTCGGAGGCGAAGACCCGGGGGTCTGCCCCGCGGAAGGTCTGGACCGCGGTGTCCGGGTCGCCCACGAGCACCAGCGGCGTGGAGGGCGCGCGCACGACCGAGAGCAACCGCGCCGCCGACCAGGTCAGCTCCTGGGCGTCGTCGACGACGATCAGCCCGATGCGGCTCCGCACGCGGTCCAGCGCCTCCGCCGACTCCTCGAGCCGGTCGGCAGCGGCGGACAGCACCCAGGCCGGGTCATAAGCGCCGGGGCGGGAGAAGGCGGTGACCTGGTCGTACTCCTCCAGCACCGCCGCGGCGGCGCGCCACTCGGGGCGCCCGTGCCAGTCGGCGAGGACGACGAGATCCTCCGGGACCAGCCCCCGCTCGACGGCCCGCATCAGCAGGTCACGCAGCTCGGCGCGAAAGCCCCTGGTGCCCAACGCCTCTCGCACGGACTCCGGCCACTCCGGGCCCCGCACCACGCCGAGGGCGTGGCCGTCGAGGAGCTCCTTGAGGATGGCGTCCTGCTCGGCCCCGGACAGCAGCCGCGGAGACGGGTCCCCCACCAGCGCCGCCTCGGAGCGCAGGACGCCGAACCCCAGCGACTGGTGCGTGCGCGCCAGCGGCGTCGTGGTGGTGCCGCCCAGGCGGCTGGTGATGCGGTCCCGCAGCCCGGCAGCCGCGACGCGCGAGGAGGTGAGCAGCAGGGCCCGGTCGGCCTCGACGAGGCCGCGCCGCACGCGGTCGACGACCAGCTCGACGGCCAGCGTGGACTTGCCGGAACCCGGTGCGCCGACCACCTGGAGGAGCGAGGCGGTCGAGGCGAGCACGGCCCGCTGGCGCTCGTCGAGGACGGGCGCCTCGGCGAGGAGCGGGGTCGGCGTGCGCCGGAGCTGGACCATGCCTCGATCACACCAGACACCACTGACACACCCCCGCGCGACAGCCCGGGGGGACGGGACGGATCGGCATGTCGGTGCTGGGGCGGGGGGCGGAGCCCGGGCGATCAGGCCCCAGACGTGGGCTCGTCCCCGGGGATCCACGCACCCTCGGCGTCCCACCGGGCCAGGGGCAGGTCGATGCGCGTGCCGGTGACCAGACCGCCGACGAGCGGCATCGACTCGGCTCGCCACTGCTCGCGAGCCCGGGCCGTGAGCTGCTCGGGGAGGGAACCGTCGGCCCGGACGACGCGCCACCAGGGAGAGCCCCCGGCATACCGGCTCATCACCGACCCGACCTGCCGGGGCCCGCCACGTCCGAGGAGCTGCGCGACGTCGCCGTAGGCGAGGGCGCGTCCGGGCGGGATCTGGTCGACCACCTCGAGCACGTCCTCGGCGTAGTCCCCGATCACCGCGTCCGCGGCCACGCCGTCAGTAGGTGGGGAGCGACGGGTCGACGTCGCGGACCCACGCCAGCACCCCGCCCTCGAGGTGACGGGCGTTGGTGTGGCCGCCGGCGATCAGGGCCTGCAGCGCGGTCGCGGACCGGCCGCCGACCTTGCAGTGGATGACGACCTCCTCGCCCTCCTCGAACCGCGCTGCCGCCCGGCCGGAGACGAACTCCTCGAGCGGGACGGGCTCCGCGCCGGGGATGGAGACGATCGACCGCTCGTCCTCGCCCCGGACGTCGACCAGGCGGAAGCTGTCGGGGCGCTCGCGCAGCATCTGCGCGAGCTCGGGGGCGGTCACGGTCGGGAGCATGGCGTGCACGTCGTCCTCCTGGGTGGCGGGCAGTCCGCAGAACTGCTCGTAGTCGATGAGCTCGGTGATGGTCGGGTGGTCGCCGCAGAGCGGGCAGTCGGGGTTGCGCTCGACCTGCAGCGTGTCCCACCGCTGGGACAGGGCGTCGTGCAGCAGGAGCCGGCCGACGACCGGGTCGCCCATCCCCACGACGAGCTTGATCGCCTCGGCCGCCTGCACGGCTGCGACGGCGGCGCACAGGACACCGAGCACACCGCCCTCGGCGCACGAGGGGACGGAGCCGGGCGGCGGCGGGGTGGGGAAGACGCACCGGTAGCAGGGTCCCTCCCCCGCCCACCAGACGCTCACCTGGCCCTGGAAGCGGAAGATCGAGCCCCAGACGTGCGGTATGCCGACCAGGGCGCAGGCGTCGTCGACGAGGTAGCGGGTGGCGAAGTTGTCGGCGCCGTCCACCACGAGGTCGTAGCCGCGAAGGAGCTCAAGGGCGTTGCTCGAGTCGAGGCGAAGCTCGTGCTCGATCACCTGGACGTGCGGGTTGACCTCGCGCACGCTCTCGGCCGCCGACCGGACCTTGGACCGGCCGATGTCGGACTGGCCGTGGATGATCTGGCGCTGGAGGTTGGACTCCTCGACGACGTCGGCGTCCACCACCCCCAGGGTGCCGACGCCCGCGGCCGCGAGGTAGAGGAGGGCCGGGGACCCCAGCCCCCCGGCTCCCACGACCAGGACGCGGGCGTTGGCGAGGCGCCGCTGCCCCTCGCGGCCCACCTCCGGCAGCAGCAGGTGGCGCGAGTAGCGCTCGACCTGCGAGGTGGACAGCTCGGGCCCGACGTCGACGAGCGGTGGTCGTGCCATGCGGCGACGATACCCCGCACCGGGTGCGAGGCGGCAGGCGTGGAGCCGTCCGAGTAGCATGGCCGGACCCGTGGCCAGGCGCCTCGGGCCCCGGCTGAAAGGACCCCGATGACCACCGCACCGGACCACGTCTCCACCGAAGCCGCCCGCCCCGGGCGCCTGCCACGGTCGGAGCGCCGGGCCCAGCTGCTGGAGGCCGCCCAGGACATCTTCGTCGAGTCGGGCTACCACTCCGCCGCCATGGACGCGATCGCCGAGCGGGCCGGCGTCTCCAAGCCCGTTCTCTACCAGCACTTCCCCAGCAAGAAGGACCTCTACCTCGCCCTGCTGGACCAGCACTGCACCGCGATCGTCGACCTGGTCCGCGAGGCGCTGGGGTCGACGGACGACAACCGGGCCCGCGTCGCCGCCACCATCGCGGCCTACTTCGAGTTCTTCGACCGGGACGGCGCGCCGTTCCGGCTCGTGTTCCAGTCCGACCTGACGGGCGAGCCGGCGG
Source organism: Arsenicicoccus sp. UBA6765 (assembly GCF_002453335.1). Classification (NCBI taxonomy): domain Bacteria; kingdom Bacillati; phylum Actinomycetota; class Actinomycetes; order Micrococcales; family Intrasporangiaceae; genus Arsenicicoccus; species Arsenicicoccus sp. UBA6765. The sequence goes on from NZ_DKGR01000017.1 coordinate 28,995, forward strand.
TCCGCGAGCGCCTGGACCGGGTCGAGACCGAGTGCGCCGAGGCGATCGCCGACGTGATCAGCGGGGACGCCGCGCTGTCCCGCGAGCACGCGCTGATCCTGGGGATGGCGCTGGCCGGCGCCGCGCAGAACTCCGCCCGCCACTGGGTCACCAGCAGCTCCGAGACGGGCGTGACCCGGACCGAGGCCAGCCGACTGGTGGACACGCTCTCGTGGCGGGGGATCGGCGGCTTCCCCAAGGCGGACGCCCCCGGCGAGGCCGCCACCGCCTGACCGGGAACACCCCGACCCGCCCGGCGGTTGGTCACGGACGAGAGCGTCCGGCCCGCCCGCCGGCACCGACCACAACGAAAGGACCCTCCGTGGAGGTCAAGATCGGCGTCCAGAACGTCGCCCGCGAGATCACCTTCGAGTCCGCACAGTCCCCCGAGCAGGTGTCCGAGGCCGTCGCCACGGCCGTCCGCGACGGCTCCCTGCTGACGCTCCAGGACGACCACGGACGGACCGTGGTCGTGCCGGGCGACCGTCTCGGCTACGTCGAGATCGGCGAGGCCGCGAAGTCCCGGGTGGGCTTCGGCTCGCTCTGAGGCAGAGCGGCGTCAGACCGCAGGACGGCGGGGATGTGGTGCAGACCACATCCCCGCCGTCTTGCGGTTGTCATTGTTTCGTGATGCTGGAGTGATTGAACAATGCATGGAGGGGTATCCCATCAGTGACACCGTGTAAGCAGCCCCCCGAGACCGCGGGGTAGCTCACGAGGCGAGGCACCCCTCGCGTCACGCACCTACCAAGGAGAGTCACATGCTGGGCACCATCATCACCGCCATCATCATCGGCGCCATCATCGGCGGTCTGGCCCGTCTGGTCATGCCGGGCAACCAGAACATCTCGATCCTCATGACCATCGTCCTGGGCATCCTGGGGTCGGCCATCGGCTCCTGGCTCGTCTCCCAGTTCGGCTACAATAACGCGTCCGGCGGCATCGCCTGGATCGCCGTCCTGGCCGGCGTCGTCGTCGCGGCCATCCTGATCGCCATCTACCTGAGCATGACCGGTCGCAAGGGTCGCGTCTGACCCGCACCGAGACCGTATGCCGGAGGGCGGCACCCCCACGAGGGGTGCCGCCCTCCGCGCGTGCCGTCACCGGACGGCATACGACCTCCGTCAGCTCGAGAGGCCGAGCCGACCCATGCGCTCGGTGTGGGCCTCGGCGAGGCGCGTGAACATCCGGGACAGCTCGGCCAGGTCACCGTCCGGCACGAGCATCGCCACCAGCTCGGGGTGCGCGGCGGCCAGCTGCTGCGCCTGGGACATCGCCTCCCCCATGAGCCTGCGCCCCCACAGGGACAACCGGCCCGCCACCGCGGGGTCGGCGTCCACCACCTTGCGGAGCTCCTGCTCGACGAACTCCGCCTTGCCCTCCGACTGCAGGACCCGCTGCATCAGCGGGCGCTCCGCCTCGCCGACGAAGTCGCTCGCCTCGCGGTAGAGATCCATCGCCAGCCCGTCGCCCACGTAGGCGTTGACGAGCCGCTCCGCCCAGGACCCGGGCGCCGTCCGCCGGTGGAAGGCGTCGATGGCCCCCACGAACGGCGCCATCGCGGCCTGCGGATCCGCGCCCAGCGCCCGCAGCCGCTCCTCGAGCGCCTCGTAGTGCCGGAACTCGCGGGCGGCCAGCCGTCCCAGCTCGGCCCGGGCGGCCGACGTGGGGGCCAGCTCGCTGTCGCCGGCGAGCCTGGCGAACCCCGTCAGCTCGCCGTAGGCGAGGGCTGCGAGGAGCTCGACGACACCGGTGTCGGACGCTGCGGGGCTCATGTGCACCCAGAGTAGTCGTCCCGCCGGTAGACTGGGTCGGACCAAGGTGCCCGGTCGGCACGAATCCAGGTGGACCACGTGGTCCCCTCCGCAGCGAGCACGCTGCCCGAAGACCTCCGATCGGCTCCGCTCATCCCGTGAGCCTCGTAAGAGGTCGCCGGCCGCCTCGCGGCTGCAGCCCCCGGCGGCTCACCACGCCCGACAGGACACCCGCATGACCAACCCCGCCCTCGACACCCCCGTCGACGAGCAGACCCGCGCCGAGGCGGCCCAGGTCGCCCCCGAGCTGACCTTCGCCGACTTCGACGTCCACCCGGACATCGTCGCGTCGCTGGCCTCGCTCGGGATCGAGCACCCCTTCCCCATCCAGGCCATGACCCTCCCGGTCGCCCTGGGCGGTCACGACATCATCGGCCAGGCCAAGACCGGCACCGGCAAGACCCTCGGCTTCGGCATCCCTATGCTCAACCGCGTGGTCTCCCCCTCCGACGAGGGCTTCGCCGAGCTGCGCCACGCGGGCAAGCCGCAGGCCCTGGCCGTGGCCCCCACCCGTGAGCTCGCGGTGCAGGTCGCCGGCGACCTCGAGCGGGCCGGACGGCAGCGCGGCGTGCGCATCGCGACGATCTACGGCGGGCGCGCGTTCGAGCCCCAGATCGAGCAGCTGCAGCGCGGCGTCGAGATCGTGGTCGGCACCCCCGGTCGCCTGCTCGACCTCGCCAAGCAGGGACACCTCGACCTCTCGCACGCCAGCATCGTGGTCCTGGACGAGGCCGACGAGATGCTCGACCTGGGCTTCCTGCCCGACGTCGAGAAGATCCTGGCCCTCACGGCCCCCAGCCGGCAGATGATGCTGTTCTCGGCCACCATGCCCGGTGCGGTCGTGGCGCTGGCCCGCCGCTACATGAGCCAGCCGACGCACATCCGCGCCATGGGCGACGAGACGGAGAACAAGCACACCGTCAAGGCGATCGAGCAGTTCGTCTACCGCGCGCACGCGCTCGACAAGGTCGAGATGCTCGCCCGGATGATGCAGGCCAAGGACCGCGGCCTGACCATCATCTTCAGCCGCACCAAGCGCACCGCCGCCAAGGTGGCCGACGAGCTCAGCGACCGCGGCTTCGCGGCCGGGGCCATCCACGGCGACCTGGGGCAGGGCGCACGCGAGCAGGCGCTCCGCGCGTTCCGCAACGGCAAGATCGACATCCTCGTCGCCACCGACGTCGCCGCCCGCGGCATCGACGTCGAGAACGTCACGCACGTCGTGAACTACCAGTGCCCCGAGGACGAGAAGACCTACGTGCACCGCATCGGCCGCACCGGCCGCGCCGGGCACACCGGCATCGCCGTGACCTTCGTCGACTGGGACGACGCACCCCGCTGGGGCATGATCAACAAGGCCCTCGACCTCGGCATCCCCGAGGCCGTCGAGACCTACTCGTCCTCCCCCCACCTCTACAGCGACCTCGACATCCCCGAGGGCACCAAGGGCCGGTTGCCCCGCACGGCCCGCGTCCGCGAGGGCCTGGACGCCGAACGTCTCGAGGACCTCGGCGAGACCGGCCAGCGCGCCGGCAAGGGTCGCCAGGGTGGCGGCCACGGCGGACGTGACGGCGGACGCGGTGGGCGCGGCAGCCGCGAGGACGGTCGCGGCAGCCGCGAGGACGGTCGCGGCAGCGGCGAGGACGGTCGTGGCGGACGTGAGGACGGTCGCGGTGGTCGTGGTGACCGCACTGACCGCGACGCCTCGCACGGCGGCACCGAGCGTGATCGTCCGTCCTCGGATGGGGGTGAGGGCGGGTCCGCCCGTCCGCGCCGCAACCGGAGCCGTCGCCGCACCCGCGGTGGCCGTCCCGTCGAGGGGCAGTCTCCCGCGCAGGGCGGTCAGGACTCCTGACGCCGGACGCCGCGAGGCGCCATACAACACCAACTGTCCAGGTCACGGGCCCTTCGACGACATCGGCGGAGGGCCCGTCGCCGGTTCGTCCGATTTGCCAGGCAGCGGTCAGACCCGCCACAGTGGTGCTTCCTGTGGACGACCAATGACGGGCCGGGATCCTCGGGGGGTCTGCCGGCCCCTGAGGAGGAACCACCGATGTCCGATCAACCGCCACACTCCGTGACCACCGAACCGCCTGAGCCTTCGCGCTCGGAGGGGCCTGGTCAGCAGCCGCTCCCGGAGGGCGACGGCCGCGACCACGCCCTGCTCGCCGGTCTCGCGACCGCGGTGCCCGAGTCCACCGCCCGCCGGCCCGGCGTCGACAAGATCACCTTCGGCATCACGGCCGTCCTGGCGATCGCCTTCGTGGTGTGGGGATTCCTCGGCACCTCGTCGCTCTCCACGGCCTCGTCCGGGGCGCTCGGCTGGGTGATGACCAACGCCGGCTGGGGCTTCGTCCTCATGGCCTCGATGTTTGTGGTGTTCGTCCTGTGGCTGGCCGCGAGCCGCTACGGCGACGTCCCGCTCGGTGGTGACCACGAGGAGCCCGAGTTCTCCACGCGGTCCTGGATCGCCATGATGTTCAGCGCCGGGATGGGCATCGGCCTGATGTTCTACGGCACGGCCGAGCCGCTCACCCACTACATCTCGCCTCCCCCGCGCAGCGGCGGCGAGGCGCAGTCGCCCGAGGCGCTCCAGACGGCGATGGCGACCACGCTGTTCCACTGGACGCTGCACCCGTGGGCGATCTACGCCGTCGTCGGCGTGGCCATCGCCTACTCGACCTTCCGCAAGGGTCGCAGCCAGCTCATCTCGTCGGTCTTCGCGCCGCTGATCGGGCGCCGCCGCGCCACCGGTCCGCTGGGGCGCGTCATCGACATCCTCGCGATCTTCGCCACGCTCTTCGGCTCCGCCGCCTCGCTGGGCCTCGGCGCGCTGCAGATCGGCGCCGGCATCGAGTTCAACGGCTGGGTCGACAGCGCGGGCGCCAACCTCCTGGTCATCATCATCGTGGTGCTGACCATCTGCTTCATCCTCTCGGCCGTGAGCGGCATCTCCCGCGGCGTCGAGATGCTGTCCAACGTCAACATGGTCCTGGCGCTCGTGCTCGCGGTCTTCGTGTTCCTCGTCGGCCCGACGCTGTTCATCCTCGACCTGCTGCCCACCGCGCTCGGGACCTATGTCGACCAGCTGGCCCGCATGGCCTCGCGGTCCGACGCCAGCGGGCTCGAGCCGATGAAGGCCTGGCTCTCCACGTGGACCGTCTTCTACTGGGCCTGGTGGATCTCGTGGACCCCCTTCGTCGGGATGTTCATCGCGCGCATCAGCCGCGGCCGCACCATCCGCCAGTTCGTCACCGGCGTGCTGCTCGTCCCGAGCCTCGTCTCGCTCGTGTGGTTCGCGATCTTCGGTGGCGCCGCCATCGACGCGCAGCGGAGCTTCGGCGACATGGCGTCCAAGGTCAAGGGCGAGCTGCTGGTGGACGCCGACGCGTCGCTGTTCCAGCTGCTCAACCACTACCCGCTCGCCGGGGTCACGACCGTGCTCGTCATGGTGCTCGTCGCGATCTTCTTCGTGTCCGGCGCCGACGCGGCCTCGATCGTCATGGGGACGCTGTCGGAGCACGGCACGATCGAGCCGAGCCGCAAGACGGTGATCTTCTGGGGCGCCGCGACGGGCGCCGTCGCCGCGGTCATGCTGCTCGCCGGGAGCCTGAACGGCGACATGAAGGAGGCCCTCAGCGGGCTGCAGAGCCTGGTGATCGTCTCGGCGCTGCCGTTCGGGATCGTGATGGGCGGCCTGTGCGTCGCGCTGGTCAAGGACCTGCAGAGCGACCCGGTCGTGCGCCGTGCCGCCCTGGCCGACCGCCTGATGCGCGAGGCCGTCGTGCGCGGCGTCTCCGAGCACGGCCACGACGACCTGCAGCTGATGGTCCAGGAGAACGGGGCGACCCGTGACGAGACCCCGCAGCCGCGTCGCTTCGACCGGTTGATCGGGCGCTACCGTAACGGCTGATCGGGTCCGCCCGAGAGGCACCGTGGAGGGGAGTCGACCGTGTCGGCTCCCCTTCGCGCTGCCCCCGCCCGCTACGTCCCTCCGACGTCGTCCGGCTCCAGCGCCGCCCAGGGCGCCCGCTCCGCCACGTGGGCGCTCCCCTCGGGGCAGTGGGCGCGGAAGTCGCACCACCCGCACAGGGCGGACACCTGCGGCGGGAACTGGTCGGACTCCACCCCTCGCTCGCGGTGGTCGGCGTCCGCCCGCCTCAGGTCCACCGCGATGGACTCGACCTCGGCGACCTTGCGGTCCAACGACTCTGGCGTATGCCGGTGGCGCGCCACCGTGCCCGTGGGCACGTGATGCAGCTCGACGTCCACGCAGGGACGCTTGAACATCCCGGCGACCGCCACGGCATACATCGCCATCGGCAGGGAGGTCCGCAGCTCGTCCACCGTCGAGGGCCGGCGCGAGGTCTTGTAGTCCACCACCACGAGCGCCCGTCCGCCGTCGGACGTCGGCCGGTCGTCGAGCCGGTCGATCCGCCCGGTCAGCGCCACCGTGCCGGTGCGCACCGAGACGGTGCGCTCGATCCCGACCGGGCGGTTGCCCGGGGCGATCCCCCGCAGGTAGTCCGTGACCTCCTGCTGCGCCGTCCGCAGCCAGCGGCGGGACATGGCGGCGTCCCGGAACCCCACGTCGACCCAGCTCGCGGCGACCAGCGCGTGCGCCCGGTCCACCGACCACTGCTCCACCGGCACGTCCCACCAGTCCCGCAGCGCGTTGTGCACCGCGATCCCGAGGCTGGTGTGCGCCCGCTGCGGGGCGGCCTTCGGCTTGGGTCGGTCGAGGTACTGCAGGCGGTAGCGCCGCGGGCAGTCGAGGTAGGCGAGCAGGCGGGACGGGCTCGCGGCATACAGCCGCTGTGGCATCCCGGCGAAGGTGCCCTGCCCGGCCGGCTGGTCCGTGGACTGCTGGGTCATGCCGTCGACCCTAGGCACGCGCGAGCCGAGGAGACCATCCACCGCGCCGCCTGTGGACGACGACGCCCGGAACGCGACAGGCTGTGGACGACGAGGCTCAGGGACGCAGCACGGGCACGCCGCTCGCCCGGTCCTCGATCTGCTCCAGCACCCCGGGCGCCGTCGTGTGCTCGCCGATGCGGTTGAGCTTGCCGTCGCCGTGGTAGTCGCTGGACCCGGTCTGGAGCAGCCGCAGGGACCGGGCCAGCGCGGCGCCGTGCGCACGTTGCCGGGGGTCGTGGTCGCGGTGGTCGATCTCCAGCCCCGCGAGGCCCGCCTCGGCCATCGCCTCGATCACCGAGTCGTCGACGACCCGCCCCCGCTTGGCGGCGAAGGGGTGCGCCATCACCGGCACTCCCCCGGCGGCCAGCACCAGCCGCACCGCCTCGACCGGGTCCGGGGCGTAGTGCGAGACGTAGTAGGGCGACCCGTCGTGCAGGTAGTCGCGGAAGACCGCGTTGCGGTCGGGCAGGGCTCCGAGGGACACCAGCGCGTCCGCGATGTGCGGCCGCCCGATCGTCGCGCCCTCCCGCACCTGCGCTAGGACGACGTCATAGGTCAGCTCGGGGAACCGCTCCTGCAGCCGCTCCACGATGCGTTGTGCGCGGCTCTCGCGCGACAGCCGGGCCCGCTCGATCTCGGCCACCAGGTCCGGGTCGGCGGGGTCGTGCAGGTAGGCCAGCAGGTGGATGCTGATGCCCTGGTGAGCGCAGGACATCTCCATGCCGCGCACCAGCGCCACCCCCGTCTCGTCCACGACGCCGGCCGCCTCGTCCCACCCGCTCGTCGTGTCGTGGTCGGTGAGCGCCACGACGTCCAGGCGTGCGTCGCGCGCCGCACGGACCACGTCCGCAGGGTCTTGCGTGCCGTCGCTGGCCAGCGAGTGCGTGTGCAGGTCGATGCGCATCCCGCCAATCTAGGCGCTGGCGATGCGCGGTCGCGTCAGCGGCGGGGCATCAGGACCGTGTAGTCCAGGTCGAGCACGACGTGCGGCAGGTACTTCCCGTCCTCGCCGCGCAGCGGGACGTCGGCGCACGGGTGGTCCTTGGTGGCCACCGTGCGGATCCGCAGTGCCCCCACGTCGTGCCGGCCCGGCAGCTCGATCCGCTCCAGCACCTCCGACCAGGCGTAGACCGTGTGTCCCGCGAACGTCGGGTTGGCGTGGCTGCCACCGTTGATCGCCGCCACGGAGAGGGCGTTGCCGAGCCCGTTGAAGGTCAGCGCTCGGGCGAGCGAGATCACGTGCCCGCCGTAGATCAGCCGCCGCCCGATCGCCGAGGACGCCTGGGCGTGCTGGTCGAAGTGCACCTTGGCGGTGTTCTGGTAGAGGCGGGTGGCCAGCATGTGGTCCGACTCCTCGATGGTGACGCCGTCGACGTGGTCGATGCGCTCGCCGACCTCGTAGTCGTCCCAGAGGAACTCGCTGCCCGCGAGCGCCGTGTCGTAGCCGCCGACGACCCGCCACGGGGCGATGAGCTCGGACGCCGGCACCGCGCCGGGGAGCTCGGGGATGGTCGTCTCCCCCAGCCGGTCGGCAGGGACGGTCTCGCGGCGGCGGACCATCACCCAGCGGACGTAGTCCAGGACGACCTCGCTGTCCTGGTTGCGGCCCTCGGTGCGGACGTAGACGTTGCCGGAGGCGCCGTTGGAGTTGGGCTTGAGGCCGATGACCGTCGAGGTGGCCGTGAGGGTGTCGCCGACGTGGACCGGGCGGTGGAAGCGGCCTCCGGCATACCCCAGGTTGGCGACCGCGTTGAGCGAGATGTCGGGCACGGACTTGCCGAACACGACGTGGAAGGCCAGCAGCTCGTCGACCGGCATGCGCTCCAGCCCGAGGCCGCGGGCGAAGGTCTCCCCCGAGGTCAGCGCGAACCGCGAGCCGTAGAGCCCGGCGTACAGCGCGACGTCGCCCTCGGTGATGGTGCGCGGCGTCGCGTGGACGAGCTCCTGCCCGAGCCGGAAGTCCTCGAAGTAGTTGCCGGCCGTCGTCTTGGACATCGTGGGTCACCTCGTCGTGGGCGGTCTGGGTCCGCCGCCCATGCTGCCGCAGCTGGTCCCCCCGGGGCACCCGGGTGAGGCGTGCCCTTGCTCACTCCGGCCGTATACCGTCCCCCTGCACGACGGGGAGCGTGCCCGTGGTCGCCGCCTCGAGCCGCTGCGTCGCGCCCTCGGCCTCGGGGCTGCCGGCGGCCACCGCCTTGTCCGCCCGGGACCCGTCGCCGCGCGGCGAGGCGTGGCGCAGGTTGCTTCGGCCGGGTCGCGCGAGGTAGGTGCCGAGGGACGCCCCGGCCGCGAGCGCCAGCCCGACGCCCGCGGCGTTGAGCAGCGTCATCGTGCCCTCGCCGAAGGAGGTGCGCGACCCCGCGTGGACCATGATCTCCAGCAGGCCGCGATAGACCATCGACCCGGGCATGAGGGGCACCAGGGCGGCGGTCGTGAGGGCCAGCGACGGGACCGCCAGGCGCCGGCCGAGGTGCACCGACACCATGGCCGCCACGAACGCTCCGACGGCGCTGGACGAGATGCTCCCGAGGCCGATCAGCGTGCCGGCGAGGTAGCCGACCCAGCCCAGCACGCCCATCCCGGCGCACAGCACCACGGTTCGCGGCCCGGCATACGTCGAGATGGCGAAGAAGGCCGAGATGAGCAGCGACCCGCCCAGCTGCTGGGCGAGGCTCCCGAGGGGCGGCGCGGCGCCGCTGAGGACGACGGGGATCCCGACGCGCTGGGCGAGCTGGAGGGTCATGAGGATGCCCACGACGATGCCGAGGGTGAGGATGACGACTTCGAAGGATCGGGCCCCGGCGGTGACGTAGTAGCCGTCGATGGCGTCCTGGGCGGCACCGACGACGGACAGACCCGAGAGCATCATCACGATGCCTCCGGCGACGATCAGCTCCGGGCGCACCCCCTCGAGCCACGTGATCCCCTGGTAGGCCCCTGCCATCAGGGCGGTGGCGGCGACGGTGGGGATGGCGGCGGCGAACACCTGCATGAAGAACGGCGGCACCTGCTTGCGGGCCAGCCAGCCGATGAGCAGGTCGATCGCTGCGGACGCCAGGAACGCGACGATCGTGATCAGGAACGACGCGTTGAGCAGCACGCACACGGCCGCGGCGACACCGGCGTTGCCGAAGGTCACGACCCACCGGCGATAGGGGTGCGGGGCCCGCACGATCGCGGCGAAGACCTCGAAGGCCTCGTCGACGTCCTGCTCCTCCTCGATCCGGTGGACCAGGGCCTGCAGCCGCTGGAGGCGGGTGTAGTCGATGCTGCGCGCCCGCACCACCCGCAGCGTCGTCAGCGGCTCCCGGTCGTGACCGCGGTAGTGCGAGACGGAGATGGACGTGTAGGTGACGTCGACGTGGACGGCCTTGAGCCCGAAGGCCTTGGTGATGCGCAGGGCGTTGAGGGTGACGTCGTTGGCCGAGGCGCCGTGCGACAGCATCATCTCGGCCACGCGCATGGCCAGGTCGAGGGCCTTGCGCGTGAGGATCGGGTCCACCTCGTCGGGGTGCAGCTGCAGCACGCTAGTGCCGTCGCTGGGGCGAAAGACCCGGACGGCCTGCTGGGCGGTGCGGCGCAGCCCCCGGGGCGCGGAGGGGCGCCGTGGCAGGGGCGAGGACGGGTAGTGCGGCTTCGTCACGCTCCGTACTGTCCCCGTCGCCGCACCTGCGACGCAAGCCGCCTCCCCGTGCGTGGCACGATGGTCGCCATGACGAGCGAAGAGCAGCCGAAGGCCGAGCACCGGAGCCGACCCACCAGCGCCGAGTTCCGTGACTTCGTCGCGACGGGGTGGGCGCCACGAGCGACCGAGCCGACGCCGCGCTCGGAGGTCGCGGACGTGACGGTGCCCCGCCGCGAGGCCGTGTCAGCCGAGTTCGCGGGCGAGCGGCTCGTCATACCGGCGGGTGGTCTGAAGGTCCGCAGCAACGACTGCGACTACGTCTTCCGGCCGCACACCGCCTTCTCCTGGCTCAGCGGCCTCGGCGCCGACCGCGAGCCGGACGCGGTCCTCGTGCTCGACCCCCTGCAGCAGGGCGGTCACGAGACCACGCTGTTCTTCCGCCCGCTGGCCCCGCGCGACAGCGAGGAGTTCTTCGCCGACAGCCGGTATGGCGAGTTCTGGGTCGGCGCCAGGCCCACGATCGCCGACGTCGAGTCGGAGCTCGGCGTGCGAGCCCGGCACATCGACGAGCTCAAGGACGTGCTGGCCAAGGACGCGGGCCAGGTGCAGCTGCGGGTCGTGCGGGACGCCGACGCCGCCGTGGCGGCGCTGGTGGACGAGGTCCGCCAGCAGGCGGGCGTCACCGAGTCCCAGACCGAGGTGGACGAGGCGCTGTCCCGCTCGCTGTCCACCCGGCGCATGGTCAAGGACGCGTGGGAGGTCGACGAGATGCGCAAGGCCGTCGCCGCCACGCAACACGGCTTCGAGGGGATCATCGCCGACCTGCCCGAGGCGGTCCGCCGCGGCCGGGGCGAGCGCTGGGTCGAGGGCGTCTTCGGCCTCTACGCCCGGCACGAGGGCAACGGCGTGGGCTACGACTCGATCTGCGCGTCCGGCGACCACGCCAACACGCTCCACTGGATCAAGAACACCGGCGACATCCGCGACGGCGACCTGATCCTCGTGGACGCGGGCGTCGAGGTCGACTCGCTCTTCACCGCCGACGTGACCCGCACCCTGCCGGTCAACGGCACGTTCAGCGAGCCGCAGCGGCGCGTCTACGACGCCGTGCTCGCCGCGCAGGAGGCCGGCCTGGCCGCCGTCAAGCCCGGCAACCGGTTCAAGGACGTCCACGCGGCCGCGATCCGGGTCATCGCCGAGCACCTGCACGCGTGGGGGCTGCTGCCCGACGGCGTCACCGTGGACCAGACCCTGGACCCCGAGCACGGGCAGTACCACCGTCGCTGGATGGTGCACGGCACGTCCCACCACCTCGGCATGGACGTCCACGACTGCCAGCTCGCGCTGCGCGAGGACTACATGGATGCAGAGCTCGTGCCCGGCATGATCCTCACCGTCGAGCCTGGGCTGTACTTCAAGGCCGACGACGAGCTCGTCCCGGACGAGCTGCGGGGCATCGGCGTGCGCATCGAGGACGACGTGCTGGTCACGCCGGACGGCCACGAGAACCTCTCGGCGGCCATGCCGCGCACGTCCGCGGACGTGGAGCGCTGGATCGCCGAGGTGCAGGAGCGCGGTCGCCCCTGAGGGATCTGGCTCTGACAGGTCAGGCCACCAGGGTCAGCGGCGCGGGTCGTCCTCGCCGGCGCGCGTCGCGCCGCTGCCCGTGCTGTCGCTGCCGGTCGGCGGGGCCAGGTCGTACGGCTGCTGTCCGGTCGGCGGCGCCGGCGGCGCGTCCTGGCGGGGCACGGGGCCCTGTGCCCCGAGCAGGCCTGCGCCGCGGAGCATCTCGCGGGCCTGGGCCTGGACCTGGTGCTCCACGAGCACCTCGTACTTGGTGGCCACGACCTGCGAGACCGAGGTGAAGTCCCGCTTGCCGCGGGTGAAGGCGTAGCCGAGCAGCGCCCACACGAGTCCGAACAGCGCACCGAACAGGACCGTCGTGATGATCGTCCGCATCCCCTGGCCGTCGAAGATCGAGAAGATCAGACCCACGAACAGACCCATCCACATGCCCGACGCGAGGCCGCCGAGGGCGACCTTCTGCTGGGTGAGCCGGCCGGTCACGCGCTCGACCTGACGCAGGTCGGTGCCGACGATCATGACGTTCTGGACCGGGAAGGCGTTGTCGGCCAGGTGGTCGACGGCCTTCTGCGCCTGGGTGTACTGGTCGAAGACCGCGACGGACGACGGCCACTCGAGCGTGAGCCGCTCGGCCATGGTCGCTGCGCTGGGGTTGTTGATGGGGCTCGGGGACATGGGCTCCATTATGCCGTTCGCGCCCGGACCCACCCTGGATGTCCGCCGCACGATCGCCGAACGCAACCAGCCAGGGATGCAGGGACGCAGGGACGCAGGGACGAGCTCGCCTGCTCGCTCAGCGTCGGGCGTAGTCCTTGACGAGCCGCCGGCCGATGATCATCTTCTGGATCTCGGCCGTGCCCTCACCGATCAGCAGCATGGGCGCCTCGCGGTAGAGCCGCTCGATCTCGTACTCCTTGGAGTAGCCGTAGCCGCCGTGGATGCGGAAGGACTGCTCGACCACGTCGGCGCAGTACTCGGCGGCCAGGTACTTCGCCATACCCGCCTCGAGGTCGTTGCGCTGGCCCTTGTCCTTGAGGCGGGCCGCCTTGACCATCATCTGGTGGGCGGCCTCGCACTTGGTGGCCATGTCGGCCAGGCGGAAGAGGATGGCCTGGTGGTCGACGATCTTCTTGCCGAAGGTCTCGCGCTGCTGGGCGTAGTCGATGCCGAGCTCGAAGGCCCGCTGGGCCACCCCGCACGCCCGGGCGGCGACGTTGACGCGCCCGACCTCGACGCCGTCCATCATCTGGTAGAAGCCCTGCCCGGGCTCGCCGCCGAGGATCTGCGCGGTCGTGGTCTGGTAGCCGTCGAGGACGAGCTCGGTGGTGTCGACCCCCTTGTAGCCCATCTTGTCGATCTTGCCGGGGACGGTGACGCCGGGCGCGACCTCGCCGAAGCCGGGCTCCTTCTCGACCAGGAAGGTCGTCATGTTCTTGTAGACCGACTCGGCGCCGGTGTCGGTCTTGACCAGGACCGCGACGAGGGTCGAGGAGCCGCCGTTGGTCAGCCACATCTTCTGCGCGTTGATCGTCCACGCGTCACCCTCGCCGGGGACGGCCTTGCTCTTGATCGCGGAGACGTCGGAGCCGCAGCCGGGCTCGCTCATCGAGAAGGCGCCGCGGACCTCGCCGGTCGCCATGCGGGGCAGGTAGCGCTCCTTCTGCTCCTCGGTGCCGTGCTGCAGGAGCATGTAGGCCACGATGAAGTGGGTGTTGATGATGCCGCTGACGCTCATCCAGCCGCGGGCGATCTCCTCGACGCACAGGGCGTAGGTCAGCAGCGACTCCCCCAGACCGCCGTACTCCTCGGGGATCATCAGCCCGAAGATCCCCATCTCCTTCATGCCCTCGACGATGTCCGTCGGGTACTCGTCCTTGTGCTCCAGGTCGGTCGCGACGGGGATGATCTGCTCGTCGACGAACTGGCGCACGAGCTTGAGCAGCTCGCCCTGCTCCTCGGTCAGTCCGTCGGTCGTCTGGATGCGTCCCATGGGGATCTCCCGGCTTCGGTGGTGGGTGGCCTCGGTCTACCAGGGAGTATGACGAAAGGCCGTGGTCGCCGACAGGCGCACGGGCCGTGAGCCTCACCACGCCTACCTCAGGTAGATCCGCTCACCAGGCGCGGCGCAGCACCCCGATGGCCTCGGCGAGGTCCAGGCCGTGCCGCTGGGCGGTGCGGGCGAGGAGCGTGGCGGCGGCCTGGGTCTCGTCGGCGGTGCCGTCGCGCACGTGCTCGAGCACGACCGTGCCGTTGCGGCCGCGCGTGGCCACGTGCCCCTCGGCCTCGAGCTGCTTGTAGGCCTTGGCGACGGTGTTGACCGCGAGGCCGAGGTCCCCGGCCAGCTGCCGGACGGTCGGCAGCCGGGCGCCGGTCGGGAGGGTGCCGTCGGCGACGGCGCCGGTCACCTGCGTGACGATCTGCTCGTATGCCGGAGCCGGGCTGCTCTCGTCGATGGTGAGGATCACGCGAGCACGTCCTTGCCTCGATCCGCCGTGGACCGGATGGCGAGGCACATCCCCCCGGTCCAGCACGTCCAGATCGCGAGCCACACCATGGCCTCTCCCATCACGACGTTCCCCTTATTTTGTAGCATGACGTTATGCGACAAATCTAAGACGCTCCCGGTGGCGGGCGCAACCCCACCCCCTGGCCGGTCGGAGGGAGGAAAAGGGGTTGCAGGCGGGGTGCGGCGGCCGCGACAGTGGGTGGGCCTGCCGCCATACGGCCCGGGCCCCGACGATCTCCAGGAGGTGGCGACATGACGGTCCTCGTGCGCCTGCACCGCCCAGACCCCACCTCCCACCTGGAGATCTCTCATGAACTTCCCTGCGCAGCAGGATCTTTCGTTCGACTCATCGCCTGACGGCCCGCCCGAGGGCGAGCGCTGGTCCACCTGGGACGTCGCGCAGCAGGGCCCGGAGCCCCGCCCCGACTGGGTGGTGACCGCCCTCGGCGCCGTCGACCAGGACCTCGGCGTCCTCAAGACCGGCAAGGAGGCCGACGTCCACCTCGTGCGTCGGTGGGTCCCCGGCGACGACGGCTCCGAGGTCGTCCTCGCAGCCAAGCGGTACCGCTCCAACCAGCACCGCCTGTTCCACCGCGACAGCGGCTACCTGGAGGGCCGCCGGGTCCGCAAGAGCCGCGAGATGCGCGCCATGGCGCACCGCACGACCTTCGGCAAGGAGGTCATCTCGGGCCTGTGGGCCGCGGCCGAGTTCGACGCCCTCGGCCGGCTCTGGGAGCTCGGCCTGCCGGTCCCCTATCCCGTCCAGATCACCGGGGACGAGATGCTCATGGAGTTCATCGGTATGACGGAGGGCCCGACTCCGGTGGCCGCGCCCCGTCTGGCCCAGACCCGGCCGGACCCGGCGCTCCTCGACGAGCTGTGGCACCAGCTGCGGTGCACCCTGCTCGTCCTCGCCCGGGAGGGGTGGACGCACGGCGACCTGTCGCCCTACAACGTCCTGCTCCACGAGGACCGGCTCGTGCTGATCGACTGGCCCCAGATCGTGGACGTCATCGGCAACCCGCACGGCTTCGAGATCCTCGAGCGGGACGCGACCAACATGTGCGACTGGTTCGTGCGACGCGGGCTCGAGGTCGACGCCGGTGAGCTGGTGGGCGAGCTCGTCGCCGAGGCGACCGCGCGCTACTGACGCCGGCTGCACTCCTGACCCGGCTGACCCAGCTGACCCCTGCTGCCCGCAGACAGGTGAGGAGGCCGCCGGCACCCCCACGCCGACGGCCTCCTCGGACCGGTCCGAAGGGTGTTGGATCGACCGGTCGTGCGTGCCGGTTCGAGCCCCCGCAAGACCCGGCACATCTCGTACGACGCCGCACCCCGCCATCAGGTTGGGGCCACCCTCGCGACGTCTGCGCGGTGAGTGTCTCCGCGGGGTCTCCGCGGTCAGTAGACGACCACCGTCCCCCGCAGCCCGATCAGCCGCTGACCGCGCAGCTCGTCCATGTTGGCGTTGTGGATGCGGACGCACCCGTGGCTGCTCGGGTAGGCCCCGATGTCGAAGCGGCTGCCGTGCACCGCGATGCCGCCGTTGAAGTACATCGGGCGGTACATGCTGCCGAGCCGGCCGTGCTGCCAGCCGGACCCGTCGCCGTACTGAGTCCAGAAGCGGAAGCTGCCCGACGGCGTGACGGCGCGCGCCCAGCGCCCGCGGTCGCGGTAGCGCTTGTTGTTGCCGGTGCTGACGTTGTAGATCCGCGAGACCCGGCCGCCGTCCACGACGTACAACGTCTGGCGGGCCTTGTCGATCTCGATCACGTGACCCGAGCGGCTGCGGGCGACGGGACGGGTGCCCTTGCTCGCGGCGGCCTGGGTGCGGGCGTCGGCGACGCCGGTGCGTGGCAGGCCGGCGACCTTCTGCAGCGCCATGACGGCCTGGCGGGTCCGGGCGGCATACACGCCGTCGACCCGGCCGAGGCTGTAGCCGAGCGCGTTGAGCCTGCTCTGCAGGGCCGTGACGGCCGGACCGCGCGAACCGACGCGCAGGGTGCGGGCGGCGGCCCGGGGAGCCAGGGCGGCCTGCGCCGCGCTGACAGGTGCCGCGCTGACGGGTGCGGAGCCGGCCGGTGCCGAGCTGGCGAGCGTCGAGCTGGCGAGCGTCGAGCTGACGGGTGACGCGCTGATGCGTGCCGCTGCGACGGGCGCGGACTGGGCCGTGGTCCCCCCGACCACGGCACCGCCCGTGAGCATCGCTGACGCGGCGAGGAGCGTGACACCGCGACGGATGGTGGAGCTGCTCATGATGGTCCCCCCTCTGGGACGTGCTTCCTTGACACCCTCAGGACGTCGTGGCGGGGCACAAGGTTGCACGCCGATAAGGTGACCCCCGTGAGCTCTCTGCGTCGCGTCTTCGTGGCCCGCCTCGCCGGCATCGCGGTGTTCGACCCGCTCGGCGACCAGGTGGGGCGCGTCCGCGACGTCGTCGTCAGCTTCAGCGCGACCCGGCGCAAGCCACGCGTGCTCGGCCTCGTGGTCGAGGTGCCCGGCCGTCGCCGGGTCTTCGTGCCGATCACGCGCGTCACCAGCATCGACGCAGGCCAGGTCATCACCACGGGCCTGGTCAACATGCGCCGCTTCGAGCAGCGCCCGACCGAGTCGCTCGTGCTCGCCGAGCTGCTGGACCGCGCGGTGACGGTGACCCAGCCCGCCGAGGAGCCGTTCGAGGCCACCGTGGAGGACCTGGCGATCGAGCAGGACCGGCCGCGCGAGTGGTCCGTGACCAAGGTCTTCGTCCGTCGCGGCCACGTCAGCGGCAGCCTGTCGCTGCGTCGCCTGACGGGCCGTCGCGGCGAGACGCTGATCGTCGACGTGCTCGACACGACGGGCCTCGCGACCCGCCACCAGGGCCAGAGCGCCGCGCGCCTCCTGGAGGCCTACGACGACCTCAAGGCCGCCGACCTCGCCGAGGTCATCCACGAGCTGGCGCCCGGCCGACGCGTCGAGGTGGCCAGCGCCCTGGACGACGAGAAGCTCGCCGACGTCATCGAGGAGCTCCCGGCCGACGACCAGATCGAGATCCTCACGCACCTCGAGACCGAGCGCGCCGCCGACGTCCTGGAGTTCATGCAGCCCGACGACGCGGCAGACCTGCTGTCCGAGCTGCCGGAGGCCACCCAGGAGCACTACCTGCAGCACATGGAGCCCGACGAGGCCGCCCCGCTGCGCCGCCTGATGGCCTACGACGACAACACCGCCGGTGGTCTCATGACGCCGGAGGCGATCATCCTCGGCCCGGACGCGACCATCGCCGAGGCGCTGGCCTGGGCCCGCCGCGAGGAGCTCTCCCCCGCGCTCGCGTCCCTCGTCTGCGTCTGCCGCCCGCCGCTCGAGACCCCCACAGGGCGCTACCTCGGGACCGTGCACATCCAGCGGCTCCTGCGCGAGCCCCCGCACAGCCCGCTGGGGGCGATCCTGGACAAGGAGCTGGAGCCGCTGCAGCCGACGGACAGCCTGGGCACCGTCACGCGGATGCTCGCCAACTACAACCTCACCGGGGCCCCCGTGGTCGACGAGGACGGTCACCTCCTCGGGGTCGTGACCGTCGACGACGTGCTCGACCACATCCTCCCCGAGGACTGGCGCGAGGAGAGGCACGAGGTGACCCATGACTGAGCGCACCCGCACCCAGGACCGCAACCGGCTGGACCAGCCGCAGGAGGCGCGGGTCCGGTTCCGGCGACCCGCGATCTTCGCCGAGGGCGCCTTCGGCTCGGCCAGCGAGGGCTTCGCCCGCTTCATGGGGACGCCGACCTTCCTGATCTGGATGACGATCTTCGTGGTCGTCTGGCTGGCGTGGAACACCTTCATGCCCGAGGCCGCGCAGTTCGACCCGCGGTCGCTCAACTACACGCTCCTCACCCTGATCCTGTCGCTCCAGGCGTCGTATGCCGCCCCCCTGCTCCTGCTCGCCCAGAACCGCCAGGACGACCGGGACCGCGTCGCTCTCGAGCAGGACCGCGCCCGCGACGAGCGCAACCTGGCCGACACCGAGTTCCTGACCCGCGAGGTGGCCGCCCTGCGGATCGCGTTGCGGGACATGGCGACCCGCGACTACCTGCGCTCCGAGCTGCGAGACCTGCTGGAGGAGCTGGAGGAGCGCGGGATGGTCCCCGAGGCCGCCGACGACAGCGACCCGGAGGCACCTCGCGCCAAGAAGGCCAAGAAGAAGAAGGCCGCGCCCGCGCCCCCCGCCGATCCCGGCGCGTAAGGAGATGCCGGGCGGGCGGCATACGATGGGGGGCATGTCTGCCCCGTCCCTGGACCTGATCCACGCCGCCCTGGCCACGGTCGACGACCCCGAGATCCGCAAGCCCATCACCGAGCTGGGGATGGTCGAGTCGGTCGACGTCGACGACGCCGGACGGGTCGCCGTCCGGGTGCTGCTGACGGTCGCGGGCTGTCCCATGAAGGACCCGATCCGCAAGGGCGTCACCGAGGCCGTCGCGCGCGTCGAGGGGGTCAACGGGGTCTCCGTCGACCTCGGCGTGATGAGCGACGAGCAGCGCGGCTCCCTGCGCGACCAGCTGCGCGGCGGCCAGGCCGAGCGCGAGATCCCGTTCGCCAAGCCGGGATCCACGACCCGGGTGTATGCCGTCGCCTCCGGCAAGGGTGGTGTCGGCAAGAGCTCGGTCACCGTCAACCTCGCCGCCGCCCTGGCCCGTCAGGGGCTCAAGGTGGGCGTGGTGGACGCCGACATCTACGGCTTCTCGGTGCCGCGCATGATGGGTGTCGAGCAGCAGCCGACCCAGGTCGACGACATGATCCTGCCCCCGGTCGCGCACGACGTGAAGGTCATCTCCGTCGGCATGTTCGTCGCCGGCAACCAGCCCGTCGTCTGGCGCGGACCGATGCTGCACCGCGCGCTGCAGCAGTTCCTCGCCGACGTGTTCTGGGGCGACCTGGACGTCCTCCTGCTCGACCTGCCGCCCGGCACCGGCGACATCGCCATCTCCGTCGCGCAGCTCATCCCCGGCGCCGAGATCCTCGTGGTCACCACCCCGCAGCAGGCGGCGGCCGAGGTCGCCGAGCGCGCCGGGTCCATCGCCGTGCAGACGCACCAGCGCATCGTCGGCGTCGTCGAGAACATGTCCTGGCTGGAGCAGCCGGACGGCTCCCGGCTCGAGCTGTTCGGCTCCGGCGGCGGTCAGGCCGTGGCGGACTCGCTGTCCCGCATCGTCGGGGCCCCGGTGCCGCTGCTCGGCCAGATCCCGCTCGACACCCGGCTGCGCGAGGGCGGCGACGAGGGCACCCCGGTCGTCCTGTCCTCCCCCGAGAGCGCGGCGGGCACGGCCCTCAACGGCATCGCTCGTGGGCTGGGCACGCGGTCGCGTGGCCTGGCCGGCCGCAAGCTGGGCCTCACCCCCACCAGCCGCTGACGCCGGCGGGTCCACGGCGCGACTGAGCGCTGCGCTGCCGCAGCGCTGCGCCGCAACGTCTCGCGCTGGCGCACCCGTCTCACCCTGCAGCACGAGACACACTCGGCACGGTGAGCCCGCTGCCAGCGCTGCCCCGCAACGTCTCGCGCTGGCGCATCCGTCTCACCCTGCAGCATGAGACACGCTCGCCAGGGTGAGCCGCGGTCATTGCCGCGCCGCGACGTCTCGCGCTGCCGCATCCGTCTCACCCTGCAGCACGAGACACACTCGCCACGGTGAGCCACCGCCAGCGCTGCTCGGCCGCGGCGGCGCGGTGCGCGCTGCGGTCAGGTGGCCTCGGCGTCGAAGGGCGTGTAGGTCTGGTCGTAGCGCTGCCCGGGACGGATCGGCTCCGGCTCCGCCTGGGCACTCGCCATGGTCGCGCCACCGGCCGCCGCTGCTCCCGCTGTCGCGACCGTCGAGCCCGAGGGGCCGTCGTCCAGCAGCGCCTCACGCACGATCCGGCGCGGGTCGTACTGCCGTGGGTCGTACTGGCGCCAGTCGATGTCGTCGAAGTCCGGGCCCATCTGGTCGCGCAGGGAGGTCTTGGCGCCCTCGGCGTAGGCCTTGGCCTGGCGGACGAGCTGGCCGAGCTTGGCGGCATACTCCGGCAGCCGCTCGGGGCCCAGCACGACGACGGCGATCACGATCAGGAGCAAGAACTCGGTGCCGTTGACGTCCCACATGAGGGTGAGACTACTGCGTCGGCGTGCACGGCCGGGCCGGCCGGAGCAGACGGTCCACCCCGCGGGGGTGAACTCCAGGCGTCCGGTCGGTGAGCACGGGGTCAGGCCCCGACGATGCCCAGCCGGCGGGGTCGCAGCGTGGCCGGACGGGACACCGGGGCGGCCGGCTGCGGGCGCAGCGCGGGGTCGCGGTGGGCGAGGGCGCTGCGCAGCTGGGCGCGGCCGCGGTGGATACGCGACCGCACGGTGCCGAGCTTGATGCCCAGCGCGTCCGCGATCTCGTCATAGGTCAGGCCCTCGATGTCGCACAGCACGACCGCGGCGCGGAACTCCGGCTTGAGCGCGTCCAGGGCGCGCTGCACGTCGTCGTCGAAGGTCCCGTCGGCGTACGCCTGCTCCGGCCCGATCTCCCGGCTCGGCAGGCGCGCGGCCCCCTCGTCGGACAGGGCGTCGAAGCGGATGCGCTGCTTGCGCCGCATCCGGTCGAGGAAGACGTTGGTGGTGATGCGGTGCAGCCAGCCCTCGAAGGTGCCCGGCTGGTAGCGGTCCAGCGAACGGAAGACGCGCACGAACACGTCGTGCGTGAGGTCCTCGGCGTCGTGCTGGTTGCCGGTGAGGCGGTAGGCCAGGCGGTAGACCCGGGCCGAGTGCTCGCGCACGACCTCGTCCCACGACGGGGGCACCCAGGCCTCCGCGGTGGCGACGGCACCCTCGGGGAGGGTGGTCGAGCCGACCGGAGCGCTGGGAACGACGTGGGACGGTTCGTGGGCGACGGGGATGGTCATCTGCTGCCTCTCGGGAGGAGCGTCGGCGTTCGGTGGCACAAGATCTGCCCCTCCATGGTCGACCACGGTGCTGGGCGGTGTCTGGGAGATTGCTTGGAGCCCCGTGAGCACGGCCGCAGCCCCTCGGTAGACTTCTCGGCATGAGCACACAGAAGCCCGCCAGCTGGGCCTACGCCGAGGAGTTCGTCACGGAGGACCCGGTGGCGGAGCGGGCCCGCGAGCGCGGTCAGCAGCTCGGCTGCACCCCCGTGCTGCCCGGCGCGGCGGCTGCACTGCGCCTCCTCGCCGCCAGCGTGCGGGCGCGCGCGGTCGTCGAGATCGGGACCGGTGCCGGCGTGTCCGGCCTGTGGCTCCTGCAGGGTATGGCGCCCGACGGCATCCTCACGACCATCGATGTCGAGCCCGCCAACCAGCGCGTGGCGCGCGAGGCCTTCGCCGAGGCCCGCATCCCGCACCAGCGCACGCGGATCATCGCCGGGCGCGCGCTGGACGTGCTCCCCCGCCTCGCGGACGGCGCCTACGACATGGTCGTGGTGGACGGCGACAAGAGCGAGTACCCCGCCTATGTCGACCAGGCGATGCGGCTGCTGCGCAGCGGAGGGGTGCTGGCGATGGACAACATGCTGTGGCACGACCGGGTCGCCGACCCGGCGTCGCGCGACGAGCGCACCGCGCTCCTGCGCGACCTCGGCAAGGAGCTGCGCGAGCGGGACGACCTGGTGCCGGCGATGCTGGCAGCCGGCGACGGCCTCTTCGCCGCCGTCAAGCGCTGACGAGCTGATGAGCTGACGAGCTGACGAGCTGACGAGCTGACTGTCCAGCCCGCGCCAGCCCTCACCAACGCTGACGTCGGACAGCCGGAAGGCGCCCACCCCGAGCAGGGGTTGGGCGCCTTCCGTCATACGAGCAGTGCTCGTCGGTCTCTCAGCCGGTCAGCCGGTCACCGTCTTGATGGCCTCGCCGAGTGCTGCGATCTCGTCGGGAGTCATCTCCACCACGAGGCGTCCGCCACCCTCCAAGGGCATGCGCAGGACGATGCCGCGCCCCTCCTTGGTCACCTCGAGGGGACCGTCTCCGGTCCTGGGCTTCATCGCCGCCATGCGCTTCCTCTTCCCTTATCAGTGCGACCCCACCCCACGTACGAGGAACCGGGGTCACAGACCTGGACTCATTATCGCAAGTCTTGGCCCGTGGTTCCTAATCTCATCCACAGGTGCCGGACGTCACTTCTTGTCGCTCTGGCGCCTGGACGGCCGGTCGCTAGATTGGGCCGCAGCCCTGCACCGCCGCAGACCCACCTCCGAGGAGAGCTCGTGACCGACACGACCGCGCCCCAGCCCGCCCAGCCTGCACGGACCGCCCACACGTCCGAGGCTCCCGTGCTCGTGACCGTCGAGGACGGCGTGGGCGTGGTGACCTTCAACCGCCCCGACGCGATGAACTCCCTCGACCTCCCCACCAAGGAGGCCTTCCTCGCGGCTCTGCGGCAGGTCGCCGACGACCCCGAGGTGCGCTGCGTCGTGCTCACGGGGTCCGGCCGGGCCTTCTGCGTCGGCCAGGACCTCAAGTCGCACGTCGAGCTGCTCCAGCGCCAGGACCCGTCGCTGTGGGACACCGTCGAGCAGCACTACAACCCGGCGGTGACGCTGATCGCCACCATGCCCAAGCCGGTGATCGCCGCGGTCAACGGCGTCGCCGCGGGGGCGGGCGCCTCGTTCACCTTCGCCGCGGACTACCGCTTCCTGGCGGAGGGTGGCGTCTACAACTTCGCGTTCACCGGGATCGCGCTCTCCTGCGACACCGGGGCGTCCTGGACCCTGCCACGCCTGGTCGGCACGGCGCGGGCCAAGGAGCTCCTGATGTTTCCGCGGACCATCAAGGCGGCCGAGGCCAAGGATCTGGGCCTGGTCAACGAGGTGGTCGAGGGCGACGTGATGGTCCCCGCGATGGACCTGGCCCGTCGTATGGCGAAGGGCCCGACCCTGGCGTACGCCGCCGTCAGGGAGGCCGTGCACCACTCGGCCCAGCACTCCTTCGCCGAGTCGCTCGCTCACGAGGGGGAGCTGATGAACCGCACCGGCGGCAGCGCCGACCACGCCGCGGCGGTCGACGCCTTCCTCGCCAAGCAGAAGCCGATCTTCGAGGGCCGCTGACCGCGCCTGGCGCCATTAGTCACCAATGACGTCTCCGGGCACCTTGTGAAGGTTCAAATACGTCATTGGCGACCAATAGCGGGCGAGGAACGGCGTCAGAGCGCGCGGCGGGAGCAGGTCACGGGGGCCAGGAGGCGGGCAGGTGGAGCACCAGGACCTCCTGGGTCCACCACACCTGCAGCGCGACGCCCAGGCCCACGAGGGCGGCTGCCCGCACCACGGTGCCCGCCGTCATCCGGCGCGTGGCCCCCACCCCGATGAGGGCAGCGGGGAACAGCAGCAGCAGGTAGCGGTAGAGGCTCGTCCCCGGGTCCTGCACGGCGAAGAGGTAGAGCGGGTAGGCCAGCATCCAGCTGCGCATCACCCAGCCGAGCGGCCGGGCCCACGGACCCAGCGCCAGCAGCAGCAGGACCACGGTGTAGGCCACGAGGACGACGAGGGCCTTGTCCTCGAAGAAGTATTCGGCGTTGGTCCACCACGGCACGAACGGCGTGATCTCGTGCCCGGCGCGCCAGGAGGCCATGGTGTCGGTGTAGCCGTCCGGCTGCCCGGTGGCCCACCACACGATCGCGGGCCAGACGAAGCCCGCCACCCCGCACCCGGCCAGGGTCGCGAGCATCCCGGCCCACTCCCCCCGCCCGATCGGGCGCTCCGCGCGGCGCCGCCACCGCAGGACCACGGCGACCAGCGCGACCAGGCCGAGGGGGACGGCGATGGGGCGCGACAGGCCGATGAGCAGGGCCACGGCGACCGCGCCCCACCAGCGCTGCTGCTCGAGCATCAGGAGGAACGCGACGAGCAGCAGCATGGCGAGCGACTCGGTGTAGGCGATCTGCAGCACCGGGCTCGCGACGTAGGTGGCCCACGCCGCCACCGCGAGGACGGCCACGCCGTCGGAGACGTGCCGCCGCAGCAGCACCACGAGGAGCATCGCGGCTGCGGCGCCGAGGACGGTGGCGACGATCGCCCCGGCATACCGGAACTCGAGACCGGTGACGGCCATGAGGCCCCGGGCCAGGCCGGGGAAGAGGGGGTAGAACGCCCACTCGTTCTGCTGCGTGACCCCAGCCGCGTCGACGGGGATCGGCACGGGATAGCCGGTCTCCGCGATCCGGCGGTACCACGTGCCGTCCCACATGAGGGTCATGCCCCAGTAGTCGACGGGGTCGCCGGTCCAGCCGATCGGCACCTGGTGGCGGGCGGCTCGGGCGATGAGGATGCCGGACACGAGGCGCGTCGCGGCATAGGTCAGCAGCGTCACCAGCAGCAACCGGGGCGTCCGCCATCGCCCGACCCCGCCCAGGGGCCCGGCGACGTGGGTCCGGGTGCCGACCGTGGCGCCCGCCGTCACGACGACCGGTCGGGCTCGCGGGCAGGACGGGTGGCGTCGGGATCACGCCGGGTCCACAGGCTCGCGCCGGCGGGGGCGCGCACGATCTCGGACACGTCGAGCGGCCCGGTCGTCACGTCGGGGTGGGTGGCGGGGTCCAGGCCCCTCAACCCGACGGATCCGCTGCGGACGCCGTCGCCACCCTCGCCCCGCAGCCGCTCGATCTCGTGGTCGCGCTGCCGCAGCTCGTCGACGAGGCGGTCCATCACCTCGTCGACCTGGTCCATGCGATAGCCGCGCAGCACCTGGTCGAAGCGCAGGTCCCGCACCGTGTCGGTGACCACGGGCCCGTCGGGCAAGCCGGCATACGGCGAGCTCGACGTCGGGTCGGCGAGCGCCTGGTCGGACAGCGACCCCGGGCGCGCCCCGACGGCCCACACGAGGGCCGCGGTCAGCAGGCCCACCACGAGCACGGTCAGGACGATCATCAGCAACGGCACGCCCCCGATCGTGCCACGGGCACCGGGGGGAAGCCATCCCCGCGCCCGGGGCAGCGCGGCCGCGAGGAGGTCACTCGGGGCGGCGGGCCGCCTGGTCCTCCCCCGAGCCGCGGACAATCCGGACGGCCTCCTCGACGGTGTCCACCACGTGCAGGAGCTCGAGGTCGGAGACGCTCACGGTGCCCGCCGGGAGCATCGAGCCGCGGGCCCAGTCGAGCAGCCCGGCCCAGTAGTCGCAGCCGAGCAGCACGATCGGGAAGGACGTCACCTTGCGCGTCTGGACGAGGGTCACCGCCTCGAACAGCTCGTCCAGCGTGCCGAACCCGCCGGGGAGGACGACGAAGCCCTGGGCGTACTTGACGAACATGGTCTTGCGGGCGAAGAAGTAGCGGAAGTTGACGCCGAGGTCGACGTACTCGTTGAGGCCCTGCTCGAACGGCAGCTCGATGCCCAGCCCGACCGACGCGCCGCCGGCCTCGAGCGCCCCGCGGTTGGCGGCCTCCATCAGCCCGGGGCCGCCGCCCGTGATGACGGCGAAGCCCGCCTGCACCAGCGCCTGCCCGAGCTGCACGCCGAGCTCGTAGGTCGGGTGCTCGCGCGGCACCCGCGCCGACCCGAACACGCTGACGGCGTCACCCAGCTCGGCCAGCGCGCCGAACCCCTCGACGAACTCCGCCTGGATCCGCATCACGCGCCACGGGTCCGAGTGCACCCACTCGGCGTCGCCGCTGTTGTCGAGCAGCCGCTGGTCGGTCGTGGAGCCCGGGACGCGCTTGCCGCGCAGCGTCACCGGGCCCTTGTGGTAGTCCCCTCGAGCGTCCTTCATGCGGCCAACCTACCCGCGCGATCAGGTCAGCCAGGCGAGCAGCCGGTCGTAGGCCTGCTCGATCTGGTCGATCGCGCAGCGTTCCTCGTCCTGGTGCGCGACGAGCGGGTCGCCGGGTCCGAAGTTGACGGCGGGCACCCCCACGGCGCTGAACCGGGCCACGTCGGTCCAGCCCTGCTTGCCCTGCACCGGCAGCCCCAGCGCGGCCACGAAGGCCTGGGCCGCCGCTCGGTCCAGCCCGGGGCGCGCCCCGTCGGCGGCGTCGGTCATCACGACGTGGTAGCCCGCGAAGAGCTCGCGCATGCGCCGCTCGGCCTCGATCGCGTCGATGTGCGGCGCGAACCGGTAGTTGATCGTGACGACGCACTCGTCCGGCACGACGTTGCCGGCGCGCCCGCCTCGGATGCCGACCGCCGACAGGCCCTCGCGGAACGCCAGCCCGTCCACGACCACGGTCTGCGCGTCGAACTCCCGCAGCCGGTCGATGATCGTGCCCGCCTCGTGGATCGCGTTGTGCCCCATCCACGGTCGTCCGCTGTGGGCGGCCTTGCCTCGGGCCGTCACCTCGATCCGGATGGTGCCCTTGCAGCCCCCCTCGACCGTGCCGTCGGTGGGCTCCAGCAGCACCGCGAAGTCCGCCTCGAGGACGCTGGGGTCGTTGCGGACCAGGCGCGCGAGACCGTTGTGCTCGGCCTCGACCTCCTCGCAGTCGTAGAACACGTAGGTGATGTCCCGGCTCGGCTCCACGACGGTGGCCGCCAGCGCCAGCATGACGGCGACCCCGCCCTTCATGTCGGTGGTGCCGCGCCCGACCAGCTCGGTGGCGGTGCGGGTGATGGGCAGCGAGGCCGCCGGGCCCTGACCCGCGAGCGGGACGGTGTCCAGGTGCCCCGCCAGGACCACCCGCTCGGGGCGGCCGAGGTCGGTGCGGGCGACGATCGTGTGCCCGTCGCGGCGCACGCTCAGGTGGGCGAGCGGCCGCAGCGCCGCCTCGACGGCGTCCGCCAGCACCTCCTCCTCGTGGCTCACCGAGGCGATGTTGCAGACGGCCTCGGTGAGGTCCACCGCCGATGCCGACAGGTCGAGGTGCGCTGGGGTCGTCATACGGACAATGTATGCCGAGCGCCGTGCCCCGATCCCGCGCTCTCACAGGTGCTCCCGAGCGTCGCTCCACCGCGCGCCCAGCACCGACCGATAGCCTGGAAGGCATGACTTCTCGCACGGCCTGGGGCCATGGACTCGCGACCATCACGACCTCCGGGACGGTGCTCGACACGTGGTACCCCTCCCCCGTGCTCGGGGACCATGACGGCTCCGACCTGCCCGCGGCGCTCGTGGACCTCGCGGGCGAGGACGAGGCGCGGGGCGTCACCCTCGAGGCCGTCCTGACCGAGATCGACCTGGACGCGTCACCCGCCGACGCGCGCGACGCCTACCTGCGCCTGCACCTGCTCTCGCACCGGCTCGTCCGCCCCAACTCGATCAACCTGGACGGCCTGTTCGGCGCGCTCGCCAACGTCGTGTGGACCAACCACGGCCCGTGCTCGCCCGAGGGCTTCGAGAACGTCCGGCTCGCGCTGCGCGCTCGCGGTCCGGTGCAGGTGCACGGCGTGGACAAGTTCCCCCGTATGACGGACTACGTCCTGCCCACCGGCGTGCGCGTCGCCGACGCGGACCGGGTGCGGCTCGGCGCCCACCTCGCGTCCGGGACCACCGTGATGCACGAGGGCTTCGTCAACTTCAACGCCGGCACGCTCGGCTCCTCCATGGTCGAGGGCCGGATCTCGCAGGGCGTCGTCGTGGGCGACGGATCCGACATCGGCGGCGGCGCCTCCACGATGGGCACCCTGTCGGGGGGCGGCACCGAGCGCGTCGCCATCGGCGAGCGCTGCCTGCTCGGCGCGGAGTCCGGCATCGGCATCGCCCTCGGCGACGACTGCGTCGTCGAGGCGGGGCTCTACGTCACCGCCGGCACCAAGGTCACGCTCGCCGACGGCCGGGTCGTCAAGGCGGCCGAGCTGTCCGGCCAGTCCAACCTGCTGTTCATCCGCGACTCGGTGACGGGCACGGTCCTCGCCAAGGCTCGCGACGGCCACGGCATCGCCCTCAACTCCGAGCTGCATGCCAACGACTAGGGCCGAGTGGCGCCGCACCCACCGGCTCGTCGTCGTCGCGGTGGTCGTGGCGCTGGTGCTCGCCGGTCTCGGCTACGTCTGGCACACCGTGCGTGACTTCAACGAGGGCTTCGGCTCGTCCACGTGCCGGGCGGTCGCCTCGACCTACACCGCGACCTTCAACCCGGACCAGACGGCCAATGCCGCCACGATCACCGGGATCGGCACGCGGCGCGGGCTGCCCGCCCGCGCCGCCACCATCGCGCTGGCCACCGCCATCCAGGAGTCCAAGCTCGAGAACATCGACTACGGCGACCGCGACTCGGTCGGCCTGTTCCAGCAGCGACCCTCGCAGGGCTGGGGCACCGTGGAGCAGATCATGGACCCCGTCTACGCCACCAATCAGTTCTACGACGCGTTGGTCAAGGTCGACGGCTGGCAGACCATGGAGATCACCAAGATCGCCCAGCGCGTGCAGCGGTCGGGCTATCCCGAGGCCTATGCCGACCACGAGGACGAGGGGCGTGCGCTGGCCTCGACGCTGGCCGGTCACACCCCTGGCGGACTCGGCTGTCGCCTGGAGCCGCTCGCATCCGGAGACCGACGGGCCGGCCCGGTCGTCGTCGCCCGGGACCTCGAGAAGCAGCTCGCCGTGCGAGGCGTCGTCAGCGGCGACCACGTCGAGGTGCGGGGCTCGACGGCGGAGCAGGCGTGGATGGTCGGGCACTGGGCCGTGGCGCACGCGCAGCGGCACGGGCTGTCGTCCGTCACGGTGGGCGACCGGGAGTGGACGCGGGCGCGTGGCGAGGAGGGCTGGTCCTGGCGGGCCGCCCGCTCGCCCGTCGCCGCCACGGCCGTCACGATCCGCTGACCCTGGCCCTGACCCGTCCTGCCCCCTGCTGGCGCGGCGCCATTGGACACCGCTGACGTTGTGGATCGATCAAACTCCCCCGGAATCGTCCATTGGTGACCAATGGCGGGCAGGAGGGCAGGGCACGCGGAGCGGACGGCGAGAGGCGGGCAGGGCGGTCAGGGGGCGGGACGGCGAGGGGCGGGGACGGCCGAGGGGCCGCTCACCCGTGCGGATGAGCGGCCCCTCGTCGTGCTTGGTCCTTGGTGCTTCGTGCTCGTGCTTCGTGCTTCGTGCGGCTCAGGCCTCCGGAGCCACGTAGCCGGGGTAGGTGCGCTCCGTCTCGCCGACGTAGACCTGACGCGGGCGGCCGATCTTGGTGGCGGGGTCGGTGATCATCTCGCGCCACTGGGCGATCCAGCCGGGGAGCCGGCCGAGCGCGAACAGCACCGTGAAGTAGTTGACCGGGAAGCCCATGGCCTCGTAGATCAGGCCGGTGTAGAAGTCGACGTTCGGGTAGAGCTTGCGCTCCTTGAAGTAGTCGTCCGTGAGGGCGACCTCCTCGAGGGCGAGCGCGATGTCGAGCAGCTCGTTCTGGCGGCCGGACGACTTGAGGATCTCGTCGGCGTGCTTCTTGATGATGGCGGCGCGCGGGTCGTAGTTCTTGTAGACGCGGTGGCCGAAGCCCATCAGCTTGACGCCGGACTTCTTCTCCTTGACGTCCTTGACGAAGCGGTTGACGTCGCCGCCGTCCTCGTCGCGGATCTTGCCGAGCATCTCGAGGACGGCCTGGTTGGCGCCGCCGTGCAGCGGGCCCGCCAGGGCGTTGATGCCGGCCGAGATGGAGCCGTAGATGTTGGTCTGCGCCGAGCCGACGAGGCGGACCGTCGAGGTGGAGCAGTTCTGCTCGTGGTCGGCGTGCAGGATCAGCAGGACGTCGAGGGCCTTGGCGACGGCCGGGTCGATGTCGTAGTCCTCGGTCGGGTAGCCGAACGACAGGCGCAGGAAGTTCTCGACGTAGCCGAGGGAGTTCTGCGGGTAGAGGAAGGGCTGACCCACGGAGTTCTTGTAGGCATAGGCCGCCAGCGTCGGCAGCTTGGCCAGCAGCCGGACGGTCGCGCCCTCGACCTGCTCGGGGTCCAGCGGGTCGGTCGTGTCGACGGCGAAGGTCGACAGCGCCATGACACCGGCCGACAGCACCGGCATGGGGTGCGAGCGACGGGGGAAGCAGCGGAACAGATCGCGCATGCGCTCGTCGAGCAGCGAGTGGCGGGTGATGCCACGCTCGAAGCTCTCGAGCTGCTCGCCTGTGGGCAGCTCGCCGTAGATCACGAGGTAGGCGACCTCGAGGAAGCTGGACTTCTCGGCCAGCTGCTCGATCGGGTAGCCGCGGTAGCGCAGGATGCCGGCGTCGCCGTCGATGTAGGTGATCGCCGAGGTGCAGCTGGCGGTGTTGGTGAAGCCGGGGTCGAGCGTCGTGTTGCCGGTCGCGGACAGCAGCTTGCTGACGCCATACCCGCTGTTGCCCTCGGTGGCCTGCGTGATGGGCAGGTCGATGCTCTTGCCGCCGTCGGTCAGGACGGCCTTGCCGGCATCACTGGTCATGGGTTTCCTCCTTGGGGGGCCGTGGACACCACGGTCCTTCGGTGCTTGGACGCTACCGCAGGTGGGGCGAACGCCCCGAATCAGGATCGACCCGACCCGGCGGTAGGTGAGGCGACGCTCAGCGGCTGAGACGTCGGACGGCGGCCTGGATGCGCTCGTCGGGAGCGGTGAGGGCGACGCGGACGTGCCGCTCTCCGGCGGCGCCGTAGAACGCGCCAGGTGCGACGAGGATCCCGTGCTGCGCGAGCGCGTCGACGGTGGTCCAGCAGTCCTCGTCCCGGGTGGACCAGAGGTAGAGCCCGGCCTCGGAGTGGTCCACCCGCAGCCCGGCGCCCTGCAGGGCCGGCAGCAGGGCGGCGCGCCGTTCGGCATACCGGGCACGCTGCTCGGCCACGTGGGCGTCGTCGCCGAGGGCGACGCGCATCGCCTCCTGGACCGGCCAGGGGACGATCATCCCGGCGTGCTTGCGAATCTCCAGCAGCTGCTTGACGATCCGCGGGTCACCGGCGACGAGGGCGGCGCGGTAGCCCGCGAGGTTGGACTGCTTGGACAGCGAGTAGCACGCCAGCAGGCCCTCGGTCGAGCCCTCGTTGACGCGGGGGTCGAGGATGCTGGGCACGTGGCCCGGCCGCGGCAGCCCGTCGACGAGCGCGCCGTCGTCCCAGACGAGCTCGGCGTAGCACTCGTCGCTCGCGACGACCACGCCGTTGTCCCGTGCCCACCGGACGACCCTCGCGAGCGTGTCGACGTCGTGGACGGCGCCGGTCGGGTTGCTGGGCGAGTTGACCCACAGCAGCCGTATGGCGCCTGCCTGCGGCAGGTCGCCCGCCAGGTCGACGACCACCGGCTCGGCGCGGGCGATCCGCGTGCCGACGTCGTAGGTCGGGTAGGCCACGGCGGGGATGCCGACCTGATCCCCCGGTCCGAGGCCGAGCAGCAGGGGCAGCCACGCCACGAGCTCCTTGGAGCCGACCGTCGGCAGCACGCCGGCGGGGTCCAGGCTGGGGACACCACGACGCCGCTCGAACCAGCCGGCCACCGCCTCGCGCAGCGCGGGCGTGCCGTAGGTCTGCGGGTAGCCGTGGGCGTCCGACGCGTCGGCCAGGGCACGACGCACCACCTCGGGGGTGGGGTCGACCGGGGTGCCGACGGACAGGTCGACGATGCCGTCAGGGTGCGCCCGCGCGACCGCCTTGGCGGGCTCGAGGGAGTCCCAGGGGAAGTCCGGAAGCGCGACGCGGCTGGGCGGCGCCACGCGTCAGGCGTCCTGGGCCTGCGGGGGCAGGGCGGCGATGATCGGGTGGTCCTTCTTGATCATGCCCATCTTGGCGGCGCCGCCGGGGCTGCCCAGGTCATCGAAGAACTCGACGTTGGCCTTGTAGTAGTCGGTCCACTGCTCGGGGACGTCGTCCTCGTAGTAGATGGCCTCGACGGGACAGACGGGCTCGCAGGCACCGCAGTCCACGCACTCGTCCGGGTGGATGTAGAGCGAGCGCTCACCCTCGTAGATGCAGTCGACAGGGCACTCCTCGATGCAGGCCTTGTCCTTGAGGTCGACGCACGGCTGGGCGATCACGTAGGTCATTGCTCAGTACCTTCCGGGGGGGCGGGGTGTATCAGGACAACACTATGCCGTCGCAGGCGGTGCACCGGCACGGTGTCTGGCGGCTGGACGGACCGACGGGCCGATCCGAGCAGGTGGTGGCGGTCGGCCCGACCGGCGTCAGGTGCGCTTGGGCTGCCCCTTGACGGGTCCGGTGCACCGGACCTTGTCCTGCGGGGCGTAGCTGGTGACGAAGCCGTCGGTCTTGACGACCTGGCCGCCCTTGATCATCTGGCGGGTGATCGTGACCTCGAAGCCCGGCACGGGGACCTGCGACTGGCAGGTCGGGCTGGCGTCCTCGATCGTGCGGGGCGGGACGATCTTGCGTCGGGGGCTCTTGAGGGACTTGACCTCGTCGTAGCGCTTGGTGCTCCACAGCTCGAACTTGAGCACGCCGTCCTCGACCCAGGAGTGCACCAGCACGGCGTGCTGGCTGTCGTTGCGCCACTTGTTGTCCAGCGTCGGCCAGCTGACCGTCGCCTCGCGCCCCTCGGGGTAGTGCGTGATGTAGAAGCTGTGGGCGCGGTGCTCGACCAGCTCCATCCCCGCGAAGAACGCGGAGTTGAGGACCGACGTGGACACCTGGGAGACGCCACCGCCCGTGTCCCGCACGTAGCGCGAGCCCTGGATGATGAGGGCGTCGCGGTAGCCCTTGGCCGGGGTGCGCTCGCCGACGATGCCGTTGAGGCTGAACGTCTCCCCCGGCTTGATGATCGTGCCGTCGATGGCGCCGGCCGCGAGCCGGATGTTGGCGGTGCGGTTGGGGTTGTAGGGCAGGTCCGCGTCGTAGCGCGAGACGACCTCCTTGATCCCCCATGCCGCCACCTCCTGGGCGCCGATCCCGGGCTCCACCTGCTGGGCCTTGACGGTCGCGGTGCGCGCGGGCGACGAGACGGCGCCGAGCACGGCCGCGGACAGCTGGTCGGCGGGCACCTCGGTGCCGTTGCGCCCGGGGACGGTCTGGGGCCGGCCGTCGACGAGCCGCACCGTGGCGTTGACGGGCGGCGTCTCGATGCCCGGGGCGACTGCCGCGAGCAGCCGGCCCAGCTTGTCCTGGTCGACCTGCGGGGCGAGCGCCCCGTCCCTGGGCGCGAACGCGATGACCGACGCCAGCTGCGCGGGGGCCAGCACGCCCTTGCGGGTGCCGTCCGTGACGGTGACGGGACCGGCGAGGACCGGCCGGGCGACGGTGGAGACGGCCTGGTCGACGGCCTTCTGGGGTATGGCGGGCTGCTGCTCCTGCATCACGGCGTCCGTCGTGGTGGTGCGGGGCCACTGCTCGAGCAACCGGTCGCGGGTGCGGTCCACGTCGAGGCGGCGACCGACGACGGCGTCCTTGGCCTCGACGGCGCCCTTGGCGATGGACAGCGCGCCGTCCGTGGCGGACACGTCGAGGGTGGTGCGGGCCTTGCCGAGGGCCGCGTCCAGGGTCTCCTCGTCGACGTCGACCTCCACGTCCCGGTCGCCACCACCGGTCAGGTGCGCGGCGACGTCCCGCGGGTCGAGCGAGAAGCGGGTGAGCCCGGTCAGGCTGCCCGG
This sequence comes from Arsenicicoccus sp. UBA6765, assembly GCF_002453335.1. Lineage (NCBI taxonomy): Bacteria > Bacillati > Actinomycetota > Actinomycetes > Micrococcales > Intrasporangiaceae > Arsenicicoccus > Arsenicicoccus sp. UBA6765. The sequence goes on from NZ_DKGR01000017.1 coordinate 62,900, forward strand.
CACGTCGACGGACAGGCCCGCAGCGCGTGGGTCGAGGGTGGCTGTCCGATCCCCGGAGCGCAGGGTGACCGGCTTGGTGGCCAGCGGCGCCAGGCGGTCGGTCAGGGTGCGCTCGGCCGCGGCCTGGTCCATCCCGCCGATCGACACCCCACCCACGCGGGTCCCGGCCGGAGCCTGGCGGGTGAGGATCGCCGCGAGGCCGGCATACAGCCCCAGGAGCACGGCGAGCGAGACGAGCAGACGCACGAGCACAGCGGTGCCCGAACGGCTCGTCCCGGAGGGGGAAGCAGCCATCACAACTCCTGGATCAGACGGTCAGGGACACGTTACGTGGTCCACCGTCACGAAAGGTGACCAAACGCGCCACGGTAGTAGGTCAGGGCCTCGCCGGCGTGCGCCGGCACCTCGAGACCGACCACGGCCCCGATGATGATCGAGTGGTCGCCCGCCTCCACCACCTGGGTGGTCCGGCACTCCACGGCCGTGAGCACGTCGTCGAACATCGCGACCCCCGTCTCGGCCCCGCGATGGTGCGCCACGCGGTCGAGCTGGCCGTGCACGGGTCGCCCCCTCGTCGCGAACCAGGCCGCGTGCGAGCGGGACTCGGCGGGCAGGACGTTGACGCCCCAGACGCCCGTCTCGAGCACCACGTCGTGGAAGCGCGCCTCCTGCTCGACGCAGCACAGCAGGAGCAGCGGGTCGAGGGAGACCGACGTGATCGCGTTGGCCGTCATCGCGTGGTCGACGCCGTCCAGGCAGGTCGTCAACACCGAGACCCCGGTCGCGAACCGCCCCATCGCCCGTCGGAACACGTCCCGGTCCGGCGGCTGGGTCTGCACCTGCGCGTGCGGCGCGCTCTCACTCATCGGATCCTCCCGTCGGGGCGCCGGTCCGCGGGTCGACGAGCACGAAGGCCTCGCGTCCCGCCAGCCGGGCGGCGATGTCGTTGGACAGGGCGTAGTAGCCGTCGTGCACCGTGACCTGCGTGGGATGCTCCCGCAGCGCGGAGGCCTGGACGCGGGCAGCCGCGGCGTCGACCACGACGTGGGTGACCAGCTCGTCCGCCACCACCGACGGCGGATAGGCGTCGTCGCGCCCGGGCACCACGACGTCCGTGCGGTGGACGTGCTCGGTCAGCCAGGCCCGGTCCTCCATCGCCCACGACCGCGGCACCACCACCAGCAGCACATGGGGCGACTCCTCGAGGGACGCCACCGCCGCCAGGGTCGCGCGGTGGGCCGCGACGTGGTCGGGGTGCTCGTACCCGCCGTGCGGGTCGTAGGTGATGACGGCGTCGGGACGCAGCTCGCGCAGCACGGCGGCCAGGGCGTCGACGGCGGCCCCTCCTGCGGTGGCGAACGCGTCGGGGTGATCGGCGGCCGGGGTTCCCGCCATACCGGAGTCGCGCCAGCGTGGGGCAGGGTCGGCCGATCCCCGGGAGCCGTCCGCCCCGAGCAGGTGCGAGGTGGCGCCCAGCACGCGGGTGGCGCCGGCCAGCTCGCCGCGTCGGTGGGCCGCGAGCGCCGGACCGTCGCCCTCGAGGTGGCGCAGGCCGGGCGGGATCACCTCGCCCTCCTCGCCGAGGGTGCACGTGACGACGTGGACGTCGGCCCCCTGACCCGCCAGGTGAGCCGTGGTCACCCCGGTCCACAACGTCTCGTCGTCGGGATGGGCATGCACGAGAACGACCCGCCGCAGGGCCAGGTCGTCGAGGGAGCGCGTCAGGGTCATCCCGCAGAACGTTACTCGTCCCCACGGATCGGTGCCGCGACGACCGCTCCGCGGGGACTCGCCCCGGGCGAGAGGGGTTCCGGGGCGGGGACGACGCAGTTCACACCTCGTTCACGACCTCGGCCTATGCTCCCCGCAGACCCCCCACCCGGCTGGAGATCCCATGCAGCAGAACTTCCGTGAGTACCTCGCCACCCTGCACGACCAGGGGTACACCGTGCGTGACGACCAGGGCTCGGACCCCGACCTCATCGACCCCCTGGGCAACCCCGTCGAGACCTGGCGCGAGGACTACCCCTACGACGAGCGCCTCGACCGCGAGCAGTACGACATCGAGAAGTACCTCCTGCAGGTCGAGCTGCTGAAGTTCCAGAAGTGGACGCGACAGACCGACAGCAAGCACCTCCTCGTCTTCGAGGGGCGGGACGCTGCGGGCAAGGGCGGCACGATCAAGCGGTTCACCGAGCACCTCAACCCTCGGTATGCCCGCGTCGTCGCCCTGGTGAAGCCCACCGAGACCGAGCTCGGGCAGTGGTACTTCCAGCGCTACGTCCAGCACTTCCCCACGTCCGGGGAGATGGTCATGTTCGACCGCTCCTGGTACAACCGGGCCGGGGTCGAGCGGGTCATGGGCTTCTCCACGGACGAGCAGTACACCCAGTTCATGCAGCAGGCGCCGGTGTTCGAGAAGATGCTGGTCGACTCCGGGATCTCGCTCACCAAGCTGTGGTTCTCGGTGTCGCGCAGCGAGCAGCGCACCCGCTTCGCCATCCGCCAGATCGACCCCGTGCGGCAGTGGAAGCTCTCGCCGATGGACCTCGAGTCGCTCGACAAGTGGGACCGCTACGGCGAGGCCAAGGAGGCGATGTTCACCGCCACCGACACGGACTACGCGCCCTGGACGACGATCAAGTCCAACGACAAGAAGCGCGGTCGCATCAACGCGATGCGCTACTTCCTCAACAAGTTCGACTACGACGGCAAGGACCCGGACGTGGTGTTCGAGCCTGACCCGCTGATCGTGCGGCGGGGCATTGACACCGTGGACGACTGAGCCGAGGACACGAGCGAGGCCCGCAGGCGAGGCAGAGTCCACGGCATGGGTTCCGTGGACGACTGACGTCTGGGCGACGACAGCGTGAGGACCCGAGCGAGGTACGAGCGAGGCCCGGAGCGCCGAGGAGCCCAGACAGAGGATGCCGAGGTCAAGTCTCACCTCGCCGCGCTCGTCTCGCCCTGCAGCCTGAGACGAGCGCGGCAGGGCGAGACCGGGGGCACGGCAGGGCGGGACGGGGCGTCAGACGACGGTGCGCAGCTCCGGGAAGTGGCAGGCCACGCGGTGGCCGGGCTCGACCTCGACGGGCAGGGGCACCTCGGCGGCGCAGCGCTCCTCGGCCTTGGGGCACCGGGTGCGGAACACGCAGCCCGAGGGCGGGTTCTGCGGCGAGGGCAGGTCGCCCTTGAGCAGGATCCGCTCGCGGCGCTCCTGGTGGCGGGGGTCGGGCACGGGGACGGCCGACAGCAGCGCGTGCGTGTAGGGGTGCAGCGGCCGCTCGTAGAGCTCGTCGCGGTCGGCCTCCTCCATGACCTTGCCGAGATACATCACGATGACCCGGTCGGAGATGTGGCGGACCACGGACAGGTCGTGCGCGATGAAGACGTAGGCCATCCCCTGCTCGTCCTGGATCTCCTCGAGCAGGTTGACGACCTGGGCCTGGATCGAGACGTCGAGGGCGGACACCGGCTCGTCGCAGACGACGAGGCGTGGGCGCAGCGCCACCGCGCGGGCGACGCCGATGCGCTGGCGCTGCCCGCCGGAGAACTCGTGCGGGTAGCGGTTGTAGTGCTCCGGGTTGAGACCCACGCGCTCCATCAGGCCCTGGACGGTGCGCTTGACGCCGCCCTCCGGCTTGATCCCCTGGATCTCGAAGGGCGCCGCGATGATCGAGCCGATCGTGTGGCGGGGGTTGAGGGAGCCGTAGGGGTCCTGGAAGACCATCTGCATCTCACGGCGCAGGCGCCGCAGGTGCGTGCCCTTGGCGCGGGTGATGTCCTCGCCGTCGAACTCGATGCGGCCGCCGGTCGGCTCGAGGAGCTTGAGCATCGTGCGGCCGGCGGTGGACTTGCCGCAGCCGGACTCCCCCACCAGGCCGAGGGTCTCGCCCTGGCGCAGCTCCAGGGTGATGCCGTCGACGGCCTTGACGGGGGCGTCGGCCCGCTTGACCAGGGTCTGGCGGAACTGAGGGAAGTGCTTCTGCAGGTCGGTGACCCGCAGCAGGGGCTCGCCGCCGGCGTGGGGTGCGGGCGTGGCGGACGGGGTGACGGCGGTGCTCATGCTGGTGTGGTCCTTCCGGTCACAGCCGCGGCTTGACGTTCGTCTCGAAGAGCTCGCGTCGCCGCTCCTCCATGATGTGGCAGCGGACGAGGTGGTCGGGCTGGCGCGTGGGCAGCAGGTCCGGGACCTCGGTGACGCAGCGGTCCTGCGGGACGTGCTCGCGATAGGTGCAGCGCGGGTTGAACGCGCACCCCGGGGGCACGCGGATCAGCGACGGCGGGTTGCCGGGGACCGGGTCCAGGCGGGTCTGGCGGACGCGGTCGAGACGCGGCATCGACGACAGCAGACCCCAGGTGTAGGGCATCTGCGGTGCGTAGAACACGTCGTCGACCGGGCCCCGCTCGACGGCCTTGCCGGCATACATCACGAGCACCTCGTCGGCCATCTCGGCGACGACCCCGAGGTCGTGGGTGATGACGATGATGGCCGAGCCGAACTCCTGCTGCAGGTCGCGCATGAGGTCGAGGATCTGGGCCTGCACGGTGACGTCGAGCGCCGTGGTGGGCTCGTCCGCGATGAGCAGCGAGGGGTCGTTGGCGAGGGCCATGGCGATCATCGCGCGCTGGCGCATGCCGCCGGAGAACTCGTGCGGGTACTGGTCGACGCGCTTGGCGGGGTTGGGGATCCCGACGCGCGCGAGCAGCTCCTTGGTGCGCTCCTTGGCGGCCTTCTTGGACACGTCGGAGTGGTGCACCCGGATCGCCTCGACGATCTGCGCGCCCACCGTGTAGTAGGGGTGCATCGCCGACAGCGGGTCCTGGAAGATCATCGCCATCGTGCTGCCGCGCAGCTCGCGCAGCTCGGACTCGGGCAGGTCGAGCAGCTCCTGGCCGTCGAGGCGCACCGAGCCGGACAGCCGGGCCCGGGTGCCGCGGTGCAGCCCGAGGATGGCCTGGCTGGTCACGGACTTGCCGGAGCCTGACTCCCCGACGATGCCGAGGGTCTGGCCCTTGTCGACCGAGAAGGTCAGCCCGTCGACCGAGCGGACGAGCCCGTCCTCGGTCGGGAAGTGCACCTGGAGATCGGTGACCTGCAGGTATGGCGCCGCGCCGCGGCCTGCGGGGCTGCGGCCCTGGGCGCCGGTGCTGGTGGCGTCCGCACGGTCCGCGCGCGTCCCGGAGGCCGCGCTGCTGCTGGGGGTTCGCTCTCCGGCATACGGGGTGGAAGGTGTCATCTGGGCTGGTCTCCTCGCCTCAGGTCAGCCGCACGCGCGGGTCGATGACGCCGTAGAGGACGTCGACGACGAGGTTGGACAGGACGATGAAGAACGCGGCGACCAGGACGATCCCGACGACGACGGGCAGGTCGGTCTCGGTGATGGCGCGGACGGCGGTCCACCCCATGCCCTGGAAGTTGAAGACGGTCTCGGTGATGACGGCACCGCCGAGAAGGCCGCCGAGGTCGAGGCCGGCGGCCGTCACGATCGGGGTGAGGGCGGCGCGCAGGCCGTGCCGGCGGATGATCGGCAGCCGCTTGACGCCCTTGGCGCGCGCGGTGCGGATGTAGTCCTCGGACATCGTCTCGATCATGTAGGCCCGGGTGAGGCGGACGTACTGCGCCGCGAAGATGCTGGCGAGGGTGATGGCCGGCAGGAGCAGGCCCTGCAGCCAGGCCGCGGGGTTCTGCGTGAACGGCACGTAGACCGGTGGCGGCACGACCTGCCACTTGATGGCGACGAAGGTCAGCAGCAGCAGTCCGATGAAGAAGGTGGGCAGCGAGTAGCCGAGGAGCGCCAGGCCCACGACCGCCCGGTCGAGCAGCTTGCCCTTGTTGAGCGCGGCCACGATGCCGCCGACGATCCCGACCACCATCCACAGCACGAACGCGAGGAGGGCGATGGAGACGGTGATGGGCATCGTCTCCTTGAGGATGTCGGTGACCGACTTGCTCTTGAGCACCGAGAAGCCGAGGCAGGGGGCCTCGCAGTGGCTGGCCAGCTGCGGGGCGGCCTTGCGGAGCTCCTCGTCGGCGGGGTAGTCGCGGCCGACGGCGATCCCCTTGAGGAAGTCGCCGTACTGCGCCATGACCGGCTTGTCGAAGCCCATGAACTTGCGGTTGCCCTCGATGACGGCGGGCGTGCAGTTCTTGGCGCACGTGAGCCGGGCCGGGTCCTCCGGGGCGGCGTAGAACACCAGGAAGGTCGCCAGGGTGACGATCAGGAGCATGACGACGGCTGTGGCCAGTCGTCGCAGGATGTAGAAGATCATCGGGCGTCAGCGCCAGGTCGTGGCGCCCTCACCGCCTCTCGGGAGCAGCTGAAGGGTGTGGTCGTGCTGGGCCGGGGGCGGCCGGTCCGGGTGGGCCGGCCGCCCCCGACTCTCAGGCGGGGTCGGTCACTTGACGGCGATGCGCGCCAGGTCGGGGTAGCCGCCCATCTGGGAGTTGGTCTCGAAGCCCTTGACGCCCGAGCCACGCATGAACGTGAACTTCTGGTTGACCAGGGCCACGTAGCCGCCCTTCTTGCCGATCATCTCGTCGATCTCGCCCCATGCCTTCTCGCGGGCGGCCTCGTCCTGGATGCCGTAGGCCGCGTCGATCTTGGCGTTGACCTCCGGGTCGTTGAAGTAGCCGTAGTCCTGGCCCGAGCCGCCGGCCGAGATGTTGACGCGGCCGTCGAAGAGCGCCGGCAGCACCGTCGAGCCGGACGGCCAGTCGGCGCCCCAGCCCGCCCAGAAGACATCCTTGTCAGCCGCGCCGGGCGCCTGGATCGTCGCGTAGTACTTCTCCGCGATGGGCTGCAGCGTCACGTTGAAGCCGGCCTTGTCCCACGTCTCCTTCAGCGCGGTCAGCGCCTTGTCGGCGTTGCCGCGCTTGCGGTAGACGACGGTGATCGGCAGCGGCGACGGCTGGCCCGCCTCCGCCAGGAGCTTCTTGGCGCCCTCGACGTCACCGTTGGGCTGGTTGCCGAAGGGGTTGAAGTCCTTGAAGCACTTCAGCTCCTTGTTGCACATGGCGAAGGCGGGCGTCATGACCGTCGGACCGCCGTAGGCCGTGATGTAGGCGCTGCGGTTGGTGGCCATGGCGAAGGCCTGGCGCACCTTGGGGTTGGACATCGTCTTGGACTTGAAGTTCGGGGCGAGGTAGTCGACGTAGGGCGCCGGGCCGTTGACCGAGCGGGACTTGGCGGAGGGGTTGCCGGCGATCTGCGGCAGCGACGCGGCCTGGGCCTGCAGTGCCGAGATGGCGGTCTTGTCCTCGCCGGCGTCGGCGATCAGGCGCTGGTAGGTCGTGTCGACCGGGATGCCCTGGATGTCAACGATCTTGTCCGGGTAGGCCATGCGGACCTTGTCCGAGTCCGCGGACCAGTTGGGGTTGCGGACCCAGGTGCCACCCTTGTTGGGGTCGTAGGTCCCCTCGAGCATGTAGGGGCCGTTGGAGAAGGCCTGGTAGTCGGACTTGGCGCCCTGGTCCTTGTCCTTGCGGAACGGCGCGAAGGCCGCCAGCGCGGCGTTGTTCATGTTGAAGTCGGTCCACGGCTTCTTGAACTTGAAAGTGATGGTCTGGCCGTCGCAGGTCACGGCCTTGTCGAAGGCGGCCTGTCCCGCGGCGTCCGACTTGTAGGGGCCGGTGTAGGCCGGGACGTCGCCGTCCGGGGTCTTCTTGGTCGGGATGTCCAGGAAGGTCAGCGCGTAGTTGGGGCCACCCGTGATGACATCCTGGGCGAACGTGCGCGACACGCCGTACTTGACGTCGTCGCAGGTCACGGGCTTGCCGTCCTGCCACTTGGCGTTGTCGATGAGGGTGAACTTCCAGGTCTTGCCGGCGTCGGACATCTGGCCGGTGTCCGTCGCGAGGTCCGGCACCATCTTGGCGTCGTTGCCGGGGGTGTAGGTCGTCAGGGTGCGGGCGTAGGTGCGCGAGCCGAACAGGATGTCGGCGCCGACGTACATGCGCTGCGGGTCGAGGTGCTCCTTGGGACCGAGGTTGAGGACCGTCAGGGTCCCGCCCTTGGCGGCCGGGGCCTGGCTGGTCGACGTCGTCGTGCTGGCTCCGCCACCGCAGGCCGCGAGGCCCAGGGTCGCCGCGGTGCCGAGGGCGACGGCGAGCGAGCCCTTCGTCGTGCGCTTCATGACTTCTCCTTTGAAGGTGCCCACCGCGGGTGGGCGGTGATGGGTTGGTGCGATGAGGAACGGCCCGCCGGCAGCGGATCGGTCACTGCCGGTCGGCCTTGGGGTCGAGGGCGTCCCGCAGGCCGTCGCCGAGGATGTTGAAGGCGAAGACCATGAGGAACACGGCGAGTCCGGGGAACAGGAAGTAGGCGGGGTCCGGCAGCGCGTAGTTGATGGAGTCGTTGAGCAGCGTGCCGAGCGAGATGGTGGGCGGCGGGACACCGACGCCGAGGAAGCCGAGGGCGGCCTCCTGCGCGATGTTCTGCGGCAGGATCATGGTGGTGTAGACGAGGATGGGCGCCCACAGGTGCGGGAGCAGCTCCTTGGTGTAGAGCCGCCAGGGTCGGGCCCCCAGGGAGCGTGCGGCCTCCACGAACTCCCGCTCGCGCAGCGACATCACCTGACCGCGGACGATGCGGGCGAAGTAGGGCCAGCCGAAGAACCCGAGCACCGTGATGATGAAGAGCAGCTTGGGCGTGGAGGCCGTGTCGGCCAGGCCGATCAGGTCGGCGATCCAGGTGACCATGACCGTCTGCAGCGAGAGCAGCATCAGGGTCTGCGGGAAGGACAGCACGAGGTCGATGACCCGGCTGATGAGCCAGTCGGTGCGCCCGCCCGCGAAGCCGGATACCAGGCCCATGATCGTGCCGAGCACGATGGCCATGGCGGTGGCCGAGACAGCCACGAGCAGCGAGGTGGTCATCCCGGACAGGATCAGTGCCAGGAGGTCGCGGCCGGTGCCCGGCTGGACGCCCAGCCAGTGGTCACCGGTGACGCCGCCCATCGACCCGGACGGCATCGAGCCGAGCTCCTGCACGAGCTCCTCGTGGTTGCTCAGGTCCAGCACGCCGAGGGAGGTCAGGATGGGGGCCAGGATGCCGAGCAGGATGACCACGATCGAGCCGACGAGCGCGGCCATCGTGACGCGGTCGCGCCGCAGCCGGGCGAGCACGAGCTGCCACGGAGAGCGACCCTTGATGTCGTCGCCCTCCACGGGCGCGACGTCGACGGCGATCTCCGCCTGATCGGCATGGGTGGGAGAGGTCGACATCGACGGCGTGCCTTTCGGGAGCGGGCCTGCGCTCCCCCGGGTGAGCGACCGGGGCGCGCAGGTGCTCGTGACACTAGGGACAGCACCGGGCCCTGGACAGTCCCCGACGCCCACCGTGTCCCGATCGTGACCTGGGTCTCAGTGCCCTGTCCTCCGGTATGCCGGACAGCCGGTCACCCCCGCGTCGCGGGACGGTGACCGGCTGTCGGCATACGCGCTGCCCCCGAGGATCAGGGGCGGTGGATCACTGACCCTGCTCGCGCTTGGCCTCGGAGCGGGCGCGGGAGGCGGTGCGGGCGCGCTCGTTCGCGGGGAGCACGACCTTGCGGATGCGCACGTGCTGCGGGGTCACCTCGACGCACTCGTCCTCGCGGCAGAACTCCAGCGACTGCTCCAGGGAGAGCCGGCGCGGGGGCACGACCTTCTCGAAGTTGTCGGCGGAGGAGGCGCGCACGTTGGTGAGCTTCTTCTCCTTGGTGATGTTGACGTCCATGTCGTCGGCGCGGGAGTTCTCGCCGACGATCATGCCCTCGTAGACCTCGGTGGTCGGCTCGACGAACAGGGTGCCGCGCTCCTGCAGGTTGACCATGGCGTAGGACGTGACGGCCCCCGCGCGGTCGGACACGAGCGAGCCGGACTGACGGGTCGAGATGGTGCCGAACCACGGCTCGTAGTCCTCGAACACGTGGTGCGCGATGCCGGCGCCGCGCGTCTCGGTGAGGAACTCGGTGCGGAAGCCGATCAGGCCGCGCGAGGGCACCAGGAACTCCATGCGGACCCAGCCGGTGCCGTGGTTGGTCATCTGCTCCATGCGGCCCTTGCGGGCGGCCATGATCTGGGTGACCGCGCCGAGGAACTCGTCGGGGGTGTCGATGGTGAGGCGCTCGGTCGGCTCATGCAGCTTGCCGTCGACCTCGCGGGTGACCACCTGCGGCTTGCCGACGGTCAGCTCGAAGCCCTCGCGGCGCATCTGCTCGACGAGGATCGCCAGCGCGAGCTCGCCACGGCCCTGGACCTCCCAGGCGTCAGGACGCTCGGTCGGCAGGACGCGCAGCGACACGTTGCCGATGAGCTCGCGGTCGAGGCGGTCCTTGACCAGGCGGGCCGTGACCTTGGTGCCGCGCTCCTTGCCTACGAGCGGCGAGGTGTTGGTGCCGATGGTCATGGAGATCGCGGGCTCGTCGACCGTGATGATCGGCAGCGGGCGGGGGTCCTCGGGGTCGGCGATGGTGTCACCGATCATGATGTCCGCGATGCCCGCGATGGCGATGATGTCGCCGGGGCCGGCCTTGTCGGCGGGCTTGCGCTCCAGGCCCTCGGTGACCAGCAGCTCGGTGATCTTGACCTGCTTGGACGAGCCGTCGTGCTGGAACCACATGGCCTGCTGGCCCTTGCGGATCTCGCCGTTGAAGACGCGCAGCAGCGCGAGGCGGCCGAGGAAGTTGGACGAGTCGAGGTTGGTGACGTGCGCCTGCAGCGGGGCCTCGTCGTCGTAGACGGGCGCGGGGACGGTCTCCATGATCGTGCGGAACAGCGGCTCCAGGTCGGGGCTGTCGGGCAGGCCGCCGTCCGCAGGGCGCTCGGTCGAGGCGAGGCCGGACTTGGCCGACGCGTAGACGATCGGGAACTCGATCTGGTGCTCGTCGGCGTCCAGGTCCATGAACAGCTCGTAGACCTCGTCCACCACCTCCGCGATGCGGGAGTCGGGGCGGTCGACCTTGTTGATGCACAGGACGACCGGCAGCTTGGCCTGCAGCGCCTTGCGGAGCACGAAGCGGGTCTGGGGCAGCGGGCCCTCGGACGCGTCGACGAGCAGGACGACGCCGTCGACCATGGACAGGCCGCGCTCGACCTCGCCGCCGAAGTCGGCGTGCCCCGGGGTGTCGATGATGTTGATGGTGACGCCCTCGGGGAACTCCGAGGCGGAGGGGCCGTTGTAGTGGATCGCGGTGTTCTTGGCGAGGATCGTGATGCCCTTCTCGCGCTCCAGGTCGCCGCTGTCCATGGCCCGCTCGTCGACGTGGTCGTGCTCGCCGAAGGCACCCCCCTGCCAGAGCATCTTGTCGACAAGAGTCGTCTTGCCGTGGTCGACGTGAGCAACGATGGCGACGTTTCGGATGTCGCCGCGGGTCTTCTGAGCCATGCCTCCATTGTCTCAGCCCGCGGGACCTGCCGTGACCATGCGTGACGAACCCCCGTCCAGGTCTGTCCACGCGGATCCCGGGCGGGTCGTCAGGACGTCAGGAGGCGAGCCACCGCTTCGACGATCGGCAGGTCAGCGGGCAGCCACGGCACCTCGCCGAGGTCGTCCCGCCCGAGCCAGCGCAGCTCGTCGTGGTCCTCCAGCGCCCTCGGCTCGACCCCGCTCACCTGCGCGGTCCAGACGCGTATGGCGTACCGCTCGCTCAGCACCCACCGCCCGTCCGGGAGGGGACCGGTGACCTCCTCCCCCACGACCAGGTCGACGCCGAGCTCCTCGCGCAGCTCGCGGTGCAGCGCCTCCAGCTCGGTCTCGCCGGGGTCGACCTTGCCGCCGGGCAGCTCCCACCCGCCCGCCAGGTGGGAGGGCTCGGTGCGGCGGGCGCCCAGCAGCAGCCTCGGTCGTGACAGGTCGTCGAGGAGCGCGGCCCCGACGACGGCGATGGGTTCCGGCATACGGCCCATCCTCTCCCAGGGGCGATGATGTCGGCATGAGCCGACTGCTGGACGACGAGGAGATCACCCGCCAGCTGCGCGACCTGCCGGGGTGGGAGCGCGTGGACGGGCACCTGGTCGCGACCTACGAGTCCGGGTCCTTCCTCGAGGCCGTGCGGCTGGTCGAGTGGGTCGCCGACGAGGCCGAGCAGATGGACCACCACCCGTTCATCGACATCCGCAGGGCGCGCACGCGCTGGGAGCTGTGGACGCACTGGCGGGACGGCATCACGCAGCTGGACGTCGAGCTGGCGCACCGCATCCGCCAGCGCGCCGAGGCCACCCGGGCCACGACCGTCACGACAGCCCCAGCCCCAGCCCCCGCTCCCGCTCCACCAACATCGTGAGTGTTTGGTCCAACCTTCTTGGACGAAACACTCACGATCTCGGGGGCGGGGCGGCGGGGGTCAGATCGGCACGCCGCCGATGGTCACGGCGCACAGCAGGAACACCACGAACGTCCCGATGCTCCACTTGGCGGCCGTGCGCTGCCAGGTGCCCATGTCGACGCCGGTCAGGTGGAGCAGGAGGTAGATGAAGCCGACCAGCGGGGACAGCAGGTGGAAGGCCTGGCCGGTCGTCGAGGCCACGGCGATCTGCATCGGGGTGAAGCCGTAGCCCGCGCCGGTCTCGGCGAGGATCGGCAGGACGCCGAGGTAGAACGCGTCGTTGGACAGCAGGAACGTGCCGGGGATCGACGCGAACGCCGTGACCATGCCCCAGCGGTCGCCGAGCGAGGGCGGGACGACGTCGCCGATGGACTGGCCCATCGCCTCGGACATGCCGGTCCCGTTGAGGATGCCCATGAAGACGCCGGCGGCCAGCACCATCACGATGACGTGCATCGCGTTGGCGCCGTGGATCTCGATGATGTCGCGAGACTCGTTCAGCTTGCGGTAGTTCAGCAGCAGCGCGATCGCGAAGCCCACCTCGAAGATGATCGCCGAGGGGATGTCGGGGATGATCCACATCCCACCGAAGACCAGGGTCACCATCATGACCATCGTGAGGATGAAGTTCGGCCAGATCATGTGGGGCCGCTTGAGCTTCTCGCCCTCGTGCTCGAGCGCGTGCGCGGTCTCCTCGCTGTCGTTGGACGCCTCGATGAGGGAGTTCGCCGGCGACAGCGCCATGACCTCCTCGGCCGACAGGTCCACGATGCCGAGGCGCTTGCGCTCCGCACGACCGCGGATCACGGCGACGATCACGACCCAGACCGTGGCGATGAGCATGCCCGGCAGGAGCTTGCGCAGCAGCTCGCCCTCGTCGACCTTGAGCGCGGCGATGATGCGGGCCGTCGGACCGCCCCAGGGCAGGAGGTTCATGATCGAGTTGGCCATGATCACCAGGACGGCGAGGTCCATCATCTTCATGCCCAGCCGGCGATAGACGGGGATCATCGCCGAGCACACGATCATCGTCGTGGTCGACCCGTCGCCGTCGACCGAGACCACGGCTGCGAGGAGCGCCGTGCCCACCAGCACCCGGAGGGGGTCACCCTTGACGATCCGCAGGATCAGTCGCACGAGCGGGTCGAACAGCCCCGCGGTCAGCATCAGCCCGAAGTAGAGGATGGCGAACAGCAGCAGGAACACCGTGGGCGCCACGCCCTTGACGCCGGCGAGGCTGTGGTCGCCGATCTTGTCGCCGAACCCCGCGATCAGGGCGATCAGCACCGGGCTCAGCACCAGGGCGGTGAACGGGGTGGTGCGCTTGGTCATGATCAGCACCATGAAGATGGTGACGATCAGCAGACCCCAGATAGTCAGCATGGCGACTCCTCGGTGAGCGATCGCGTCGTGGTCGAGCGACCTAGCGAGGAGAGTAGCCACCCCGCGCCCGTCCCGCCCGTCGTGCCCAGCCGGGCCTTCCCTTGCGCCGTCAGGGGATTCGCAGCGGGGTCTCGGTAACCCCGACCCCCGTGCTCGGCCCCCGAACGCGCCCTCGTAGTGTCGTAGGTGCCACTAGACGGATTCGGTGACCAGCGACAGCTGAACGACGACGTTCTCGGATCGAGCCGATCATGCAGGTAGACACAGTCCTTGCGCCCCCACTCCGCGTCCCGGCCGCCGGCGAGGCCGACCTCCACCTCCCCGACCTCGGGTCGGTCGACTTCCTGGGTGGCATCAGCGGCCACTCGCTGCTCATGGGCGGCATCGTGGTGTGCCTGCTCGGCCTGGTGTTCGGCTTCGTGACCTACGGCCAGCTTCGGAGGCTCCCGGTGCACGAATCGATGCACCAGGTCTCCGAGCTCATCTACCGGACGTGCAAGGCCTATCTCGTCCAGCAGGGTCGCTTCCTGCTGATGCTGTGGGTCTTCATCGCCGCGGTGATCGTGGCCTACTTCGCCTTCCTCATGCACTACTCGGTGGGCCGGGTGCTCGTCGTCCTCGCCTTCAGCCTGGTCGGGATGGGCGGGTCGTATGCCGTGGCGTGGTTCGGCATCCGCGTCAACACCTTCGCCAACAGCCGCACGGCGTTCGCGGCCCTGCGGGGCAAGCCCTATCCCGTCTACGAGATCCCCATGAAGTCCGGCATGTCCATCGGCATGGCGCTGATCAGCGTCGAGCTGCTGATGATGCTCGTGATCATGCTCTTCGTGCCGGGATCGCTCGCGGGGGCGTGCTTCATCGGCTTCGCGATCGGCGAGTCCCTCGGCGCGAGCGCGCTGCGCATCGCGGGCGGCATCTTCACCAAGATCGCCGACATCGGCTCGGACCTGATGAAGATCGCGTTCAAGATCAAGGAGGACGACGCCCGCAACCCCGGCGTCATCGCCGACTGCACCGGGGACAACGCCGGCGACTCGGTCGGCCCGTCGGCCGACGGTTTCGAGACGTATGGCGTCACCGGGGTCGCCCTCATCACCTTCATCCTCCTGGCGGTCCCCGACCCCGCCACGCAGGTCAAGCTGCTCGTGTGGATCTTCGTCATCCGCGCCGTGATGGTCATCGCGTCCGGCCTGTCCTACGCCGGCAACCAGGTCATGGCGGGTCGCCGCTACGCGCACCGCGACCGGATGAACTTCGAGACGCCGCTGTCCGCGCTCGTGTGGCTCACGTCGGCCGTGTGCATCGCCCTGACCTACCTGACCTCCTGGGCGCTGATCGCCGACCTGGGCACCGGCCTGTGGTGGCAGCTGGCGACGATCGTGTCCTGCGGCACCCTGGCCGGTGCCCTCATCCCCGAGCTGGTCAAGGTCTTCACCTCCACCCACAGCCGGCACGTGCGGGAGGTCGTGACGAGCTCGCGCCAGGGCGGTGCCTCCCTCGACATCCTCTCCGGGCTCGTGGCGGGCAACTTCTCGGCATACTGGCTGGGCATCGCCATCGTCGGGCTCATGGGTGGCGCCTATCTGATCTCGACGATCGCCCTCGGTGCGCTGATGATCGCTCCCGCGGTGTTCGCGTTCGGGCTGGTCGCGTTCGGCTTCCTCGGGATGGGGCCGGTGACCATCGCGGTCGACTCGTACGGGCCGGTCACCGACAACGCCCAGAGCGTCTACGAGCTGTCCGTCATCGAGGACATCCCCGGCGTCGCCGAGCAGATCCGGGCCGAGCACGGCTTCGACGTGGAGTGGGAGCGCGCCAAGTACCTCCTCGAGGAGAACGACGGCGCGGGCAACACATTCAAGGCCACCGCCAAGCCCGTGCTGATCGGCACCGCCGTCGTCGGATCCACGACCATGATCTTCTCGATCATCATGGCGCTCACCGGTGGTCGCACCGAGGAGATGGTCAACCTCTCGCTGATGCACCCGCCGTTCCTGCTCGGCCTCATCACCGGCGGCGCGACGATCTACTGGTTCACCGGGGCGTCCATCCAGGCCGTCACCACCGGGGCCTACCGCGCGGTGGAGTTCATCAAGGACAACATCCACCTCGACGGGGCGACCAAGGCCAGCGACGAGGACTCCACCCGCGTCGTCGAGATCTGCACGCAGTACGCCCAGAAGGGCATGCTCAACATGTTCCTCGGCGTGTTCTTCTCCACCCTGGCGTTCGCGTTCGTCGAGCCGTTCTTCTTCATCGGCTACCTGATCTCGATCGCGTTGTTCGGGCTCTACCAGGCGATCTTCATGGCCGACGCCGGCGGCGCGTGGGACAACGCCAAGAAGGTCGTCGAGGTCGACCTGCACGCCAAGGGCACGGCCCTGCACGACGCGACGATCGTGGGCGACACGGTCGGCGACCCCTACAAGGACACCTCCTCGGTCGCGCTCAACCCGGTCATCAAGTTCACGACCCTGTTCGGCCTGCTGGCCGTCGAGCTGGCCGTGCAGCTCGCCGCGTCGTCGGGGACCGGGCTGACCCACTCGCTGGCCGCGGTGTTCTTCGTGATCTCGGCCTACTTCGTCTACCGCTCCTTCTACGGCATGCGCATCTCGGATGGGACGGGGACGGAGGACGAGCGGGCGGAGCCACCTGCCCGCGAGGGTGCCCGGCCCGCCGCGGTCTGAGCCGTATGCCGTGCGCCTGCCGCCTCCGGTGATCCGCGAGGCGGCGGGCGCGGACCGTCTCGGTGCCTCGCGCAGGGGCGGGGTGTGTCAGTGGCTCGTGAGACGCTGCGCGCGTGACGTCACCCGAGCAGGCTCCACCCACCGCGCGCCCCGCCGGCGGCGCCCCCACCGACGACTCGCGCACCGCGAGCCCGTGGCCGGCGCTGTGGGCCCTGTGCCTGGGGTTCTTCATGATCCTGGTCGACTCCACGATCGTGACCGTCGCGATGCCCGCGCTCATGACCGGGCTGCACGCCGACATCGGCGCGGCGGTGTGGGTGACCAGCGCCTACCTGCTCGCCTACGCCGTCCCCCTGCTCATCACCGGGCGTCTCGGCGACCGCTACGGACCCAAGCGCGTCTACCTCGTCGGGCTCACGATCTTCACCCTCGCGTCCCTGTGGTGCGGGCTGACCGGCACCATCACCGGACTCATCGTCGCCCGCGTGGTCCAGGGCCTCGGGGCCGCGCTCATGAGCCCGCAGACGATGTCGGTGATCACGCGCCTCTTCCCGCCGCAGTCGCGCGGGCAGGCCATGGGCCTGTGGGGCGCCGTCGCCGGGGTGGCGACGCTCGTCGGCCCGGTCCTCGGTGGCGTGCTCGTCGACACCCTCGGGTGGGAGTGGATCTTCTTCATCAACGTCCCGGTGGGCCTGCTCGCGATGGTGCTCGCCTGGCGGCTCGTCCCCACCCTCGACACCCACGCGCACCGGTTCGACTGGATCGGGGTCGTGCTGTCCGCGGTGGGTCTCTTCTGCATCGTCTTCGGCATCGAGGAGGGGCGCAGCTACGACTGGTCCACGATCACCGGGCCGATCACGGTGTGGCGTCTCATCGGGCTCGGCGTGCTCGTGATGCTCGCGTTCGTCGTCTGGCAGGCGCGTCAGCGCAGCGAGCCGCTCGTGCCGCTGCGCCTCTTCCGCGACCGCAACTTCTCGGTGGCCAACGTCGCCATCACCACCGTGGGCTTCGCCGTCACCTCGACGATGTTCCCCATCATGATCTGGGCGCAGAGCGTGCGGGGCCTCTCGCCGACCTACGCCGCCCTGCTCATGGCGCCGATGGCGGTCATCTCCGGTGGTCTGGCCCCGGTGGTGGGCCGGCTCGTGGCCCGTACGCACCCCCGAGTCCTGGCGGGGATCGGGCTGCTGTCCTACGCCGTGTCGCTCGTGTGGATGCGGGCCGTGCTGCGCGCCGACATGCCCCTGTGGGAGCTGCTCCTGCCCGTCGCCCTGCTCGGCGTCGCCAACGGCTTCATGTGGGCTCCCCTGTCCACCTCGGCGACCGCCAACCTCGACCGTCGCGAGGCGGGCGCCGGGTCCGGCGTCTACAACACCACCCGGCAGATCGGCTCGGTGCTCGGGTCGGCGGCCATCGCGCTGGCCATGGAGGACCGGCTGGCCGCGCACCTCCCCGGATCCTCGGGCGCCGCCCCCACCATGGGCGGCACGGGCGGCACCATGCCGCCGCAGGTGGCCGAGGCGTTCAGCGCCGCGATGGGTGACGCCCTGCTGGTCCCCGCCGCCGTGATCCTCGTCGGTGCCGTCGTCGTCATGGCCTTCGAGCGGCCCCGCCACCAGCACGCCTGACCCGCCGGCGCCTCAGATCGGTCGGTTCACCCCGCCGCCGCGCGCAACGCCGCACGCAACGGGTGGAGTCCACCACCGATGACGGTGGCCATCTCCACCCGCTAGGGCCGTGGCGGTGCGACTGGCCTGCTCTCCCTGGCCCCGGCCTTTCCGACTCCGGCCTTCCCGACTCCGGCGACCAGGCCCAGCAGCAGCCACAGCAGCGTGGCGATCCCGGTCGTGTTCGCCGGGTGGTCGACCAACGACATCACCGCGAACCCCGCGAGACCGGCACCGGCCACCCGCGCCACCGTCGAGCCGGAGCGCACGCCGCGCCGGACCAACCACACCGCTCCGAGCGTGAGCGCGACCACCGCGGCCCCCGCCAGCCAGCCACCCTCGAGCGTCCAGCTCAGCCACAGGTCGTGGGCGTGCCGGAACCTCTCCGGACCCGGCACCTGCTGGTCGATGACCGCGCCCGACCGGCCGGGCCCGACGCCAGGGGGTGTCCGGCCACGACGCGCAGCGCCGCGCCCCACACGTCCCGCCGCACCCCCAGGCTGCCGCCGACCACCAGCACCCCGCCGATCACGACCGCGGCAGCGACGGCGGTGGAGACCCGGCGCGACCAGCCGGGCCGCAGCACCACCAGGACGGTCGCTCCGACCACGGCCGCAGCCACGCCCGCCCGGGACCACGTCAGCAGCACGGCGACGTAGCCGAGTACCACGACCGCGTGCCCCACGAGACGGGCCGACGACGTCGGGAGGCTCGTCGCCCCGGCCCAGGCGACGGGCAGGAGCAGGACGAGGGCTGCGGCGAGCACGTTCGGGTTGCCGAAGGTCCCGGTCACGCGGACCATCGCGTCCGGGTCGCTGCACAGCTCGCGCCCGGCGGCCAGGCCTGCGCGGCAGAAGCCGGTGGGCACGTCGTCCGCCCACTGGTGCAGCGCCGCGAGCCCGGTGACCGCGCACGCCACGAGGGCCGATCCGGTGACGAGGGTCCACGACGACGGGTGCCGCCGCATCAGGCCCACCGCGAGGTAGCAGGTCATGACGCCGGTGAGCAGCGCCCGCCATACCGGCCATCCCTGACCGCTGGCGACCACGGACGCGGCCGACGCCGCGACCAGGAGCACGATCGGCAGGTCGAGCCAGGTCGCCCACTCCCGCGGCGACGGGGCTGCGACGAGGCCCGCGGCGAGCCCCACCAGGAGGACCAGCCGGTCGGGGGTGAGGACCCAGACCACCGGCGCGTCGGGCAGGATGCCGACCACCGCGTGGAGCACCACCACCAGGAGGGCCAGCCCCATCACCGACCTCGTCAGGACCTGGCGCCGAGCTCGGAGGTCCCGCCTGGCGGACGGCGCGGTGACGCCGGAGCTCCGGGAGGCGGACGTCGCGACGGGGGTGGTCGTCATACGACTGGTGTCTCACACCGGGGTGACGGGGCGGGCACGACGACGTGAACACTGCGTGGGACGCGCAGGTCTCGCTCAGCAGACTGGACGAGATCGGCTCAACCACGCGGATTGTCGTGGAGCGCATGATGGACGTTGCTGCCTACGCGGCCCCCTCTGCGGGAGCCCCCCTCGAGAAGTCCACGATCACCCGCCGCGACGTCGGAGAGCACGACGTGCTCATCGACATCGAGTTCGCCGGCATCTGCCACTCCGACATCCACACCGTCCGCGACGAGTGGGGTGCCCAGCAGTACCCCCTCGCCCCCGGCCACGAGATCGTCGGCCGCGTCACCGAGGTCGGCTCGGACGTCAGCCGCCACCAGGTCGGCGACCTGGTCGGCGTCGGCTGCATGGTCAACGCCTGCCAGGAGTGCGCGGCGTGCGAGGAGGGCCTCGAGCAGTACTGCCTGCAGGGCAACATCGGCACCTACGGCGCCGTCGACAAGGACGGCACGATCACCCAGGGCGGCTACTCCACCCACGTGGTCGTCGACGAGAAGTTCGTCGTCCGCGTCCCGGAGTCCCTCGACGAGGCCGCCGTCACGCCGCTGCTGTGCGCGGGCATCACGCTCTACTCCCCCCTGCGCCACTGGGGCGTCACCGAGGGGACCAAGGTCGCCATCATCGGCATGGGCGGCCTCGGGCACGTCGGCGTCAAGATCGCGAGCGCGATGGGCGCCGAGGTCACCGTCCTGTCCCACTCGGACAAGAAGCGCGAGGACGCCGCGACGTTCGGCGCCCAGCACTACGTCAACACCACCGACGAGGACGAGATGAAGGCCCTCGCGGGCACGTTCGACCTCATCATCAACACCGTGTCGGTCAACCTGCCCATGGCGGACTACCTCGCGCTGCTGCGCTACGACGGCACCCTCGTCGAGCTCGGCGCCCCGTCCAAGCCGCTCGAGGTGCCGGCGTTCGCGCTGATCCCCGCCCGCAAGTCGCTGGCCGGGTCCTGCATCGGTGGCATCGCCGAGACCCAGGAGATGCTCGACTTCTGCGCGGAGCACGACATCACCGCCGAGATCGAGCTGATCGACGCCGACCGGATCAACGAGGCCTACGACCGTGTCGTCGCCAGCGACGTGCGCTACCGCTTCGTGATCGACGCCAAGACCTTCTGAGGTCTTGCTCCACCCGAGTGGCCAGGCATCCGAGGGTGCCTGGCCACTCGGCGGATGGGGGCGCCTTGCGGTCAGACGAGCTGACGGCCCAGGTGCCGGAACGGCCCGTCCGCCTCGAACCCCGCCCGCTCGTAGACCCGACGCCCCGACTCCGTCGAGTGCAGCTCGATCCGACCCGCGCCCTGCTCCCGGGCCCACGCCATCGCGTGGTCGAGCAGCGCGGTGCCGATGCCCCGGCCGCGGTGGGGGACGTCGGTGCTCATGTCCGAGAGGTATGCCGACAAGCCCCGCCCGCGGGGACCGGGCAGGTGCTGCTCCACCGCGACGCTGACGCACCCGGCGAGTGAGCCACCCTCTCCCGCAAGGGGATCCACGTCCACGACGAAGCAGGCGTAGGTGTCGCGCGCGAGCAGCACAGCCGCCGCCTCGGCGCATCGCCGGCGCCAGTCCTCGTCCTCGGAGACCGCGACCGGCCAGGGCCAGCCCGTCTCCATCAGGAGCGCCTTGAGGCGCACGATCTCGGGGATGTCAGCTGGGGTGGCACGGCGCACGATCACGGACGCCGAGCCTAGTCGCCCAGTCGCCGCCACCAGCACCCGCACCTCGCGACCCGCGCACCCTCCACCTCGCGCCTGCTCCCCGGCAAGCGACAGGAAGTGACCTGACGGGGCGAGAGACGCCGCGTAACCGCCGCTTTGATCGTTCAGCCTGACCCGACGGGTCACTTCCGGTCGGCGGGTGGGGGCCAGGCCCCCACCGTCTCGAGCTGACCGCTCGCCCGCCTCCGGGCCCGATCGTCCCTCGCTAGGGTCTTCGGTGCAGCGGTCAGTCGAACTTGCGGGCGGCGCCCTTGTCGGCGCTCTGTGCGAACCGCGCAAAGATCTTGAGCGCCGTCGAGACCTGGCGGTCCCGGTCGCGGGGCTCCCAGCCGAGGTCGTCCTGCTCGGCCCGGCGGCGCTCGAGCTCCTCGTCGGGGACGAGAAGGTTGACGCGGCGCTGCGGGATGTCGAACTCGATCACGTCACCGTCGCGCACCAGCCCGATCGGGCCGCCGGACGCGGCCTCCGGCGACACGTGGCCGACCGAGAGGCCGGACGAGCCGCCGCTGAACCGGCCGTCGGTGATCAGGGCGCACTTGGGCCCGAGGCCGACGCCCTTGAGATAGCTCGTGGGATAGAGCATCTCCTGCATGCCCGGCCCGCCCTTGGGCCCCTCGTAGCGCACGACCACGACGTCGCCGCCCTGGATCTCGCCGTTGAGGATCTTGGAGACGGCCTCCTCCTGGGACTCGGCGACCCGCGCCGGGCCGGAGAAGGACCACTGGTGCTCGGGCACGCCCGCCGTCTTGACGATGCAGCCGTCGGGGGCGAGGTTGCCGCGCAGCACCGCGAGGCCGCCCTCGGTGGTGTAGGCGTGCTCGACCGAGCGGATGCAGCCGTTCTCGGGGTCGGTGTCCAGCGTGGCCCACCGGTTGGAGGACGAGAACGCCTCGGTGGTGCGCACCCCGCCCGGGGCGGCGTGGAAGAGCTCGATCGCCTCGGGCTTGGCGGCGCCGCTGCGGATGTCCCAGTCCTGCAGCCACTGGTGCATCGAGGGCGAGTGGACGCACCGGACGTCGTCGTCGAGCATGCCGCCGCGGTGCAGCTCGCCGAGGATCGCGGCGATGCCGCCGGCGCGGTGCACGTCCTCCATGTAGAACTGGTTCGAGTTGGGAGCGACCTTGACCAGGCAGGGCGTCACGCGGGACAGGGCGTCGATGTCGTCCTGGTCGAAGTCGACACCGGCCTCCTGCGCCGCCGCGAGCAGGTGCAGGATCGTGTTGGTCGAGCCACCCATGGCGATGTCGAGGCGCATGGCGTTGGCGAAGGCGGGTTTGGTGGCGATCGACAGTGGCAGGACCGAGTCGTCGTCCTCGCCATACCACCGCCGGCACAGCTCGACGACGAGGTGACCGGCCCGCTCGAAGAGCGAGCGGCGCGCGCTCGCCGTGGCGAGCGTCGAGCCGTTGCCGGGCAGGGACAGGCCGAGCGCCTCGGTGAGGCAGTTCATCGAGTTGGCGGTGAACATGCCCGAGCAGGAGCCGCACGTGGGGCAGGCGTTCTGCTCGATGGTGGTGATGTCCTCGTCGCTGACCGAGTCGTCGACCGACTTGATCATCGCGTCGATGAGGTCGAGGCGGGTCTGGGCGGTCCCGTCGGGCCCGATGACGGCCTTGCCGGCCTCCATCGGCCCACCGCTGACGAAGACCGTGGGGATGTTGAGCCGCAGCGCCGCGAGCAGCATGCCGGGCGTGATCTTGTCGCAGTTGGAGATGCACACGAGCGCGTCGGCCTGGTGCGCGTTGACCATGAACTCCACCGAGTCGGCGATGACCTCACGGCTCGGCAGGGAATAGAGCATCCCCGAGTGCCCCATCGCGATGCCGTCGTCGACGGCGATGGTGTCGAACTCGCGGCCCACTCCCCCGGCCTCGGCGACGGCGCCCGCCACGAGCTGGCCCATGTCCTTGAGGTGGACGTGGCCCGGGACGAACTGCGTGAACGAGTTGGCGATCGCCACGATCGGCTTGCCGAAGTCGCCCTCGGTCATGCCCGTCGCGCGCCACAGGGCGCGCGCCCCGGCCATGTTGCGTCCGTGGGTGGTGGTGCGTGAGCGCAGTGCAGGCATGTCTCCAGACTAGACAGCCAGTCCGTATGACGGGCTCCCGTCTCACGTCGGGTCTAGCCTGGGGGCGTGGACGTCACGCGCCGGACGGTGCTCGGCGCCGGCCTCGCCGCGGTGGCCGCGGGAGTGGCCGGCTGCGCAGCCTCGTCCGCCTCCGGCACGGTGATCCACCCCGAGCACCCGCCGACCTCCCCCACGCCGACCGGCTCCACGTCGGCCGCGACGGCAGGAGCCCCTCCGACCACCGCGGGCCCGTCCGCCGCCCGACCGCTGCGTCTCGTGCAGACGCCGGCCCAGGAGCGAGCCACCCTCGCCTCGTGGCGGTCCACCGGCGACCCGGTCCTGCACGAGCTGCGGTGGTCCGGCGCCGTGGCGGAGGTGGACGCGCCGGCCGCCGCATCTCGCGCGAGCACGCGAACGCCATACGGCTGCACGCTGTTCGTCGCCGCTGGCGACCCGGGGCGCGTGATGGTGGGCCGCAACTTCGACTGGGACCCGAATCCCGCGGCCGTCGTGCGGTCGCGCACCGACCGAGGGCCGCGGACGATCGGGATGTGCGACCTGTCCTTCGTCGAGCTGCCGACCGCCGAGCTCCCCCGGATCGGAGAGGTGGCCGTGCGGCGTCGGCTGCTGCGGGCGCACGGGCGGGTCGTGGACGGCATGAACCAGCACGGGCTGTTCATCGGCCTGGCAGCCGACCTGGAGGCGCGGTCCGTCGCGCGGCCCGGGACGATCGTGGTCGGCGGGGTCGGCATCGTCCGACTCGTGCTCGACCACGCCAAGGACGTGCGCGGCGCCCTCGCCATGTTCGAGCGCCAGTCGCTGGAGTTCGCCGGCGGGCCGGGGCTGCACTACCTGGTGGCCGACCGCTCCGGGGCCTCCGCGACGATCGAGCTGGTCGACGGGCGGCTGTCGGTGCGCGAGCGCGCCGCGGCCACCCCGTGGCAGTGCCTCGAGAACTTCCAGCTGGCCACGACGCCACCGGCCGCGCGCGACGAGCACCCCCGCTACACCCGCTGCCGCGAGCAGCTGACCGCCTCGCAGGGCCGCATCGACGCCGACGGCGCGCTCCGGCTGCTGGACGACGTGCGCCAGGCCGACACGCAGTGGTCAGCGGCCTACGACCTCACGGCCGGGACCGTCGTCGTGCGCCGCCTGGCGGGGCGGCAGCTCCACCGCTACTCGGTGTGAGCCGAGGGGATGCCCGAATCAGCGTGGCGACCACCCGACGACCGGTCAACGCCGAAGAACCGACATGGAAGGCCGGAAAGACCGGCATCCTCACCGTTGTTCGCGCCGGGTAGCGTGCCGCCCATGGATGCCCTCGCGCCCCCCTCCCTCAGTCCCTTGTGCCGGCTCGAGGTCACCGTCGGACCACCCGTCGAGCTGGGGCGCGTGGCCGACGGCGTGCGCCGGATCATCCCCATCACCGGCGGCACCGTCACCGGGGTCGAGCGGGCCGAGGGCACCCTCAGCGGTGTCGTCCTGCCCGGCGGCGCCGACTTCCAGGTGCTGCGCAGCGACACCCTCACCGAGCTGGAGGCCCGCTACGCCGTCGAGACGGAGGACGGCGAGCGCATCTGGGTGACCAACCTCGGCATCCGCACGGGAGAGGCGCAGGACATCGCCGCCCTGGTGCGCGGTGAGTCGGTGCCGCACGACCGCATCTACTTCCGCTGCACCCCCCGCATGCAGTCGAGCGGACCCCGGTGGGCCTGGTTGGCGGGACGCATCCTCGTCGGCACCGGCCGCCGCACGCCGGACGCGGTCCACCTCGACATCTCGTGGTCGACTGACGACTGACGCACCCCGGTCCGCGCACATCGGCAGCACGCACCGGCAGCACGCACGGAGCGGCCCCGGCAGGTCTGACCTGCCAGGGCCGCTCCGTCGTGGTGCGGGACTCACGTCCCGGACCTCTGAACTACTTGGTGTAGTCGACCTTGATGTTCATCTGGTCGCCCTGCTTGGCCATGTTGTTGACCGTGATCTTGACGCCCGCGCCGGCCACCTTGGTGGAGGACCACGGGTTGGCGGCCGACCAGTAGCGGTTGGGGTCACTGTCGTCGAAGGTCCGGATCGCCGGCTGCGACGGGACCGTGACCGGGACGCCGTTGCGGTGGAAGGTCACCGGGTCGGTCGCCTGCAGGCCGAAGGTCGCGTCGAAGGGCTGACGACGGTTGCCGAGCAGCGCCCCGTCGGGGAAGCGGATCGGCGTGGGACGCGCGTCGACCGGGAGGACCTGGCCGCCGCCGGGGTGGACCGACGTGTTGTTGTCGGTGTACTCGTTGTTGATGTACCAGACGAGCATGCCGTCCTGGTAGGGGAAGCGCTCCACCCAGTCGGGCCGCGTGTTCGCCCAGCCGAAGTTGTACGGCCCGGTCTTGAGGTAGCGGTCGTAGCCGGTGTAGGTGCGGTTCTCCGCCAGGTAGTAGTGCGTGACGGCCTCGGAGGAGCTCGCCCCGACCTGGGTGAAGCCCTTGGCCGTCCAGCCCTTGGCGTCACCCTCGACGTCGTCGTTGAAGACGCTCTGACCGTCCGCAGTCACCATGATGTCGTCGACGAACGCGCCGAGCTCGTGGACGCCGCCGTCGGAGGCGTAGCGGAACCGGAAGCTGATCTGCTTGCCGGCGTAGGCGGACAGGTCGTACGTCTTCTGGACGTAGCCGCCGGAGCTGCCGTCGTAGGTGGCCAGCTGCTTCCAGGTGGCGCCGCCGTCGTCGGTGACCTCGGCGTAGAAGTAGTCGTACTCCGCCTCGGTCTGGTAGTTGACCCACGCGGACAGCGACGCCGTCTTGGCGGTGGTC
Source organism: Arsenicicoccus sp. UBA6765 (assembly GCF_002453335.1). Classification (NCBI taxonomy): domain Bacteria; kingdom Bacillati; phylum Actinomycetota; class Actinomycetes; order Micrococcales; family Intrasporangiaceae; genus Arsenicicoccus; species Arsenicicoccus sp. UBA6765. The sequence goes on from NZ_DKGR01000017.1 coordinate 88,943, forward strand.
AGGTCGATCGGGCGGGTCAGCGTGACGTTGAGGTCGTCGGCCGCGCCGGACCACCACTGCTTGCTGCCCGAGTGCGGGGCGACGAGCTGGGTGGTGCGGGTCTTGTCGGGCAGCGACACGAGCGCGGCCTGCGGCATCTTGCCCGCGAGCGAGGCGGGGCCGAGCTTGACGTTGCCGTCCTTGCCATAGCTCACGGTCTGGTAGTCGAGCCAGCCGAGCTGGAGCTTCTCCCACGGGCCCATGTAGCCGGGCTTGGAGCCGATGTCGACGGTGCCGTCGTTGAGCCAGGAGCCGGCGCTCATGAGGGTCCAGAAGCCGGTGCCGTTGTCGCCGCCCTGGGTGTCGTAGAGGTCCGGCAGGCCGAGGTCGTGACCGAACTCGTGGGTGAAGACGCCGAGGCCGCCGTTCTCGGGCTCGGTGGTGTAGTCACCGATCCAGATGTCCGAGCTGCCGATGCGCACACCGCCGGCCTTGTTGGTGGCGGGGCCGGACTTGCCGGCGTTGTTGGAGTAGGCGTACCACCGGTGGGACCAGATGGCGTCCTCGCCCTGGGCGCCGCCGCCGGCCTCCTCGCCCTCACCGGCGTGGATGGCCTGGAAGTGGTCGATGTAGCCGTCCGGCTCGTTGAAGTCGCCGTCCTGGTCGAAGTCGTAGCGGTCGACCTTGTCGAAGCCCTTGAGGTAGGCGGCGATCTCCGCGTCGGTCTTGCCAGCAGCCTTCTGCGCGGCATACCAGGCGTTGGCGGAGTCCTGGACGAACGGCCAGGCGCCGGCTGCGTCGGAGATCTTGTTGCTGCCGTAACGAGCCTCGTTGTAGGGCACCTTGACCCAGTCGGAGACGTCACCCTTGGCGAGGAAGCGGCCGTTGGACTGCTTGAGGTAGAAGTCCTTGAAGGACTCGCCGTCGCCGAACATGAGGTTCTGGTAGTGCGCGCGGTCGAAGTTGGCGCGCCAGATGGTGGAGTTGTCCTGCGAGCGGTCGGGCTGCGGGATCTGGTTGTGCAGCGGGCCGGCGCCCCCACCGGTGGTCGGGTAGGTCTGGGTGCCGAACTCGGCCAGGATCGTGAAGATGTCCTCCTCACGGTTGACGTCGTAGTTGACGTACTGGCCCTTGGCCACCTTGATGACCTTCTTGCCCTTCTTGTTGGTCTCGACCTTGGCCGTGCCCTTGACGACCTTCTCGACACCCTTCTCGCGCAGCGCGCGCTGCTTGTCACCCAGCGGGTGGGAGCGGTCGTCGTTCTTCTTCGACGTGCCGAGCTGCGGGTCGCCCTGGGTGGGGGCGGCGTGGGCGGTGGTGGGGGCCAGCGACAGGGCGATGAGCATCGCTCCCGTGGCGCCCGCGATGGTGCGCTTCATGGTGCTCCTCATGATGAGCACGAACGACTACGACGTCGTTCGTTTGGGGGTGCTGGAACCTTATGCTCGTCCTATTCGCCCCGACAGGACCAAATGAGTGAATGATCCCGACTGGTCACGCGTACCCCCGCATGACCAACACACCGAGCGCCCGTCCCGGTCAGCGCCGACTCAGGTCGGCGGTCGCCAGGTCGACGGAGGGTGACCGGGTCACCAGCTTGTGCCCGGCCCACAGGGCCAGGAACAACGGGAGACCGAGGTATGACGAGAGCAGGGTCTTGACGTCCGTGTTGCCGACCAGCGCCTCGTAGTTCTGCCCGACGATGACGATCGCGCACATCAGCAGCGCCACGATCGGCCCCAGGGGGAACCACCGGGCCCGGAACGGCAGGTCCTCGAGGCGGCGTCCCTGCAGGACGTACGCCTTGCGGAAGCGGTAGTGCGACCAGGCGATGCCCATCCAGGTGATGAAGCCGGCCAGGCCGGAGGCGCTGACGAGCCAGATGTAGGCGCTGCCGTCGCCGATGAGGCTGGTGAGGAAGCAGAGCGCACCGATGGCGGTGGTGGCGAGCAGGGCGTTCATCGGGACGCCGCGACGCGTGGTGCGGCCGAAGATCGCCGGCGCCTTGCCGCCGCGGGCCAGGCCGTAGAGCATGCGGGTCGAGGCGAACATGCCGCTGTTGCCCGCAGACAGGATCGACGTCAGGATCACGGCGTTGATCAGGGTGGCGGCACCGAGCACCCCCGCGCGCTCGAACACCAGGGTGAACGGCGAGACGGCGACCTTGTCGATGTCGCTGCCGAGCAGGCGCGGATCCGTGTGGGGCAGCAGGAAGCCGATGACGGCGATGGCCCCGACGTAGAACAGGACGATGCGGTAGAACACGGCGCGGATGGCCTTGGGGATGGTCCGCTCCGGCTCCTCGGCCTCCCCGGAGGCCACCGCGATGAGCTCGGTGCCCTGGAAGGAGAAACCCGCGACCATGAAGATCGCGAGCATGCCCGTGAAGCCGCCGACGAAGGGCGCCTCCCGCGTCGTCCAGTTGCTGAAGCCCGGGGAGGGGCCGGACAGGATGCCGACGATCATGGCGACGCCGACCACGAGGAACACGATCACCGTCAGGACCTTGATCGAGGCGAACCAGAACTCGCTCTCGCCGAACGCCTTGACCGACGCGCAGTTCAGCGCGAACAGGAGGCTGAGGAAGACCGCCGACCACAACCACGACGGGACGTCGGGGAGCCAGTACTTCATGACGATGGCGGCGGCCACGAGCTCGGCCGCGACCGTGATCGCCCAGTTGAACCAGTAGTTCCAGCCCGTGGCGAACCCGAAGCTCGGGCTGACGAAGCGGGTGCCGTAGGTCTCGAAGGAGCCGGCCACCGGCAGATAGGTCGACATCTCGCCGAGGCTCTGCATGAGCAGGTAGACCATGAAGCCGATGGCGGCATACGCCAGGAGCGCGCCTCCCGGCCCGGCCTTGGAGATGGACTGCCCCGACGCCACGAACAGGCCGGTGCCGATGGCCCCGCCGATCGCGATCATGTTGAGGTGGCGGGCCTTGAGCCCGCGGTGCAGGTCGCTCTGTCCGACTAGGTCGCTCATGCTCACTCCGTGCAGGTCAGGGGAGCTCGGTCGCGGATCGTGGCCGACGGGTGCGCTCAGGGGGTCGTCAGCCGTTCGGGAAGGTATCACCGTGGGCGGCCCGGTATGCCGCCACCACGCTCGCCGCGAGACGGCCACCGCGCGCCGAGACCGGCAGGCCCTCGGCCACCGCCCAGGCGCGGATCTCGGCGGGGGTCGGCTCACGCGGAGGCATCCCGGGGCCGGGAGACAGGTCCGCCACGCGCGCCGAGGCGCCGTCCTCCTGGGCGAGCTCGACCAGGCAGGCCCCGAAGAACCGGTAGGTCCACTGCTGCGCGAGCGCGCGGGTCTCGGCGAAGATGACGGGCACGCTCGGCACCCGTGCCTGGCACTCCGCGAGCCCCTCGGCGACCACGGAGGGACGCACCGGGATCGACGGGTCGAGCTTGAACACGTCGGAGTACCTCGCCTCCACGACGACGGCGGCCCGGGGGACGGTCGCCAGCTCGGCCAGGGCATAGCGCAGCCGCCCCGAGGTCAGGGTCGACACCAGGTCCGGCAAGGACTTGCGCTCGACCACCGCGACGGGCCGACCCTCCACCTCCACGGCGTAGTCACCGACCGGCAGCCCCCGGCGCACCGTCGTGACCTGCTCGTCCGAGAACTTCCAGGCGTACCGCTCGTGGCTGTCGACCACGACCTGCATCTCGGCGATCCCGGCCGCCCTGGCCCGCGGCGAGCGCACCGACGGGCGGGCCTGCTTGGCCGTCCGCGCGGTCTGCCAGAAGATCGCCTCCCTGCCCCGCACCTGCGTGAGCACGAGCTGGGAGCGGTTCTCCCGACCCCGGTCCAGGACGAGGTCGATGGCCGCGCCGCGCCGCACGCAGGTGCGGGTGGGCGTGCGCTCGACGATCTCCGCGTCATCCGGCCACTCGGCGCGGTGGCAGTAGACCTTGGCCGTCCGCGGCCACATCTCCTTGGCCTTGAGCACCACCCCGTCAGGGCCGAGGGGGATGCGCAGGAGGTACGGCAGGCTGGAGCCGGGCTCCGGGTTGCGAGCGATCAGGAAGTCGTCCACCACGGCCGCAGCCTACCGACAGACCTATCGACAGACCTGTCGCCGACCGTCGTCGATCAGGCTGGTCAGCCCCCGGTTGCGCTGACGACGGGCTCGTCGCTCGGGTCCGGCAGCGCCATGATCGCGGCGGCGAGCACCGCCATCACCAGCCGCGGCTGCAGCACGCCCCAGTCCCGCAGCCGGTCCTCGATCCAGCCGTCGGCCGAGACGCTCAGCCGACCGAGGCCGTATGCCGCCCCGGCCGCCCCGATGCCGCCGGCCAGGGCGAGCGGGGTCACCGCCGGTGGGGCGTCGACGTCGGGCGTCCCGCCCCGCCCGCCCTGCTCCTCGCGTGACGCCAGCATCGCCGCCGCGCCGAAGCCCAGCAGGGCGGCGGGCGCGAGGACGTACGCCGCCCGCACGGGTGCGGGCCAGCGCCGAACGGGCACGAGCGTGATCGCTCCGGTCGCGAGGGCGGCCAGGGCCTTGTGGTTGCGGTCCATCGGTGCTTCCCCCTGTGATCGTGCGGTGGTCAGCCGGTCGGCGCCGCCGCGGTCGAGCCGTCCTGCTCCTGCTCCATCGCGGCCACGAACTCGCGCTTGCCGGCCTGCCAGGCATCCTCGTCCTGACCCGTTCGCCAGTATCCCGAGATCGACACGCGATCTCTAGGCACCCCCTGCTCGACGAAGAGGTAGCGGCGCAGGTCCTTGATCATGTCGGCGTTGCCGTGCACGAACGCCCGGACGTCCCCGCCCGGCAGCCCGGCCGCCCGCACGGCCTGGGCCAGGGCAACGCCATACCGGCCGCCGGTCTCGTCCCGGTGCACCCAGGTGATCTGGATCCCCGGCGTCGTGCGCAGCGGCACGTGCGTGGTGGCGTCCGCGACCTCGACGAACACGCTGGCGCGCGCGTCGTGGGGCAGCGCGTCCAGGGCGGCCGCGATCGCGGGGGCCGCCGACTCATCGCCCACGAGCAGGTGGTGGTCGGCGGTCGGGTCGGGACCCCAGCCACCGCCGGGGCCGTAGAACCCGATGCCGTCCCCCGGTCGCGCCGCAGCGGCCCACGGGCCCGCCAGCCCCTCGTCGCCGTGGACCACCAAGTCCAGCGCCATCTGCCCGGCCACGGGGTCCAGGCTGCGGATCGTGTAGGTCCGCGTCACCGGCCACTGCTCGCGCGGCCGCTCCTCGCGGAGCGTGTCGGGGTCGAACGGCCACGCGTAGTCGGCCCCGGCGGGCGCGAACAGCAGCTTGACGTAGCGATCCGTCTGCTCCGACGGCTCGATCGTCGTGAGGTCGGACCCCTCGAGGTGCACGCGCACCAGGTCGCGGGTGAGGCGCTCGGTGCGGGTGACGGTGGCCGTGCGCATCACCCGGGGGCGGCGCTGGGGTCGCTGGTCGCTCATAAGGGCACCCTAACCTCGCCGCCTGCGTGACGCCGGCGAGCGGCGTCGCAGGCCCCCGGAGACGGCGTCAGGGCCGCCCGGCACCGGCCGGACGGCCCTGACGACAGGCTGTTGTCCTACTTCTTGGGAGAAGCCTTCTTCGCGGAGGCCTTCTTCGCGGGCTCGGCCTTGCCCTCGGCCTCCTCCAGCTCGGCCTCCGGGTCCTCGACGTACTCCTCGGCGTCCTTGTTGACCGGCTCGATGCCGGTCGCCGCCTTGGTCGCCTGGTAGCGGAGGAACTCCACCGCGATGTCGTGCCGCAGCTGCAGGCTCGCGTGGTCCCGGAAGTCGCGCAGGTCCTGCCGCTCCTCCTCGCCCATGTGCTCGGAGTTGGCGATGTCGGCGTCGGTGACGGCCTGCCACCACTCGTCCGAGCCCACCTTGGCCTCGTCGGCCCGGCCGATCGCGTCGCGGATCTTGTTGTGGTCCTTGATCGCGTCCTCGACCTCGCCCTCGACGGTGCCGTCGTCGGCGTCCGCCGCACCGGTCCCCTTCTCGAGCAGGTGGGGATAGAAGTAGCGCTCCTCGGCCTCGGCGTGGGTCTCCAGGAAGATCACCAGCCGCTCCCACAGCGCCTCGAGCCCCTCGACGTCCTTCTTGGGGAACTCCTCCAGCTGCGCGAATGCCGCTCGCTGCTGCGCGTGCTGCTCCAGGATGATCTCGGTGATGTCCACTGCTGCCTCCTCGTGGTGCCGGCGTGCGATTCGTCGAGGCGCATACCCCGGACACCCCCGTCATACGCAGAGGTCTGCGGACTAGCCTGGGAGGGTTGCCCACGAGGAAGGACCACCGTGTCGTCACCGAGCCGCCGCTCGTCCACCCGGCAGAGCGAACCCCCGCAGGGCCCGGCGCCCGTGCCCCACCACACCCTCGCGCGCGGGCTGACGACGCGGCACGTGCAGTTCATCGCGCTGGGCTCGGCGATCGGGACGGGCTTGTTCTACGGCTCCGCCGACGCCATCCGGATGGCGGGGCCGGCGGTCCTCCTGGGTTATGTCGCAGCGGGACTCGCGGTGTTCCTCGTGATGCGGGCGCTCGGCGAGATGGCCGTCCGCGACCCCGGCGCCGGGTCCTTCGGGCGCTACGCGCGCACCTACCTCGGGCCGCTCGGCGGCTTCGTGACCGGCTGGATGTTCGTCATCGAGATGCTGGTCGTGGCCGTCGCCGACGTCACCGCCCTCACGATCTATCTCGGCCACTGGTGGCCGGAGGTGCCGGGCTGGGTGTGGGTGGTCGGCGCGATCGCCCTGGTCACCGGCCTCAACCTCATCCACGTGAAGGTCTTCGGCGAGACGGAGTTCTGGCTCTCGCTGATCAAGGTCACCGCGATCATCGCGATGATCGCCGCCGGTCTCACGATCCTCGCGCTCGGCCTGCAGGTCCCCGGCGGCAGCCACCCGACGGTCGAGAACCTCTGGGCGCATGGCGGTTTCGCGCCATACGGGCTGTGGGGCGCGCTGGTCTCGCTCACCGTCGTGGTGTTCGCGTTCGGCGGGATCGAGACGCTGGGGCTGTCCGCCGCGGAGGCCGAGGACCCCGGGCACGCCATCCCGCGCGCCATCAACACCATCCCCTGGCGCGTCCTGCTCTTCTACGTCGGCGCCATCGGCGTCATCCTCTGCCTCGCGCCGTGGACCACGGTGGACGGGCGGTCGAGCGCGTTCGTGCAGATCTTTGACGCCGTGGGGCTGCCCGCCGCCGCGAACGTGCTCAACGCCGTCGTCATCACCGCGGCCTTCTCGGCGCTCAACGCCATCACCTTCTCGATCGGCCGCATGCTGCACGGCCTCGCGGAGCAGGGCGACGCGCCGCGAGCGCTGGCGCGCACCAACGGTCGCGGGGTGCCGGTGGCGGCCGTGGGCTTCGTGGCGGCGGCGCTGACGGTGGGGCTCGTGCTCAACGTCCTGGGGCCTGAGGGCGTGTTCATGCTCGTGGCGTCGGTGGCGAGCTTCGCGACGGTCTTCGTCTGGCTGATGATCCTGCTCTCGCACGTCGCCATGAAGCGGCAGATCGCCCGTAGCGAGCTCTCCCCCGGCGGCTTCCCCGTGCCCGGGTGGCCGGTCGCCAGCTGGGCCGCCGTCGCGTTCATGGTCGGCGTGCTGGTGCTCCTCGGGGTCGGCTCGGCCTCACGCCCCGCCCTGTGGACCGGCCTCGTGACGCTCGTGGTGCTGGTCCTGGCGCACCGGCTCAGCGCAGGCCCTCGCCGAGCCGCTCGGCGCAACACCTGACCCGACGCGTGGTACCACGGAGGTACCATGGAGGTACCATGGAGCATGGCCATGAACCTACGACTCACCCCGGAGCAGGACGCCACCCTGACCGAGCTCGCGCGCGCGGAGGGCGTCTCCAAGCAGGAGGCCGTCGTGCGCGCCATCCACGAGGCCGCCTCCCGGCGGATGCACCGTGCCGACGTCGCTGCCGGATCAGCCTGGGGTCGGGAGCGCTACGCCGACGTGCTGCGGCGCCTCGGCGAATGACGACCCGCTACCTCGAGCTGGACGACCTGCTCGGGCTGGCCGACCAGCTGGAGGTCGGCCCGGTCGTGGACGTCGGCCTGCTCGATGCCGCCGCCCACCGGCCCCGCACCTGGGTCGGCGGCAGGGACGCCTACCCCGCCGTCGAGGAGAAGGCCGCCGTCCTTCTGGAGTCGATCACCCGCAACCACCCGCTGGTCGACGGCAACAAGCGCCTCGGTTGGCTGGCGACCGTGACCTTCTGCTGGATCAACGGATGGGTGGTCGACGGACCCGACGACGAGGTCTACGACCTGGTCGTGGAGGTGGCGACCGGGTCGATGCCGTATGCCGTCAGCGCCCGTCGCCTCGCGGGCTGGCTGTCACCCCGCGACGGATGACCACGCGCTCGTCGCTGTGCGTCGCGCGGTGACGGGACGGCGAGTGCGGGTGCGATGGCTCGGCGGCTCAGCGCGGCAGCTCGGCGTAGCCGCTGACCGGGCCGTCCTGGTTGGGCTCCCACCCGAGGGCCGGCGCCACGTGCTCGGCGAAGGTCTGCAGGATGCGCAGGTTGGCCTCGGGCCCGAGCTGCGACGGGATGGTCAGCATCAGGGTGTCCGCGGCCCTCACGGCGGCGTCCGCCTGGAGCTCCGCGACGAGCCGATCCGGTTCTCCGACATACGACTTGCCGAAGGTCGCGGTGAATCCGTCGATGACGCCGACCTGGTCCCCGGACCCTCCGCGCAGCTGACCCCAGACGAGGTCACGGCTGTCGACGATCGGAAAGACGCTGCGGCTCACCGAGACTCGCGGCACGCGGCCGTGCCCCGCAGCCGTGAAGGCGGCGCGGTAGCGCTCGATCTGCTCGCGCTGCAGGTCGCCGAAGGACTCCCCCGTCGCCTCGGTCAGCAGCGTGGAGCTCATCAGGTTGACGCCGAGCTCCCCTGCCCACGAGGCGGTCTCACGCGTGCCGGCGCCCCACCAGACGCGGTCGGCGAGACCCGGCGAGTGCGGCTCGACCCGCAGCCGCTGGCCGGGGCCGTGCTGGGCGGGGTCGGCGTCGACCAGCCGGTCCCCGCGGACGGCCCGCATGAACGTCGCGAACTTGTCGCGCGCCAGGTCGGCACCGCGCGGGTCCCGGGACCCGGTGTAGCCGAAGGCCTCCCACCCGCGCAGCGCCGGCTCGGGCGACCCGCGACTGATGCCGAGGGCGATCCGGTTGTCGGCGATGAGGTCGAGCTGGGCGGCCTCCTCGGCGAGGTAGAGCGGGTTCTCGTAGCGCATGTCGATGACGCCGGTGCCGACCTCGATCCGCTCGGTGGTCGCGGCGATGGCGGCGAGCAGCGGCATGGGGCTGGCTGACTGGCGCGCGAAGTGGTGCACGCGGAAGTAGGCCCCGTTGACGCCCAGCTCGTCCGCGCCCCGGGCGATCTCGATCGCGTCCTTGAGCGACTGGCCAGCGCTGGGGTCGCCCGGGCCACGTCCGGACCCGTAGTGCCCGAAGCTGAGGAAACCGAAGGCCTTCATGGGCCCCTCAACGTCGTTGACGCGCGCATTAGTCCTGCGGGAGGCGAGGGGCTTTATATCGAGCGATATAATCTCAGCGTGGACGATCTCCGGGAGCGGCGACTGCGCGCTGGGCTCACCCAGACGGCCCTGGCTGCCCGAAGCGGTGTGGCGCAGCCCAACATCGCGGCCTACGAGTCAGGACGACGGCGCCCGTCGGCAGCGTCGTAGGAGCGACTCGTGGCGGCGCTGCGCCCGTTGCCCCGAGAGGCGCTGGCCAGACATCGAGACGCGGTCGTGCGGGTGCTGGAGCAGCATCGAATGACGAACCCCCGGGTCTTCGGCTCGGCCGCGACCGCCTCCGATGCCACCCGGAGCGATCTCGATCTGCTCGTCGACGCTGCCGACGACCTGGATCTGCTCGACATCATCGACGCCGCCGCGGAGCTCGAGGACCTGCTGGAGGTGCCGGTCGACATCGTGACGTCTCGGTCGCTGCGGACCGGTCATGAGATCGCGACCTCGGCGGTGCCCGTATGACGCGGGAACCTGCCTTGTCCGCACCCACCATCGCCCGCCTCACCGACATCGTCCGCCTGTGCCACCGAGCGGAGGCGATCGCTGCCCGGGGCCGAGAGTGGTATGACAGCGACCCCGACCTCGAGGTGCCGAAGCTCGCCGCGGACTCCGTGGTCCTCAAGCTGGGCGAGGCGGTGCGCCGACTGCCCGAGGGCTTCCTGGACGAGCGTCAGGGCGACCCCACCTGGCGTCGTGCGATCGGGATGCGTCACCGCATCGCGCACGAGCACGACGCGGTCGACTACGACATTGTGTGGCTGGTGATCTCACGTCATGCGCGCGAGCTGCGGGCGACCATCGAGCGCCTGCTCGACGCCCAGGACGGCACGCCGCGACCTCATGACCCGACCTGACCTGACCCTCGATCAACCCTCGCCAGGGCGGTGGCAGCAGCCCGGAGCAGGCCCGGCGCCAGCCGGCGATGGACCGCCGAGAGCACCGTCCAGACCTGGGAGGCAGGCAACCGGTCGTAGCGGATCAGCGTGGCCAGCGAGACCTCCGACGGCGTCGCGCGCACGATCAGGTTGACAGCCATGTCCCAGGACCGGGCCTCGAGCCGAATCCAGTCCTCGCCGCGCGCCGCGATCTGCCACCCCGCGACCGCCGAGCCCGATCGCCCGGGGACCAGTCGCAGCTGCAGCAGTCCCTGCCAGATGAACTGCTCCCCCACGGTCGGCACGTCGCCGAACATCGCTCGAGCCCACTGCTCCGGCGTCGCCGCTGCGCCCGGCACCCTCATGGTGAACACGTCGGCGTAGCCGATGCGCTCCAGCCCGGCACGAGACAGGACGGTCGGACCGACGGCGGCCAGGCCGAGCACGCCGTCGACGGGCATCGTCGACACATCACGATCATCCATGTCTCCCCCAGGCTCTGGGAGAGCGAGTGGGCATCCCAGCAGCTGGGTCGCCCCATCGTGAAGGCTTGGAACGCCGTGGGCTCCGGCACCTTTGCCGACCGCGCCCTGCCCGCCGGGCACCCCGACCGCCTCGCCATCCCCATCGCAGGCGACGACCCGCGCGCCAAGGAGGTCGCCGCCACCCTGATGGACGACTCGGGCTTCGACGCCGTGGACGCGGGTTCGATCGCCGACTCGTGGCGCCAGCAGCCGGGCTCACCCGCGTACTGCACCGAGCTGACCGCGGCCGAGCTCCCTGCGGCGCTGGAGTCCGCGCAGCGCGAGCGCCTGCCGAAGCGCCGGGACTTCGCGGCGGCGATCCTGAACGAGCGCATGGAGGACCCGGCTGCAGGACTCGACTCCGACTACGCCGTCCGGCTCAGCCGCATGATCTACATGTGACGGCCGGCCCTCCTCCCGAGCGGACTCTCTGACCCTCAGGCTGGGCGGGGCGGCGCGCCGGGGGGCCCAGCCGGGGCGATCACGTCCAGGCCGGCAGCCCTGGCCGCCTCGCCGAGCCTGCGGTCGTAGGTGAGGACCGCCGAGGCATCGAGCCGGATGGCCGCCTCGAGGTGCAAGGCATCCAGGGTCCGCAGGTAGGGCATGGGCAGGTAGCCGGCACCTCGATAGACGGCTCGATCGAGGGCTGCGAGGGCGACGCCGTCGAGGAGTCGCGTCACGTCTGACTGGTCGAGCCCCTCGCGGACCGCGACCCGGCGCAGCTCCGTCTCCAGCAGGTCGCTCGAGACGAGCTCGGCTGCCGTCGAGTCGAGCCAGTCCAGGAGCGCAGCACTCTCTGGCTGGTCGATGAGCAGTGCCGCGAGAGCGGACGTGTCGACGTAGACGACCCCGCTCGAGGTCACAACCGATCCTCGCGAAGGTCGTCGAGGGGCTCGGCGAGGCTCCGGGCGCCACTCCTGCGCTCGATCGCCAACGCCGTCCACCCTCCGGTGCGACGCGCCGGGCGCGCGATCGGCAGCGCTGGAAGAGGCCTGTCGAGCGGGACGATCCGGCCCACGGGAACCCCGCTGTTGGTCAGGACGAAGGAGTGGCCCTCGCTCACCGCCCGCAGCACACGCCCGGACTCGTTGCGCAGCTCACGCTGCGACAGGCTCTCCGCAGGAGGCTCGATCGCGCTCATACCACCGAGCGTAGCGCACGTGCTACGGGCAGGCCGGGAGTGGCGGGGGCGGCCTGAGGGCCGAGGAAGAGAACGAGTGAGCCGGCGGGCTGGGGGCGGAGCCAGGCTTCCAGGCTGGCCCTTTGGCCTACACGTTGAAACGGAACTCGACGACGTCGCGTCGCTCCGGAACATGACGTGTTCAACTACCCCTCGTGGCTGCCGATCCTCAACGGGCCGAGCTTGCGCTACGCGATCGCTGCTTCCATGGTCACCGCGCTCCTCCACTCACGCAGGAGAGCACGGACCAGTTCCGGTTGATCGAGATGGACGTTATGCCCGGCACCGTCGAGCGCCGCATACGTCGATCGAGGGAACCGCCTCGACAGCGCGTCTTGATCCTCGTAGCCGACGATGTGGTCCTGCTTGCCCGCGACGACAAGCACGGGGCGGTCCAGCACAAGCCTGTCCTCGTTCGAATGCGGGAGGTCGTAGAGATCGCCGATGCGACGCATCGCGTCGTCGTCGGCCGCAGTGATTCCAGGGAGTGCGGCTCGCTGGAACCGGAGCCAGTTCTCGCGACTCTGCAGGACGGCCATTTCTGCGTACGTCACGGCGTCCGCAGGTGCGATCGAGGCCAGGAGATCGTGGTCCTCGACGAGCACGCACCGCTCGGGCACCGTCCGGCGCTCGTGCGCGGGATCGACGACCGGTGCCAGGAGGGCCATCCCGAGGCATTGCGCCGGTCGGCGCGCCACCAGGTCCCTCGCGAGCAGACCCCCCAGCGAGTTCGCGACGACGGCGAACGACGAGGAACCGATCAGCTCGGAGGTCAGCTCGTCAAGCCAATCCGCAACGTCAGGCAGGCCGCCCCGCCCGATCAGCGGCGGGGTCTGCCCGAACCCAGGAAGGTCGACATAGATGCGCTCCCACCCATCCCCGTCATCACTGGCGAAGACGTCGTCGAGATCGCTCAGCAGCCGATGATCGACTCCGTTGCCGTGGATGAACAGCACCGGCGTTCCGGCGCCTCGGCGCACCACATGGGGATTCGGGAGCATGACGGTCTCCATCTGAACTTCACGTCGAACCGGAATTCCACCGCGTTTCGGTACAGAGAACCATCAGCGAGACGGGCCTCGTCTTGCGCCGAGGCGCGCGGTGAGTGCGTCTGCGACTTCATCCGCAGTCCGCGTTGCCGTGGCGTCGATGGACAGATGCATCGAGCCTGTGCTCGCGGCGGCGATCTCGGCAGCCCTTGTCTTTCCGACGCCGGGAAGACCGGAGATCACGACGAGATGCCCGGTCATGCGACATGCAACGGCGTGATCGCAGCGACCTTGTCGCGCAGCGCCCGCCGCTCGAGCCGCAGCTCGTAGTTCGACTGCAGGTTCATCCAGAGCTCCTCTGACGTCCCGAAGTACCGCGCCAGACGAATGGCCGTGTCAGCCGTGATCCCTCGCTTGCCGTGCACGATCTCGTTGATCCGTCGCGGCGGCACACCGATGGACACGGCCAGCTTGTTCTGCGTGATCCCGAAGCCCTCGATGAAGTCCTCCATCAGGATCTCTCCCGGGTGGATCGGCTGAATCAAGTCCGCCTCAGTGGTAGTCGACGAGTTCGACATCTTCTGCACCTCCATCTCTCCAGACGAAGCAGAGTCGCCATTGCGCGTTCACGCGGATGCCGTGCTGTCCGCGACGATCGCCGACCAGAAGCTACAAGCGGTTCCCCGGCGGGACCCGGAGGTCCTCGACATCCTTCGCCGCATGGATCAGCTCGAGCTTCCGCAGGGTCGCCCGCAGCACCGTCCGGTCGACGCGCTTGACGTACTGCTCGTGCCAGATGCGTTCGGTATCCTTGCTCCCGAACGATCTGATCACGAGACCAGCATATAACGCGAAGCGTCATTAACGCTAGACGTTAAACCGGAACTCGACCACGTCGCCACGGTTAGGAACGTCAGGTTCGGACTGTTGCCCTCGTCTCCCTGGCGTTTCCCGAGGCGTCGGTCCACGTGACCACGCAATCGACTGCGTCTGGCGACCCCATGGCGAGCAGCAGAGGGAACCGTGCTTCCTGACCTGGCGGGATGGTTCCGAGCGGACCCTCCTCGCGATGCACGCGGAACATCGCATTCTCCGGCAGGTCCAGGAACTGGAAGTCCACGTCGGACGCCGGTCCCCGCGAGGTGTTGTGAAGCACGAGCGACCAGTGCCGCTGGGTCTTCAGCCGACCCTTGTTGTCCGTCTTCACGCTCTCGCGAACCTCGGCTCGCGGCCACACGCCTTCCGAGGGGTCCGGCCCTGCCGGTTCCTCATCTTTAGAGGCTTCGACGGACTGTTGGAACTGCGCAGTAGCCCTGCTCAGGAAGTTGTTGAGGTGGCTAATGAGGTCGCCCTCGTTGGCATACTCGAAGACGAGGGCGGTCTTACGCAGGTCAGTCAGGTACTCGGTCAGGCGCTTCCGCTCTTCAAGGGCTGAACCACCGAGAGGCGGTCTGGCGGACGCATTCACCAGTACCGCCACCGACTTGCCAGCCTCGACGAGGACCTTGATCTCTTCGGCCGTACCCGAATCTGCCTCACCGGTCGGAGTGCCCAGGCGGTCGTAGAAGAGAGCGACAGCGAAGTCCGCCTCCTCAACGATCTGGTCGTTGAGGATGGCCTGAGGGCGGTCCCCGAACTCGGCGACCGCGTGCTCGGTCCAGGACACGGGCAGCACGGTGAGGGCGACGACGCGGCCGAGGTTGAGGTTCCACTGGCTGATCGTCTTGCGGATGGTCGCCATGTCCTGGACGGGCACGTCTCCCGGTGCCGAGATGAGCAGGTGGAGCGCAAGGGTGGGATAGGCCATCGATGAAGGTCCTTCGTTGGTTGGTGATGAGAGGCAAAGCCGGGCCTGGGCAAGTCAGCCCCCATCCGGCGGGACCGGAGGGTCAGTCACTGCCGACGAGGCGGAGCACTGGGCGCTCGTCGGCATCGCCCAGCAGGTCGCGCACCAGGTAGGGGCTGATCTTCAACGCTTCGGCAAGCGCCGGTACGGGCGCGCCGTGGTCACCGGCGAGGTCAGCGGCCTTCCTCAGCAGCGTTGGCACCTCGCCGGGATAGGCGCTGGTCGGGTCGGCCTTGGAGTCGTAGACAGCCGACAGCCGCTGGTAGGCACGCCGCGCCGAGGACTCGGTGGTGCGCCCGCGCTCGACCATCCGACGGATCAGGGAGGTCGGTGAGACCCCCCATGTCCTGCCGAGGCGGTCGAGGGCAGCGAGATCGAGCCGCTGCGGCAGGGCTGCGTCCATGGACGCAGCCGGAGTGAGGAAGGCCGCGGCGAACTCGTCCGCTTCCTTCTCGATGGCAGCACTGTGCTCGGCGGTATCGGCATGCAGCAGCAGGTGTCCGACCTCGTGCGCGATCGAGAACCGATGCCTGAACACGTTCTCAGTCCGACGCGGGGTCGTGATGATGATCGGTCGGTCGACGATGACGACGGAGAAGGCATCGACGGTGTCGATCTCGGCGAGAGGTCGCACGGCGACCACAATGCCTCGGGACTCGGCCGTGGCGACCAGGTGCTTGACCGGACCATCGGGCAGACCCCAGTGACGGCGCAGCAGAGCGGCCGCTTCTGCGGGAGCGGTGCCGGGATGGACCTCCGGGAGGTCGACCTCAGGGAGCTTCACGTGCCGTTCGAGCGCGAACGTCAGCTCCCACACCAGCGCGACCGTGGCCAACGCCTTCTGACGGTCGCTCACCTTGGCCGTCCGCAGGCTCCGGAAGTGAGCGTTGACCATGTCGATGCGCGCCAGGGGGCGTCCGACGCCGAAGAACCCAGGACGGACGTCGAGCGCCTTTGCCAGGCGGTCGAGGACATCGGGGCGCGGTGAGTTGACGCCGGCCTCGTACTGACCGATTGCGGCGGCGGAGACGCCCACCTCAGCGGCCAGATCGGTCTTGGTCACAGAGCGGCGGACGCGGGCCTGGGTCAGCCGCGCCGGCTCGAAGCGTCCGTGCGTCTGCCCAGAGCCCGAGACGTCGAACAGGCTCGGAGTGTCATCACGCATCCGGGTCTATGCCTTCCTGCTCTCGCGGCTCGATACCAGGCGGCACCGGGGTGCCGCTGTCGAACGACTCGCCAGCCGATGCCGCGTCGGCCTCGACGAGCTCCGGCTCCCACATGGCTTCCTGGCCGTGGCGCTTGACCTTGCCGGTCGTCTCGTCGAGCTCAGCGACGGCCCATTCGATCGACTGCAGCTGCCGGGGAGAGGAGTGGACGATAACGAGCACCACCGGCATCACCTCACCGGCGGCTCGCACCACGCGCTCGAGCCCGGGCTGCTCGGGCTCGACTGGCTCGTCTCCGATGACGGGATCGAACAAGGTGGGGTCGGGCGGCTGAGCAGAGAAGCCGTTCTTCTTCGTCGTACTCGACGCGAAGTCACCGGGGTCAGCGCAGTCCGGGATGCGCCAGACGTAGATCAAGCAGTCATTGACGACGGGGAGCTTGTATCCAGCCGGCCGAAACTTTTGCGACTGGAAGCCCCGGTCAACCAGTGCCTCGTTGGCATCGGCGAGCAGATCGCGCCACTGGCTACCGAAGTCAATCGCGTACCGCGACTCCGACACCAGGTGTGCCTCGGCAAACCTGCCGTGCACAGAGCGAACGACCTCGACGAGCACATCGCGGACCCCGGATGCGTGACTGCCGAGCGCCTCGGCGGGTGAGAGTGGAATCATCGTGGACCTCCTGAATCCGCGTCCAGAGCCGCGGATTCGGCAGGGACAGCAACTTCAGTATGACACATGATTCGCGCACGCGCGCTTCAGCAGATCATCTTGGCGTGTCACGTGCGTGGTCGCGAGGACTCTGCGGCTTGGCCAGGCCCTGCATGAACTCCGAGGCCCGGTCATGCTCGGCCGCGAGCTTCGGGAGCAGAGGGCCGGCGACACCGCCGCGGGCGGTCATGTCGTCGAGGGAGGCGATGACGTCGAGCACAGACCGAGGCTCGAACTGCCCGGCCTCTCTCTTCGCCTTCTTCCTCACGTTGTTCGGCGTCGGGCCGGCGTCGATGACGGAGTGGTGCCACAGCCGGCTGTGGTGGGCGCACCGGTTGCGCAAGTAGACCAGGGCCTTCACCCGATAGGCGAAGCCCGCCTTGGCGACGCCGATGCTAGTGGCAACGGAGTCGGCCAGCGTGCCGCCGGCTCCTCGCTCGATCGCCTTGGACAGCGTGCCGAACGACCAGGCCTCGACCGCCGACCACACCGGTAATTCGCTGAAGTCAGCGCTGTCGCCGCCAGCGCCCCGGTAGCGCAGGATGTGGCGGTCCCGGCTGCGCTCGATGTCGCGCAGGCAAGACTCGACGGTCGGCTCGCGATCACCGACGTCGGTGTAGAAGTCGGCCTCGAGGTACCGGCCGTACGGTCCGTGCTCGTCGGCGATGACCCGGGCGGTGTGCGATCGGAGCATGAGTTCGACGCGGGCCAGTGGCCGGACGAGCGCGGTGCGCAGCGCCTCGTCGGCGTCGTAGACAGCACGGATCTCCTCGAACGTGCAGCCGGGCCGGAAGCCGTCGTCGCCGAGGTGAGGAGCCTTCTGGAAGTACCGGGCGTAGCCGGAGAACCGGTAGTAGTTCGCCGCTGCGAGGAAC
Organism: Arsenicicoccus sp. UBA6765; assembly: GCF_002453335.1. Lineage (NCBI taxonomy): Bacteria > Bacillati > Actinomycetota > Actinomycetes > Micrococcales > Intrasporangiaceae > Arsenicicoccus > Arsenicicoccus sp. UBA6765. The sequence continues at coordinate 106,587 of NZ_DKGR01000017.1, forward strand.
CGGGCGCACTTGGTGGCATCGGGGACGGCCAGGCCCCGGCTGACCAAGAGGGCGACCTGCTCGTCCCAGGACAGCGACGGCTTCATGGGGCACCCTGGAAAGAAAGAGGCCCCTCCCATTTGAGCTTCTTGGAGAGGCTTGGGAGGGGGTCGATTGGTATCACCGTAGCAGACGCGGCCCGCGGCCAACATCAAGCGACGAGGACAGCGTGGCAAGCCATCCCCCCCGGACTACCGATATCTCGGCTACTGGCAGACGTTAGACGTTGAAGCGGAACTCGACGACGTCGCCGTCGTTCATGACGTAGTCCTTGCCCTCGATGCGCACCTTGCCGGCCTCCTTGGCCTTCTGCATCGACCCCGTGGCGACCAGGTCGTCATACGACACGACCTCGGCCTTGATGAAGCCGCGCTCGAAGTCCGTATGGATGACGCCGGCGGCCTGCGGGGCGGTCCAGCCCGTGCGGATCGTCCAGGCCCGCGACTCCTTGGGCCCGGCCGTGAGGTAGGTCTGCAGCCCGAGCGTGTGAAATCCCTTGTGCGCCAGCTGCTCCAGGCCCGCCTCCGTGACACCGACGGACTCCAGCAGCTCGGCCGCCTCCTCCTCGTCGAGCTCGGCGAGATCCATCTCGAGCTTGGCGTTGAGGAAGATCGCGTCGGCGGGGGCCACGAGCTCCTGCAGCGACGACTGCAGCTCGGTGTCGGTCAGCTGGTCCTCGTCGACGTTGAAGACGTAGAGGAAGGGCTTGGTCGTGAGCAGGAACAGCTCCTTGATCGCGGCCAAGTCGACGCCGGCGGCCTCGCCGCGGGCGAAGAGGGTGTCGCCTGCCTCGAGGACCTTCTGCGCGGCCAGGGCGTTGTCGAGGATCGCCTTGTCCGTTTTCTTGCCCTTGACTTCCTTCTCCAGGCGCGGGATCGCCCGCTCCAGAGTCTGCAGGTCGGCCAGGATCAGCTCGGTGTTGATGGTCTCGATGTCGCTGGCGGGCGAGACCTTGCCGTCGACGTGCACGACGTCGTCGTCGTTGAACGCGCGGATGACCTGGCAGATCGCGTCGGACTCGCGGATGTTGGCGAGGAACTTGTTGCCCAGACCCTCACCCTCGGACGCGCCGCGCACGATGCCGGCGATGTCGACGAAGGACACGGTGGCCGGCAGGATCCGCTCCGAGCCGAACACCCCCGCGAGCACCTTGAGCCGGGGGTCCGGCAGCGGGACCACGCCCACGTTGGGCTCGATGGTCGCGAAGGGGTAGTTCGCGGCGAGCACGTTGTTCTTGGTCAGGGCGTTGAACATGGTCGACTTGCCGACGTTGGGCAGACCGACGATCCCGATAGTAAGAGCCACGGGAGGCGAGTCTAGTGGCTCGCGCCGTCACTCCTGGTCGCCGCGGCTTCGGGCAGTGGCGGCGGCGGGGCGGCAGGGGTATGTCGGTGGTGGGTGCTTGGCTGCAGCCATGGACGTGAACCTGGTCATCGGGCTCCTCGTCGGGATCGCCCTCGGCACGCTGGTCACCTGGCTGGCGCTGCGGGGGTCCGGCGTGGCTGATCGCACCGCGCTCGCCGGCGTGACGGCGGAGCGCGACCTGCTGCGCGAGCGCTGCCTCGACCTGGAGACGACGGTCGCGGAGGACTCGCAGACCTCGGCGACGCTGGGGCCGATGCGCGAGGCCCTCTCCCGCATGGAGCGGACGGTCGGGACCCTCGAGCGCGACAGGCAGCAGCAGTATGGCGCCCTCGGCAGCCGTCTCGAGGAGGTGTCCGCGACGACCGCGGCCCTGCGCGAACAGACGGCATCCCTCGCGGGTTCGCTGCAGTCCAGCAGCGTGCGCGGAGCATGGGGCGAGGCGCAGCTGCGCCGCCTGCTCGAGCACGCCGGCCTGCTGGCGCGCTGCGACTTCGACGAGCAGGTGAGCGCGGTGAGCGAGCACGACGCCGCGGTGCGCCCCGACGCGGTCGTCCGGCTCCCCGGCGGCAAGGTGCTGGTCATCGACGCCAAGGCCCCCCTGACGCGGTTCCTCGCCGCGCAGGCCGAGGGCCTCGACGAGACCCAGCGCGCCGCCCACCTGCGGGCCCACGCCGGGGCCCTGCGGGGGCACGTCGACACGCTCGCCGCCAAGGCCTACTGGACCGCCTTCCCCACCACGCCCGAGATGGTCGTGTGCTTCGTGCCGTCCGACGCCGTGCTGGCGGCCGGTCTCGCGCACGACCCGACGCTGTATGACGACGCACTCGCCCGGCACGTCGTGCTCGCCTCGCCGGCGACGCTGCTCGCGCTGCTCCGCACGGTCGCGTTCACCTGGCAGCAGGACGCCCTGGCCACCAATGCCGCCCAGCTGCTCGCGCTCGGCAAGGAGCTCTACTCCCGCATCGGCACCCTGGCCGGCCACACCACCCGGCTCGGGGCCCAGCTGTCGCGCTCGGTCGAGGCCTACAACGCGATGGTGGGCACGCTCGAGTCACGCGTCCTCGTGACGGCACGCCGCATGCACGAGCTGGAGCTGGTGTCGACGGCCCCACCCACCGTCGACGTCGTCGAGACGGCGGCCCGGCCTCTGACGTCGGCCGAGCTGCTCGACGCGCTCGACGAGGACGTCCACCGGCCCGAGCTCGACCTGGCACCACCCCGCCGCGCGACGCTCCCCCGCCGCGACGAGACCGCCTGATCGTGATGCGTCCGGCATCGTCTGACAGGGGTGGCCGAGTGTAATGCGCGTGCACTACAATGGGGCTACGGACGGCCCGCCTGACTGGCGCCATCGCGGCAGCTACATCGCCAAGCACGGCTTGACGCCCGCGCTCGCCAACGAGGCGGTCAACGACCCCAACCGCCTTGTCCTCGACCCCGACCCCTCGTCCCAATCAGGCCGGACGATCCGCATAGTTGGATGGTCTTCCAACCGCGAGATGCTGATCACCGTCATCCTGCTGCCAGACGGTGAGGTCACCTGGGGCGTGAACGCGTGGCCATCGAACGGGACGGACCAGCGTCGATACCGAGAGGAGGAGGTCGATGAAGATTGACGACCTCATCACCGCCGAAGCCGAGGCGTCGGAGGCGCACCCAGATGCCGAGCTGCGTCCTGGCACCACGACGCGGCGCGGCCACGGTCGATCCAGGACGCTGCAGGTGCGCCTCAACGCAGACGAGCTGGAGGCCCTCCTCACCATGGCCGCGGCACGTGGAGTGCCCGCCTCGACCCTCGCGCGCGATCTGCTCATGAAAGAGGTGCGGTCGGAGTCCGCGGACCCCATCGCCGTGATCGCACGGATACGGGCAGACCTCGAGGCCTTGGCGTCGACGGTGGCCTGAGCTGACAAGGCGGGTTCGTGGACGTGCCGCGTAGGACACTGGGTGTCTCGTGACGCGCGGGACGTCCCGAGCGACGAGCCCGACGACCTGCACCACCGACCCTGCTCCGCCTCTCGAAAGGTGACGATGAGACGCAGGCTGGCCGCGATGGCGGTGCTCACCACTGCCCTGGCGATGACCCCTGCGATCTCGGTGCCGGCCTCTGCGTCGGTGCCGGTGTCGGCGTCGCTGTCGGTGCCGGTGCAGCGCGTCTCCGCCGAGGTCCGTGAGGAGGCGCTGCGCGTCCCCGTCAAGGCGGAGCCGGACGGATCCACGGTGACCCTCGACGCCACGGTCGTCGCGCCGACCTCGACCGGACGACACCCGGCGGTGGTGCTCGCGCACGGTTTCGGTGGCAGCAAGGCCGACCTCATGGAGCGAGCCCGTGAGCTGGCCGGCCAGGGCTACGTCGCCCTCGCCTACACCGCACGGGGCTTCGGCGCCTCGGGCGGCCGCATCCACCTGGACGACCCCGACTACGAGATCGCCGACGCGTCACGGCTGCTCGACACCCTCGCGGGCCGGGCCGACGTGCAGCTCGACGCCGCCAAGGACCCCCGCGTGGGCGTGGCCGGCGGATCCTACGGCGGCGCGCTCGGCGTCATGCTCGCCGGCACCGACCGGCGCGTCGACGCCGTCGTCGCCGGCATCACCTGGAACGACCTGTCCGAGACCTTCGTCCCGGGCGGGGTGGGCTCGGCGCCAGGCGTGCTCAAGCGTCGCTGGGCCTCGATCTTCTTCTCGTCCGCGATCGGGCAGACCCGGCCGACGGGCGCCGCGAACGCCCCGCTCGGACCGGACGCCGCCTTGTGCGGTCGCTTCGACCCGACCATCTGCCGCCTGTTCCTGGACGCAGCCACGACGGGCCGGCCCTCGCCCGCTCTCGAGCAGGTCCTGCGTCGCCACGGCCCGGTCGCCGTGTCCGGCAAGGTCACCGCCCCGACGCTGCTGGTGCAGGGGATGCGCGACTCGTTCGTGGGGCTCGGCGAGGCGGACGAGACCGCGCAGCAGCTCGCCGCGAACGGCACCCCCGTCGCGGTCCGCTGGTTCGACGGGGGCCACGACGGCGGCGCCGAGCCGAGCGACGCCACGACCCTGCTGCCGTGGTTCCAGCGCTATCTCACCGACCAGGGACGCCAGCAGGCCGGAGCAGACCCTCGGGCCGGTATGCCGCTCCCCGCCTTCAGCGCTCCCCTGGCCGCCCAGGGCGGCCAGCGCGAGGTCACGCTCACGAGGCCGCCGCGCCTCGACCAGGCTCCGGCCGACGCGACCCGCGTGACGCTGGCGCCGGCCACCGGACAGGCCCCCGGCAACGGGAACGGGTCGAACAGCTCCCCCGCGCGCCCGGTGCGCCTGCTCTCACCACCCGGAGGCGACCCCGCCGCCATGAGCAACCTCGGCGCTCTCGGTGGGGCGCTCGGGGCCGGCAAGTCCGGCGGCAGCGCCTCGGGGGGCGCCGAGAGCGATGGCGGCTCAGGGGGCTCGGACGGCAACGCGAGCTCGGGCAGCGGTGGGACGACTGGCGGTTCGGGCAGCAGCGGCGGCTCAGGCAGCGGCGGCTCGAACGGGTCCGGTGGATCCGGGGGTTCCGGCGGCTCGAGCGGTAACGGTGGGCTGGATCTCGCTGCGGCCGCGGGGTATTCGATCGCCGCCCTGCCGGGACAGCACGCGGCCTTCGACACCGTCCCGCTCGAGGACCGGGTCGATGTCGTCGGCGCGCCGCGCGTCCGCCTGCGCGTGACCTCCACCGCGAGGGACGCGACGCTGTTCGTCTCGCTGTGGCGCGTCACCCCGTCCGGTCCCGTGTCGCCCCGGAGCCAGGTCGTCCCCGTCCGCATCACCACGACGCCCGGCACCCCGGTCGACGTCGACGTCCCGCTGCCGGCCGGGACCTATGCGATGGCTCAGGGCTCGCGGTGGCGGGTGCTCGTGTCCGCCACCGACGCCGGGTTCGCGGTGCCCACGGACGCCCGCGCCTACGCCGTGAGCCTCGCCGACAGCAGCCTCGTCCTGCCCTCGGTCCCGGCCCAGGCCGTCACCGATCCGCAGGCCGGCGGGGACGGCATACGGTCGGTGGACCGCGAGGTCGTCTGGGCCGCAGCCGGACTCGCCGCTCTCCTGCTCGCCATCTCGGCCCTGGCCGGCATCGCCGTCTGGCGCCGCCGACGTGGGGACCGCCGGGACACGCGGGCCGAGGACGCCGAGGTGCCGCTGGTCGTGGAGCACCTGGTCAAGACCTACAAGGACGGGCACCGGGCCGTCGACGACGTGTCCTGGCGGGCCGAGGCCGGTCAGGTCGTCGGGCTGCTCGGGCCCAACGGCGCGGGCAAGACGACCACGATGCGCATGCTCGTCGGTCTCATCCGGGCCGACTCGGGGGCGGTGCACGTGCTCGGGCAGCCCGTGCACGCGGGCTCCCCCGTGCTGGGCCGGGTCGGGGCGCTCATCGAGGGGCCCGGGTTCCTGCCGCACCTGACGGGTCGGCAGAACCTCGACGCCTACTGGCGGGCGACCGGCCGTGACCCCGCCGACGCCCACGTCGACGAGGCGCTGGAGGTCGCCGCGCTCGGGGGTGCGGTGGACCGACCCGTCCGAACCTACAGCCAGGGCATGCGCCAGCGGCTCGGCATCGCGCAGGCCATGCTCGGCCGCCCCGAGGTGCTGCTCCTCGACGAGCCGACCAACGGCCTGGACCCGCCCCAGATCGCCGCGATGCGGCCGATCCTGCGGGACTACGCGAGCACGGGTCGCACCGTCGTCGTGTCGAGCCACCTGCTCTCGGAGGTCGAGCAGACCTGCACGCACGTCGTCGTCATGAACCGCGGCCGCGTCATCACCTCCGGCTCGGTCGCCGACCTGACCAGCGGGGACGGCACGACCGTGGTCACCCTCGGCCCGGACTGCGACCCCGCCGCGGTGGAGCACGCCCTGCGCACCGGGCCGCTCGGCCCGTCGCTGCACGAGCTGAGCCTCGACCGCCACGCGCGCACGCTCACCCTCGTCAGCGACGCGAGCCGGGGGGCCATCGTCTCTGCCGTCGTCCAGGCGGGCGGCGACGTCGACTCCGTCGTGCCGCGGCGCCGGCTCGAGGAGGTCTTCCTCGGCGTGATCGGTGGCGACGGTCCCGCCACCGGCGGCGGCGACGACGGTCCCGACCGCGCCGACGATCTCGATGATCCTGACGGAAGGACTCGGATGGACAGCCTGCGCCAGGTGCGTGCCCGATGACCCCCAGCACCGCGCGCACGCCGCGCACCGATCGCACCGACGGCACCGACGGCACCGACGGCACCGAGCGCGGGGGCGAGCAGCGGAGGTCCGACGGCGCCCGTCGCGCCAAGCCGCTGCGGTGGCGCGTCGAGCTGGGCCGGCAGATCGGGCGGCGCCGCACGGCGTGGGGGTTCGGCCTGCTGCTGGCGCTCCCGCTCATCCTGGTCGGCGCCTTCTCCCTCGGCGACGACGGCTCGGGCGGCGGCCGATTCGTCGACCTGGCGCGTGATGGCGGCGCAAACTTCGCGGTCTTCTGCCTGTTCGCGTCCAGCGACTTCCTGCTCGTCATCCTCGCGGCGCTGTTCGCCGGGGACGCCGTGCCGTCCGAGGCGTCCTGGTCCTCCCTGCGCTACCTGCTCGTCGCGCCGGTCAGTCGTGCGCGGCTGCTGACCAGCAAGCTCGTCGTCGCCCTGGGGTCGACCGTCCTGGCAGCGTTCCTGCTGCCCGCGTGGGCGCTGCTGGTCGGCGGGGTCGCCTACGGGTGGACGTCCTACTCGAGCCCCGTCGGCACGAGCCTGGAGTGGGCGCAGTTCCTGCCACGCCTCGCGCTGGCCGCCGCCGTCGTGGCGATCAACCTGGTCCAGGTCATCGGCATCGCCCTGCTCATCGGCACCCTCAACGACGCACCGCTCGGCGCCGTCGGCGGCGCGGTGCTCGTGACGATCGTCGCGTCGATCCTCGACACCATCGAGCAGCTCGGCGACCTGCGCCACGCCCTGCCGATGCACTACTCCCGCGCCTGGGTCCGCGCCCTGTCCCCCGACATCGGCTGGACCGACATCCAGCTCAGCGCGTTGTGGTCGCTGATCTACGGCGTGGTCACGATCGCGCTGGCCTACTGGTGGTTCCGGCGCAAGGACATCCTCAGCTGAGCGCCGTACGCCGCAGCCGGCGTCATGGCAGCACGCGGCGCCATACCTGGTGATCCCCGTCCTCGTCCTCCCAGGTGACCACGAGGGTGGGCGTCCCGGCCCGCCAGTCCCCGACCGCGACGAAGGTCGCGCTCTCGCCCTGGCCGAGCACGTCCAGCGCCTCCGGCGCCTCGAAGGTCGACGTCTCCTCGCCACGCAGGCGCACGTGGCGGGCGGTGTCACCGAGGTTGGTGAGCGTCGCTCGGCCTCCGGGGTCGCGGTCCAGCGTCCAGCGGGCACCACGCGGGCGAGGGGCGCCCCCGAGGACCGCTCGGCGCCTGGGCCCTGGCTGCGCGCCCCCGACCCCGAGGCGCTCCTGATGGTGCAGGTAGGTCTCGAAGAGGCGCGCCAGGCGTTCCTGCGCGAGGGCGGAGCGTTCGGCGGAGTCGGCCGACCGTTCGGCGCGCTCCTCCGCTCGAGCGGCGGCGAGGGACGCCGCCTTGGCCGAGCGGCGGCTCAGCAGCCACCCGAGCAGCGACCCGAGGAGGGCCAGGCTGCCGAAGAGGTCACCCCACGTGAACTCGCCCATCCCTCAACTGTAGTCACGACCCCCTCGCCCGCCACCGGGCCTGAGGACCTGGCGGCGGTGCACGCGTCGGCGACGCCTCACAGCGCCCAGGTCCCGAACCGTCCGTAGGCCACGAAGGCCGCCGCGGCGATCGCGACCACGACGGCGACGCCCCGGCGGTGGTCGCTGCCGAGGTCGCGGACGTCGGTGGCCCACAGGAGCAGCGCGATGACGCCGCAGGCGGACAGCGGCACGAGCAGGGTGGCGGTGCGCAGCAGGCCGGGGACCATCAGGCCGACGGCGGCGACCAGCTGGAGGGCACCGACGTTGCGGTAGGCACCGTGGGAGAGATACCGAGCGCCCAGGCTGCCCGAGGCAGCACCCGCGGCACCGCCCGACCTACCGCCCGACGCACGGGCGAGCGCTGCATAGGCGACGGGCGAGCTGCCGAGCCTTCGGTGACCGTCGACGACCAGACCGGTCGAGAGGAACGAGGTGATGATCCACAGGCTGATGTTGTTCATGACAGTCCTTCGGTCGAGACGTGCACGTAGGGGTCGGCGGGCTGGGCCGGGGCAGACGGGCCGTTCGTGGTGAGCGTGCGGGGTCGCAGCCCGTGCCAGACCAGGCCGGCGCCGAGCACGACGACGGCGGCGTCGATGACGAGCGCCAGCCGCAGGCCCGACTGCGAGGTCGCCTGGGTGGCGGCGAGGGAGCCGAGGATCGGGATGCCCACCGTGATCGCCACCTGCTGGGTCATGGAGGTGAGGCCGGTGGCCAGGCCCTGCTGGTCGTCGGGAAGCCCGGAGGTGCCGGCGACGGTGTAGGCGACGATCGCCGTCACGTGCCCGAAGAAGCCCACGAGGAGCGCGGGGACGATGACGAGGAGGGCCGTGCGGTCCGTTCCGACGAAGGCCAGGGGCAGGGTGGCGACCCCCTGCACGACTATCCCGGTGACGAGGACGCGACGGGTGCCGAACGCGCCGAGGAAGCGGCCGGCGAGGATGCCGGCGCTCACCGCGGCCAGTCCCGGTATGCCGAAGACCAGGCCCGTGATGACCGGGGACAGCCCGATCGACTGCTGGACGTAGATCGTCATGAGGAAGATCGCGGCCGTCTCCATGGAGAAGATGACCAGCCCGGCGCCGTTGCCCCACCGCACGGTGGGCCGGCGCAGGATCCGCAGCGGCACGAGCGGGGCGGTGGCGCGCAGCTCGACGACGACGAACGCCGCGAGCAGCAGGATGCCGGCCAGGCCCCAGCGCCAGTCCTGCTCGATGATCGCGTAGACGCCGGCGAGCAGCCCGCCGGTGACGGTCAGCGCGCCGGGCACGTCCAGCACCGGGCGGTGCGGCACCCGAGACGCGGCCACGAGACCGGGCGTGAGGACGAGGATGGCGAGCGCCACGGGCAGGTTGATGAGGAACGCCGCGCGCCAGCTGATCAGGCTCACCAGCGCACCCCCGACCAGGGCGCCGACGGTGAAGCCGCCGGAGAGGATGGCGCCGTTGAAGCCGAGCACGCGGTCGCGGGCCGAGCCCTCGTCGAACTCGGTGGTGAGCAGCGACAACGCTGCGGGGGTGGACATGGCGGCGGCGAGCCCCTAGAGCACGCGGGCCGTGAGCAGGACCTCCGGGGTGGTCGCGAGGCCACCGAGGGCGGAGGCGCAGATCAGCAGGACCATGCCGCCGAGGAACACCCGGCGTCGGCCGAGCAGGTCTGCGAGCCGGCCGAAGAGCAGGGTGAAGCCGGCGGCCGGGAGGGCGTAGGCGGCGGCGATCCAGGGCAGGTCGGCGTTGCTCAGACCGACGCCGGCGCCGATCTCGGGCAGGGCCACGTTGAGGATGGAGAAGTCGAGCGCGAGCAGGAATCCCGCGCCCAGCAGGACGAGCAGGACGAGCGACTGGCGGCGGGTGAAGGCGTGCGGGCGTGCTGGGGCAGACATGGGGCGTCCTAGGGCAGGAGTGGGTGGCCCACGCGAGTTGGGGGCGGGTCCGGCCCGAGGGTCGGCGAAGGCGCCGGACGACCCATGAGGGATCGCCGGGTGCGGAAGGGTGCAGAGGGCCTAGCGGGCCTCGGCCTGCTCCTTGAGCCTGGCCAGGCGCGTGTCCCAGTCGGAGGCGAGGGCCGCGAGCCGGCTGGCGGTGGCGTCGAGCGTCTCGGGGCGTACGGAGTAGCGCACCTCTCGGCCGACGCGCCGACCGGTCACCAGGCCGGCCTGGTCGAGGACGGTGAGGTGCTTGACCACGGCCTGGCGGGTCACGGAGACCTGCGCGGCGAGGGTGGTCGCGGTGGCCTCGCCGAGCGAGCCCACCAGGTCGAGCAGTCGGCGGCGGGTGGGGTCGGCCAGCGCGACGAGCACGCTGTCCGCCCCACCGTCGTCGAGCGGTGCCTGCTCGGTCACGCGGCGGCCTTCTCGACGCGCGAGCGGAAGCCGTCCAGGACCTCGATCCAGCCGTCGGCATTCTGCTGCTGGGCCTGGTCGATCTGCTCGGTGGCGCCGGCGAGCGAGCCGAAGCCGCTCTCGACGACGCGCAGCCGGGTCCCGTCCCCCTCGGGGGTCAGCGTGAACTCCACGAGGGTGCTGTTGTCGTCGCGGAGCTCCACGCCCGGGAAGGCGCTGGCCCAGCGATAGGCGAGGTAGGACGTGGGGTCGACCTTCTCGACGCGCACGGGGAACTCGCCGTACGCGCTGTTCTTGGCGAGGACGGAACGTCCCTCCTCGGCAACCTCGTCGGTCAGCGAGCCCTCGTCGGCGACCCACCAGCCGGGCTGGGCGACCATGGCCCAGACACGGTCCTGCGGTGCGGCGATGAGGGTCTCGCGCTCGATGCGGTCAGTGGTGATGGTCATCACTCTTTCGTGTCGGTGAATGATGTGCAACTCCAGCATTGCACTTGCCTCATCGATGCGCAACCCCCAAGTTGCGTATGGCGCAACCGCCCGCACCTCGGCCCTGCATGGACGAACCCCGCCCGGGGTAGGCGACCCGCATGACCAAGGGCAGAAGCACGCAGGCGAAGACCGCATGTCGGCTGCTCGAGCGGCACGGGACCACCTTTGCCTCGGACGCGGGAATCTCCTTGCAGGACAAGCCCGCTCCCCTGTGGCAGCTGCTTGTTCTGAGCCTCCTGCTGTCGACGCGCATCCGCTCCGACATCGCGGTCGCCACGGCGCGCGAGCTGTTCGCCGAGGGGTGGCGGACCGCGGAGCACCTGCGCGAGAGCACCTGGCAGCACCGCGTGAACGTCCTCGGACGCGGGGGCTATCGCCGGTATGACGAGAGCACCGCCACCCGGCTCGACGACGCCGCCGCGCTGCTGCTCGACCGGTGGGGTGGTGACCTGCGCCGGCTGCGCGACGAGGCCGACGGCGACCCGCGCCGCATCGCGAAGTCCCTGCAGACCTTCGACGGGATCGGCCCGGCGGGCGCATCCATCTTCCTGCGCGAGGTGCAGGCGGTGTGGCCCCAGGTGCGCCCCTACCTCGACAGGCTGGCCCTCGAGGGCGCCCGCGCGGCGGGGCTGCCCGACGACCCCGAGCAGCTCTCGAGCCTGGTCGACGGCGACGACCTCGCCCACCTCGCCGCCGCCCTGGTCCGCGTCGCCCGCGACCCCGCCCTCCTCGACCACCACAACGACGACGGCAACGACAACGACGCCTGACCCCCACGCCGACCGGTCAGTTCCCGACACCCCACCCCCGCCGACCGGTCAGTTCCCGACGCACGAGGCCGTCGGGAACTGACCAGTCGGTGGAGCCTGGATGACAGCCGGGTCGTCACACTTGCCCCATAGGACACGAACGGGGCCATGGGACACCAGGCGTCGTATGTGGCAAGCCAAGCCATTGGTCATGCCCCCATGCCGGCTGCCCACGCCGACTGCTCATGCGGCGGCGTCAGCGGGCGTCGTGGACCACGCGGCCCGCGACCACGGTGGCCGCGACGCGCATGTCCCGCAGCCGTGCGGCCGCCTGGACGCCACCACCACCGGACACCAGCGGGTCGGCGTCGAGCAGCACGACGTCCCCGCGCGACCCGACGCCGATCGTGCCCTGCCCGTCGGTGCTCGCGCCCAGCGCTTCGGCCGGGGTGATGGCCTGCTCGGGGTGCCAGGCGGAGCGTTCGTCGGCGCTGCGGTGGACCGCCGCCGCCATCGCCAGCCAGGGGTCCAGCGGCGAGACCGGCGCGTCCGACCCCATCCGCAGCACCACCCCCGCGTCGATGAACGACCGCAGCACGAAGCACCGCTCGGACCGGTCGCCCCAGCACACGTCGGTGACGTCGCGGTCGTCGAGCAGGTGGGCCGGCTGCACGCTGGCGCGCACCCCGAGGCTCCACGGCCGCGTCGCCGATGGCGTGCAGCGCGATCTCGAGCCCGGCGCCGTGGGCGGTCGACAGCAGCGAGGTGAGCCGGTCGAGCGGGAAGTTGACCTTGCCGCGCGGGAACTCGAGCGACCCGGCGTCGACGTACGGCTCGCAGCAGTAGGCCGTGCGCGTGTTGAGCGAGCCGTCCGAGATGATCTTGAGCGGGCCCATCGTGACCAGCCCCGCGGCGAGGTCCTGACCGGTCCGCAGCCCCGCCTCGAGGACCGCGTCCAGCAGCTCGGGATAGACGGCGGGCCGCACCCGCAGCGTGTCCAGCCCGGCCGCGACCCGCTCGGGCCAGCGCGCGTAGCCCGCCCCGAACTCGAAGTCCACGATCCCCACGACGCCGCGGGCGTTCGCGTCGGCGACGAGGTCGGCGACCGCCCCCTCGACATCGTCGTCCCCGGTCAGCTCCGACAACCTCCCGAACACCGGGAACCAGTCGTCCTCGTCCAGCGCGTGCTGGGTCGCGGGGGCGCCGAGTCGTTGCAGCGCAAGGGAGTTCAGCCAGCCGTTGTGCCCGTCGCCGCTGACGATGACCACGGGGTGCTCGCCGCTGACCGCGTCGAGCTCGGCGACGGTGGCGGGCCGGGACCAGGTCGCGCTGCGGTGCCCCCACGCCGACACCACCGAGGTGCGGTCGGCGTCGGACCGCTCGTCCAGCGACCGCACGTGCTCGGCCACGCGGGCCGTGACCTCCTCGGGCCCGGCCGTCCCCGACACGTCGAGCCGGCGGGCCATCAGCCCGGCCTGCGCCGAGTGGACGTGCTGGTCCCACAGGCCGGGGATCGCCCAGCGGCCCTCACCCTCGAGCACCGGGGACCCGTCGTCCGCGAGCCCCGGCCCGACCTGCGTGACGACGCCGTCGACGACACGCACGTCGACGGGTTCGGACCCCGCGTGCGCGGCAACGGTCTGGCCTGAGTCGAGCTCGCCTGCGGCAGAGGCCGTATGACGCCCGCCCAGCTCGGGCGGGGTCACCGGGACGAGGCGTACGTTGCGGACGAGCAGGGACGACACGAGGTCCACCTCCAGGGCGCGGCGTTGCGGCGGGACGGTCCGCCTCAGCCATCTAACCGGTCCGTGCAGCGGGCGGGCCAGTCGCGGGAGCGGTCCTGACCGATCCAGAGTGGTCACAGATACGACATCAAGGACACCCTGGCGTCGGATGTGTGACCACTCTGCGCCGGCCGTCAGACGGGGAGTCGTTCGCCCGGGCCGCGGGTGCACGACCGGCGGAGGGCGCGACCTGCGTCACCTCAGGTGGCCGCGGCCCCCCTGGTCGAGGATGAGGTCGGCCGCGTGGTTGATGACCTCCAGGCGCGTGCGCCGGGGGTGGTCCGCGGCGAGGAAGTGGCTGCCGATGGCGACGCAGTAGGCCAGCAGCGCGCGCGCCTCGACCTCGTCGGGGTCGTCGCAGAACGTCGAGATGGCGTCGCGCGACAGCTGGATGCGCCGGTTGTCGACCCGGCGCAGGCGCTCGGCGACCTCCGGGTCCCGGCGCGCCCAGGTGCGGATGGCCAGGTCGACGGGCAGCAGCCGGTCGTTGGAGAAGGTCAGCCGGCCCGCGGTCCGCACCTGGTCGAGCAGGTCGCCACCCTCGGCCTGCACGCGATCGATCACCTCGTCGACCGCCTCGCGCTCCCACGTGTCCAGCATCTCGGTCAGCAGCGCCTGCCGGTCCTGGAAGTAGCCGTAGAAGCCGCCCTTGGTGACCCCGAGCCGCTTGGCCAGGACCTCCACGCGCACCGCGTCCACGCCTCCGTCGGCCAGGACGCGCAGCCCTTCGTCGATCCACTTCTCTCGCGGGGTTCGCAGGGCACCCATCTCGTATGACGCTCCTCGGTCAGCTGTGCGTGCGGGGCACGACGGGCCCGGCGGGACATGTGCGGCATCGTATAACCCCGGCGGGGCCGATGGCCGCGTGCCGCGCCCTGGACGCCGCGGGTCGTCGCGCCGACGCGGCCTACGCGATCCACGCCTTCGCGGCGACCGTGCCCGGCGGCCACGTCGTGAGCCGGCGCGGCGCCATGCTGGCCGCCGCCGACGGCTTCGAGGTCGTCGTGGAGGGGCGAGGCGGTCACGGCTCCGCGCCGCAGCACGCGCTCGACCCCGTGCCCGTGGCCTGCGAGATCGTCATGGCCCTGCAGACGATGACCACGCGCCGCTTCGACGTCTTCGACCCCGTCGTCGTGACCGTCGGCAGCCTCCGGGCCGGCGACGCCCCAACGTCATCCCCGAGGACGCCCGCCTGGTCGCCAGCGTCCGCTCCTGGTCCACCGAGCCCGCGCCCGCTTCCGCGAGCTCGCCGGGCAGCTCGCCCGGGGCATCGCGCAGGCCCACGGCATGACCGCCCACGTGTCCTACCTCGACGGCTACCCGGTCACCCACACGTCCGCCGACGAGACCGACTTCGCCGGCACCGTCGTCGCGGACGTGCTCGGCGAGGACACGTTCTCCCTTCTCCCACAACCGTTCTCGGCCTCCGAGGACTTCTCCCGGGCCCTGCAGTCCGTCCCGGGCACCTTCCTGGGACTCGGCGCCACCCCTGCCGGCCTGAACCCCGCGAGCGCGCCGTTCAACCACAGCGCCCACGCCGCGTACGACGACGACGTCCTGCCGCTGGGCGCCGCCATACACACCGAGCTGGCCATCCGCCGGCTGGCCACGCTCCCCTCCTGAGCCTCTTCACCTCACCCATCGAGGAATCCCATGTCCGCCACCTCCCTGCCCCTCGGCGCCTCCCCCTCGCGCCGCCCCGCGAGCGCCCGCCCCACGTCCACCCGTCGCACCCTCGTCGGCACGGGCATCGGCAAGGCGATCGAGTGGTTCGACTGGAGCATTCACTCCAGCTTCGCGCCGTTCTTCGCCGCCAGCTTCTTCGTGTCGACCGACCCGGTCTCGGCGTTCCTGTCGACCCTCGCGGTGTTCGCCGTCGGCTTCGTCGCGCGCCCCCTCGGCGGGCTCCTGTTCGGCCGGGTCTCGGACCGGCTGGGCCGCAAGCGCGCCCTGGCGATGACGATGGCCCTCGGCGCGTTCGCCAGCCTGATCATCGCGATCGCCCCGTCCTACGCGATGGTCGGCGTCTTCGCCTCGGTGCTGCTGTTCGTCGCCCGCGTCCTGCAGGGCCTGGCGCACGGCGGCGAGCAGCCGGCCGCGCAGGCCTACCTCGCGGAGGCCGCCCCGCCGGAGCGTCGCGGCCTGTGGTCGACCCTGATCTACTTCTCCGGCACCATCGGCGCGAACGTCGGGCTGGTCCTGGCCGCCGTCCTGTCCGCCACGCTCGGCCGCGCCGACATGACCGCGTGGGGCTGGCGCATCGCCTTCGTCATCGGCGCCCTCGGCGGGCTGTTCGCGCTCTACATGCGCTCGCGGATGAGCGAGACCGAGGAGTTCACGCGCACCGAGCCCACCATCGCGCAGGACCGCCCCAGCCTGGCCCACGAGATGTGGGTGCACCGCCGCTCGGCGTTCCAGGTGATCGGTATGACGGTCGGCCCGACCGTCTCGTACTACCTCTGGGTCGTGGCCGCTGCGGGCTACTCGATCGCGGTCCTCAAGGCCGACCCCACGCAGACGCTGATCGCGAGCGTGGCCGCCAACACGCTGTTCCTCCTGTGGCTGCCGCTGTGGGGCATCCTGTCCGACCGGATCGGCCGCAAGCCCGTCATGATCATCGGCATCGTCGGCCTGATCGCCCTGTGCGTCCCCCTGTCGGCGATGATCGACGGCACCCCGATCAAGCTGTTCCTCGCGATGACGATCGCCCAGGTCTTCGTCGCCGCGCCGTGCGCGAACTCGCCGGCGATCATGTGCGAGATCTTCCCCACCCGCATCCGCACGATCGGCGTCGCGCTCCCGCTGTCGGTGGCCATTGCTATCTTCGGTGGGACGAGCCTCTACCTGCAGACCTACCTCACCCGGGCCTACGGTCCCCAGGCCTTCTCCTACTACGTCATCGCGCTGCTGCTCGTGAGCGCAGCCACCGTCCTCACGCTCCCCGAGACCCGCGGACGCGTGCTCACCGACGAGACGGCCTGATCCGGCCGTCCCCGCCCCAGGTCGGGCCGGCGCGCCAGCGCCTCCGGCATACAGCAAGGAGCCCCAGCATGAGCACCACCAACCAGCAGATCCGTCTCGTCGAGACCTATGCCGCGCACAACTATCACCCGCTCGAGATCGTCCTCACCGAGGGCGAGGGCGCGTGGGTGACCGACGTGGACGGCCGGCGCTACCTGGACGCGCTGGCGGGCTACTCCGCGCTCAACTTCGGCCACCGCCACCCGCGGCTCGTGGCCCGGGCGCACCAGCAGCTGGACCAGCTCACCCTGACCAGCCGGGCGTTCCACAGCGACCAGCTCGGGCCGTTCGCCCGCGACCTCGCCACGCTCACCGGCAAGGACATGATCCTGCCGATGAACACCGGAGCCGAGGCCGTCGAGACCGCCGTCAAGGTGGCCCGGCGCTGGGGCTACGACGTCAAGGGCATCCCGGCCGACCAGGCCAACATCGTCACCATGGAGGGCAACTTCCACGGCCGCACGACCACGGTGGTGTCCTTCTCCACCGACGACATCGCGCGGCGGAGCTATGGCCCCTACACCCCCGGCTTCCGGGTGGTGCCGTATGGCGACCTCGAGGCCCTGGACCAGGCGATCGACGAGCACACGGCCGCGGTCCTGCTCGAGCCGATCCAGGGCGAGGGCGGGGTGCTGATCCCGCCGGCGGGGTTCCTGCCGGGCGTGCGTGACCTGTGCACCCGCCACGAGGTGCTGATGATGGCGGACGAGGTGCAGTCCGGCCTCGCGCGCACCGGGCGGACGTTCGCGTGCGACCACGAGGACGTCGTGCCCGACATCTACGTCATGGGCAAGGCGCTCGGCGGCGGCCTGCTGCCCGTGTCGGCGATCGCGGCGGACCACTACGTGATGGACGTGATCACGCCCGGCTCGCACGGCTCGACCTTCGGCGGCAACCCGCTCGCCGCGGCCGTGGGCCACGAGGTCGTGCAGATGCTCCTCACCGACGAGTGGAACGACCGCGCCCGCGTCCTCGGCGACTACATGACGCCCCGGCTCGAGGCGCTGCGCGAGCACGGCGTCCTGGAGGTGCGGGTGCGCGGCGCGTGGGCCGGCCTCGACATCGACCCGCACCTGATGACGGGCTACGAGCTGTGCCACCGCATGGCTGGCCACGGCGTCCTCGCCAAGGACGCGCACGACTCGACCATCCGCCTCGCTCCCCCGCTGGTCGCGACCACGGACGACATCGACGTGATGGTCGACGCGATCGAGAAGTCCCTCCGCGCCTGACCCACGCCGCGCGGCCGGCGCCGCCGGTCGCCGGTCGCTGGTCGCTGGTCGCTCACGCGGACGCCGGTCGAGAGGGCACAGATCGCTCTCCTGACCGGCGTTTCGCTGCCACTCTTGCCCTCTCACCCCGCGCACCTGCTCCCCGGCGTGTCCGCGCGCACCTCGAGGGGACGCAGCTGTCGCGTAGCACGGCGTGTCGCGGACGTTTGCGTCCCCTCGCCGCCCACCTCGGCGGCCGCGCGTGCGCTTCGTGCTGGCCCGACGCACCTTTGACGCGGCCCAGCGCTGCCAACCCTCGCCCCGGAGGCCACGCTCACGTGGCGTTGCGGGAACTCACCGTCCGGAGCCGCAGGGAAACCTGTCGCGCTCGCTGATCGTCAGGAGCCAGGACGCCGCCCGTCAACCCTCCTGACGCCGTCACGGCCGCACGCTCCAGGCGATGACCTCATTGCTCGGCCGCACTTGCCCCATAGGACAACTGGCCTGTCATGAGACAGCACGTGTCGTATGTGGCAAGTCCCGCCCTCTAGACCTGCCGCACCCCGGCCGCCCCCCGGCCGCAACTCCAGCACCCGCTCACGCACCCTTGCCACCCGTCAGCGGGCGCCTCCCCTGCCCGTCACGCCGACTGCTTCATCGAGAATCCTTGGCGCGCAAGGCATCCCACGCTTGGACGGCCCCCGCGACGACCACCAACACCCTCACGCGTCGCTCATGGGCCCACCCCTGCCACGCCCCTGCAGGACCGGCTCATGACGGACGACCGCGAGCGTCGGGCCCGGGCCAGACGTCAACCAGGATTGACGACATACGGACGTCAACGTAGATTGACGCCAGGTCGCCGCGAGGAACGGACACGAGATGGGTGAGCAGCCGATGAGTGCACTGGTGAGCCAGGCCGGCGA
Organism: Arsenicicoccus sp. UBA6765; assembly: GCF_002453335.1. NCBI lineage: Bacteria > Bacillati > Actinomycetota > Actinomycetes > Micrococcales > Intrasporangiaceae > Arsenicicoccus > Arsenicicoccus sp. UBA6765. The sequence goes on from NZ_DKGR01000017.1 coordinate 125,210, forward strand.
CGACGACCCGCTGCGTGCGCTGGCCGCCGTCGCCGAGCTGCACCGCGAGATCAACCGCACCGAGGCGGTGGTCGTGCGCCGGGCGAGGACCAAGGGTGCGTCCTGGGCGCAGATCGCCGGCGTGCTGGGCGTGAGCAGGCAGGCGGTGCACAAGAAGTACGGCGGGACGCGGTTCGGCAAGGGCTGACGCGCCCGTCGACGCATACTGCGGAGATGGGGAACGTCCTGCACAAGCTGATGACCTATCTCGGCTTCACGATGCCGCCGTCGGGACCCGGCTACCGCTGGTCCGGCAGCTGGGCGGTTCGCTACCAGGTGTGCGATCGCTGCGGTGCTCGAGTCGGCGCCGCCGAGGAGTCCCAGCACGACGCCTGGCACGCCCAGCTCGGCCGCTGACGGGCGCTGACGGGCGCTGACCGGGCGCGCAAGCGCTCCCCACTGCCGATCGGCCGGATGGCGCCTAGGCTCGATGGATGGCTACCTCCCTGCAGCCCGTGGCGGACGGGGTGCACCTCGGCTCCCTCGCCCCGCTCAGCATGTTCAACTCCGTGGTCCTCGACGGACCCGACGGTGACATCGTCATCGACTCCGGCCCCGCGTGGTCGGGCAAGCGCCTGGCGCGGCTGCTGCGGGGTCGCGACGTCGGCCGTCACGTCGTCACGCACGCCCACGGCGACCACGTCGGCTCGAGCGCCTAGCTGTGCAACCACACCGGCGCGCCGCTCGCGATGAGCGCGATCGAGGCCGACGACTTCGAGCGCGGGAGCATCGCCTATCACGCCGGGCTGTCCGGGCGACTGATCGTGCCCCGTATGACGCGCCAACGGCACCACGTCGACCAGCGCCTCACGGAGGGCGACCAGGTGGGCAGCTTCACCGTCCTGCCGCAGCCCGGCCACAGCCCCGGCCTGCTGGCCTTCTGGCGCGAGTCCGACCGGGTCCTCATCGTCGGGGACGGGCCGACCAACATCTCCAACGACCCCACCTCCCCCCGCTGGATGAAGCTGCCGGTCAGCTGGCACCACGACCCCGCCGGAGCCGTCGAGTCCCGCCGCCACCTCGCCGAGCTCGAGCCCGAGCTGATCGTCTCCACGCACGGCCGCCCGGTGCGGGGCGTGGACCGCTGGCTCGAGGGCGTCCGCAACCACGCTCACTGACCCACCGCCTCGAGGAACGGAACCCCCATGACCGTCACCGACCAGCTGCTCACCAACAACGAGACCTACGCGCAGGGCTTCGAGGGCCCGCTCCCCCTGCCGCCGTCCAAGCACCTGGCGGTGGTGGCATGCATGGACGCCCGCCTCGACGTGTCCCGCGTCCTCGGCATCGGTGAGGGCGAGGCGCACGTCATACGCAACGCCGGAGGCGTCGTCACCGAGGACGTCCTGCGATCCCTGGCGATCAGCCAGCGCCTGCTGGGCACGCGCGAGATCGTCCTGGTGCACCACACGGACTGCGGGATGCTGACGTTCACCGACCAGGCCTTCCGCGACGACCTGGAGCAGGAGACGGGGACGCGGCCGGGCTGGGAGTCCGCGGCGTTCACCGACCTCGACGCCGACGTCCGCTCCTCGATCGCCCGGATCGTCGCCGATCCCTATGTGCCGCACACGGACTCGATCCGCGGCTTCGTCTTCGACGTGGCGACCGGTCGCCTGCGCGAGGTCGGCGCCTGATCGAGAGGCAGAGCCCGTATGCCGCCCGCCCCCCCCTCGCCGCGAGAGGACGAGAAGTGCTCCTCCGAGCGGCGTGTCGCAGCTGTCTGCGTCCCCTCAGGAGTCCTTGGGGCGGTTGTGCCGCTCGCGGAACCGACGCTCGCTCTCCCCGTTGAAGTCGGGGTCGTCACGCAGGATCTGACGGAACAGCTGGACGAAGAGGTAGAGGGACCACAGCCCCAGGGCGACCTTCAGCACCAGCCCGAGCGTCTCGAGGTCACCGCCTCGTGGGAACGCCAAGGTCACGACGACGAAGAGCGTGCCGACACCTATGGGGCCTGCCACCGGGGGCCAGGAGGGCTTGTCCATGGGGCCAGGCTAAGCCGCCCCGCCCAGGGCCGGTGTCGCGCGAGAACCCCCGGCCCGCGGCGGGTCGGGGGTTCTCGCAGGCAGCGGGGTCAGATGGACGGGTCGTCCGTCGCCTCGCGGTCGGAGTGAGGGACGTTGCTCTCGTCCACGTAGGCCTCGTGCTCGCCGCCCTCCTGGGGCCGCGCGCCCTCGTTGTCCCCCTCCTTGGGGATCTCGAACGCTGCATCGGTGGGAACGCTCATGGTCAGTCCTTTCGCCTGCGGGATCGGAGACTTCAGTCTGCTACGGAATGACGGCGCGCAGGGGCTGCGTTGTCGCCCACGTCTCCGAGACCGCCGCAGCAGCGGTGCGTCCCGACCCGCACGACAGACATCACGACAGACATGGGGTTCCTGATGCAGACCGTCCTCGGCGCGAACGGCCAGATCGCCGTGGAGCTGACCCGCGAGCTCTACCGCAGCCACACGCACGACATACGGCTGGTCAGTCGTCATCCGCAAAAGGTGCACGACTCCGACGAGCTGGTGGCCGCCGACCTGACCGACGCCGAGGCCACGTCGCGTGCCGTCGCGGGGAGCGAGATCGCTTATCTGACCGTGGGTTTGCCGCTGGACTCGCAGCTGTGGGAGGAGCAGTTCCCCACGATGATGCGCAACGTCATCGACGCGTGCGTCGAGCACGTCACCACGCTCGTCTACTTCGACAACACCTACATGTATCCGGGCAGCACGGCCCCGCAGACCGAGTCGACCCCGTTCGCGCCGAACGGCCGCAAGGGACGGGTGCGCGCCGAGATGACCTCGCTGCTGCTGCGGGAGATGGGGGCGGGCCGGATCGACGCCGTCATCTGCCGGGCGCCGGAGTTCTACGGCCCGGGCCGGACCAGCAGCTACACCAACACGCTGGTGCTCGACCGGATCAAGGCGGGCAAGCGGCCGCTCGTGCCCGTCAACGCGGACGCCGTGCGGTCGCTGATCTGGACGCCTGACGCCAGCCGCGCGATGGCGCTCATCGGCAACACCCCCGATGCCTACGGGCGGACCTGGCACCTGCCCGTCGACCCGCACCGCCTGACCTACCGCCAGCTCATCGCGGTCGCGTCGGAGGTGACCGGCCGGCGCATCCCGTTCACCGTCCTGCCCGTCGCGGCGTTCCGGCTCGGCAGCCTCGTCTCCCAGCCCCTCAAGGAGATGAGCGAGCTGCTGCCCCGCTACCGGGGGGACAACGTCTTCGACTCCTCGGAGTTCACCCGCCGCTTCCCCGACTTCGCCGTCACGAGCTACCGCGACGGCATCGCCCAGGTCCTCGGCGAGAGCCGCTAGAGCCGGCCGGTCAACAGCCCGGCCGTCCGTCACCAGCTGGTTGCCGGGCATCGGATTGCCATTGCCACTCACCGGACTTCGGCCGTATGCCGACGCCGCCGCAGCCGTTCCCATGCAGACCAGGCGCCGTCAGGGGCGCTGCCAGCGCAGTCTCCCGTCCTTGGCCACCCGGCACACCAAGGTCCGGCCCTTCTCGCTGATGCCGATCGAGCCTGCACCGGAGCAGAACGACCCGCCGTGCACCGTGACTGCCCCGGGGGGTGGACCCGCCGGCTCAACGGGGGCTACCGGCGCCTGGGTAGCGGGGGCCTGGGGTGAACGGGTAGGAGTTGCGAGCCGAACTGGCGCTGGGGTTGTGGTTCGGGCTGGGGCGGGTGTGGGCGGGCGCGTCTTCGCCGGTTTCGGCGCCGGGGTTGTGGTGCGGTCTGCCACGGGCGTGGGCGGGCGCGTGGTCGTCGGCTTCGGTGCGAGCGTGCTGGTCGGTCGAGTCGTGGCCGTGTCGGTCTGAGGCGTCATGGAAGGCGTGGCCCGTGCCGAGGACTGGGTCGGGGTCGCCGCCAGCGCGAGAGGAGAGGTCGAGCTGCTCGGGTCCGTCGGCGCAGTCCCAGCCGTGGTGGAGATGGCGCCGAGGCACGATCCAGCCACGAACAGGGTGATCAAGGACAAGCACCCGCAGCCTGCGAAGCGCTTGCCTTTGCTTTTTGCACCATAAGCGCCCGGCGGGCCAAGAGTGGGCCTCCCAGACGTTGCGTCGAGCCAGAACCGATGTCCTTTGGGGGCAGCCGGCCACGAAGGATCTGGGGCCCAGCCAGCGGGTGGCACCCACCCCTGAGGGGCAGCGGGCCACCCTGCAGGAGGGTTGAACCTGCTGGGTCCACGACTGATCCCTGACACGGTTAGTCCCCTCACGTCGGCGCAGCGTCTAAACATCCAGAGGGATGCCGCCGCGATTACTGCAGGCGGGTGACGGGCGCACTGTTGATGACGACCCGCTTACACCTGGCGCTCCTCAGACGGTACTGGGGTTTCTCCGTGACCGACGCGAATCGCCAGAACACCTTCGAGATGCACGGCGCGGCCGCAGCCTGCGCAGACCGAGCCCGCTGGCACGCCCCACCGCAACAGAAGCCCGACGCTACGGACTGTGCTTGCGAGTTGCTTTGTGTTACATCACTCCCCCAGGCAACTACTCTGTTCGTATGCCGGTCCCTCCCTCTCCCACCGAGCGCGACATCGAGGCGCCCGACGCGGGCCCTGACGGTCACGCCGAGTCCCGACGTCGACGCCGGTGGCTCAAGCCCCTAGCGTGGGCGCTCGCCGCCGTCCTCGTGCTGTGCGCCGCCGCGGTCGGCGGCTATGCCTGGCACCTGCGCCGGACCGTGTCCGACAACGTGCAGCGCGCGCCCCTGCTGCCCGACGCGCCGGCCGAGCACCGGATCGTCCCGCAGGACGACAAGGGCAACCTGGTCGACAGCAGCGGCAAGGTCGTGACGGACCAGCAGGGCAAGCCGGTCGACGCCGGGGCCGCGCACGTCGATGCGAAGGGCCAGATCGTCGACCAGCAGGGCAAGCCCATCCTGTCCGGCGGCAAGCCCATCCTCGGCACCGCCTCGGAGGAGGTCGCGCAGCCAAAGAAGGTGGGAACGTCGAAGAACTCGCTCAACTACCTGGTGCTGGGCAGCGACTCGCGCGGCTCCGACCAGGGTCGCTCCGACGTCATCGTCGTCGCCCACGTGTCCGACGACCGCAAGCGCGTCGACCTCGTCCACTTCCCCCGCGACCTCTACGTCACCATCCCGGGGCGCGGCAAGAACAAGATCAATGCGGCCTACCAGTACGGCGGCGCGCCGCTGCTGGTGCAGACGATCCAGCCCCTGATCGGGGTGCCGATCGACCACGTCGCCACCATCGACTTCAACGGCTTCACGTCGATGACCGACGCGATCGGCGGCGTCGACGTGCCGACCGACGCGGGCGTCCGCCACGTCAACGGGACGCAGGGTCTGGCCTGGGTGCGCGAGCGCTACGGCCTCGACCAGGGCGACATCAGCCGGGGCAAGCGGCAGATGGCGTTCATCCGCGCCGTCCTGACCAAGGGACTGTCCCGCGACGTCCTGCTCAACCCGCGCGAGTTCTCGAGCTATCTCGACGCCGGCACGCGCAACATGACCGTGGACAGCGGCTTCACGGTGGACGAGATGCAAAAGGTCGCGCTCAGCATGCGCAACGTGCGCGGCGGCGACATCCACACGACGACGGCGCCGTGGGTCGCGGCCGAGCCGGGCCCCAACAACATGTCGATCGTCGTCATGAGCCGCAGCCAGATGGCCACGCTGGCCGAGCACCTGCGCACCGACTCGATGGCGACGTATGTCGACAACGTGTCTCCCAAGCAGGGTTTTGGCGGGTAGGTCCTACCTCGCCCCCGTTTCACCCGATAGCATCACGCTCAGTATTCAGACATGCGCCGACCGTAAGGTCCGCGCCCGGGAGAAGAGAGACTCCTCGTGGACCTGCAGGACTACCTCCGCGTCGTGCGGAAGCGTTGGCGCATCATCGTCGCGGTCACCTGCCTCGCAGTGCTGGCCGCTGCCGCCCTGACGATCCTCACGCCCCGGACCTACCAGTCCACGGCCCAGCTCTTCATCTCCACGGCCAACAGCGAGACGACCGCCGAGTTGGCCCAAGGCAGCACCTTCACGCAGAAGCAGATGAAGACCTATGCCGACGTGATCACGTCACCCAAGGTGCTGGACCCCGTCCACGACGCGTTGGGCGTCGACCGCTCGGCCAGCCTGGCACGCTCCGTCACGGCCACCACGCCCCCCGACACCGTGCTCCTCAACGTCTCCGTCGTCGACCGCGACAAGGCCAAGGCCGCTCAAGTCGCCAACGCCGTGGCCGAGGAGTTCACCTCGACCATCCAGGAGCTGCAGTCGGTCAAGGCCGGCCAGGAGAGCCCCGTCAAGGCCACCGTCGTGCGGCCGGCGGCCGAGGGCTCCGCTCCGGTGGCGCCCCGCCCCGCCCGCAACCTCGCCATGGGTCTGCTGCTGGGCCTGCTGCTGGGCCTCGGCCTCGCCCTGCTCCGGGACCTGCTGGACACGTCCATCAAGGGCGAGCGCGACGTCAAGGAGGTCACCGACGAGACGATCATCGGCGGCATCCACTTCGACCCCGACGCCAAGACACACCCTCTGATCGTGCAGGGCGACCCGCAGAGCACCCGCGCCGAGGCCTTCCGCACGCTGCGCACGAACCTCCAGTTCGTCGACGCAGCCAACCACCCCAAGGTCATGGTCTTCACCTCGTCCCTGCCGGGCGAGGGTAAGTCGACGACCACCGCCAACCTCGCCCTCACCCTGGGTGCGAGCGGCGCCAGCGTCTGCGTCATCGAGGGCGACCTGCGGCGACCGCGGTTGCTGCAGTACATGGGCCTGGAGGGGGGCGTCGGCCTGACCACAGTGCTCATCGGCGACGCTGAGCTGGACGACGTGCTTCAGCCCTTCGGCCACAACGTCCAGGTCCTCGGGGCCGGCCCCATCCCGCCCAACCCGAGCGAGCTGCTCGGCTCGGACCCGATGCGCGCGGTGCTGGACGAGCTCCGTCAGCGCTTCGACTACGTGATCATCGACGCCCCGCCCGTGCTTCCCGTCACGGACGCCGCCGTGGTGTCCCGACTGGCTGACGGCGCCGTGATGGTCGTCGGTGCCGGGGTCATCAAGAAGGAAGACCTCCACCGGGCCCTCGAGAGCCTGGAGACCGTGGGCGCACGCGTCCTCGGTCTGGTGATGAACCGCGTGCCCACCAAGGGCGCGGACGGCTACTCCTACTACGGCGAGCGCTACGCCTATCGCTCGTCCGAGCCGGCCATGCCCGTCGAGCGCACACCGTCGGGGTCCGGCGCCCACCGGGAGTCGACGACGGTCTAGCGGCTCCCCGCGCCGGCACCGGCTCCCGCACCGAGGACGCGCAGCACCTGTGGCAGCGCGTCCTCGACCTGTGTGGACATGGTGTCGAAGACGTCTCGACCCTGACGGAAGGGGTCGACGACGTCGGCCTCCCTCGGCTCCAGCGGCGGACGCAGGCCTCGCTTCGAGGCGATCAGCGAGACCACCTCGTCCAGCCACGCACGGGCCGACGTGCGGCCCGGCAGCTCGTCGTCGGCCACACCCTCCGCGAGCTGAGCGAGGTCGCGCAGGGCGTGGATGCGCGACAGCGCCCGCGGATAGAGGCGGCTGACGGCTCCCCGGTGGTCGCGGGTGGCCACGATGACGAGCTGGGCGTCCGACACCAGCTCGCGGGTGATGGCTCGCGCGCGGAAGTCCTCGCCCGCGCCGCCTGCCACCCCGAGCCGGGACAGCGCGTCGGGCTCCATGGCGGCATCCACCAGGGCCCCCGTCCCGGCGCTGCTGACCTCCACGGCCCCCGGGCCCCAGGCCCGATCCAGCTCGTGCTGCAGCCGCCGCTCGATGTAGGGCGACCGGCAGACATTGCCGGTGCAGACGGTCAGGATCCGGGCAGGCTCGCTCATGAGGCAACCGTATGCCGGAGCGTCCGCACATCGCGCTCTATGACGACATCTGGTTGATACGGCAAAGACAATTCGTGACCAAATCCCCCACAAGGCCGTAGGGACGCCATTCGTCGGTTACTCTGAGCATACGTCAAGCTACCCTGCGTGACTCAGCAGGGACCCCCACAGGAGTGGCCCATGCTCGCCCCCCGGCGACGAGATCGGTTCGTCCGAGTGACCTGGTGCCTCATCGACGCCTCGGTCTGGGTCGTCGCGATCTACGCCGCCACCTGGCTTCGTCATGCCTACGAGCTGGAGCCGACCTTCGTCCGCAACACCGCGATCGTCGCGGGAGCCGCGGCACTGGGCCACGTCGTCGTGTCCTTCGCCACCGGCCCCTATCGCAAGGGGCACGTGCGGGGGTCCTTCGAGGAGGTCCTGGAGGTGGCGGCCACCGTCGCCATCGTGTGCTCCGGCCTCATGGCCTGGGCCATGACGGCCCGGCCCATCGTGGTCCCGCGCACCGTCCCGATCATGGCCGCGCTCATCGCCTCGCTCGCCATGATGGCGACCCGCTTCGTCATCCGGGCGGCACGCCAGCGGCACTGGGCGACCCTGGAGGGCAAGGAGCGGATCCTCGTCTTCGGCGCCGGCAACGGCGGTCGGCTGCTGATCCGCAACCTGCGTCACGACCCGACCTCCCCCTACATCCCGGTCGCCCTGCTCGACGACGACCGCGGCAAGCGACGGAGGTCCTTCGACGGCGTGCGGGTGAGCGGCGGGCGCAAGGACATCGCCAAGGTCGCCGAGAGGTACGACGCGGACAAGATGGTCATCGCCATCCCGAGCGCAGGCACCGACACCATCCGCGAGCTGCGGCAGGCCGCCATGGAGGCAGGGGTCAAGGCCTTGGTCGTCCCCACCATGAGCGCCATGGTGGGCCGCACCCCCACGTCGCACGACATCCGCGACATCAACCTGGAGGACCTCCTGGGTCGACGTCCGATCACGCTGGACCAGTCCAGCATCGCCACCACCCTCGAGAACCGCGTGGTCCTCGTGACCGGCGCCGGGGGCAGCATCGGCAGCGAGCTGTGCCGACAGATCGCCAAGTTCCACCCGGCCAAGCTGGTCATGCTCGACCGCGACGAGTCCGCCCTGCAGTCGGTGCAGCTCGACCTCGACGGCCACGGCCTGCTCCAGAACGACAGCATCGTCCTCGCGGACATCCGGGACCAGGAGGCCATGCAGCGGGTCTTCGGGCAGCAACGTCCCCAGGTCGTCTTCCACGCGGCCGCGCTCAAGCACCTCCCCCTCTTGGAGCGCTATCCCCTCGAGGCGTGGAAGTCCAATGTCCTCGGCACGCTGAACGTCCTTCGCGCAGCCCAGGCCTCCGGTGTCCAGACCTTCGTCAACATCTCGACGGACAAGGCGGCCGACCCCGTCTGCGTGCTCGGCTACAGCAAGCGCATCGCCGAGAGGCTGACGGCCGATGTCGCGGTGGAGTCCGAGGGCCGCTACATGAGCGTGCGATTCGGCAACGTGCTCGGCAGCCGTGGCTCGGTCATCCCTGCCTTCGCACGCCAAATCACGCGAGGCGGACCGGTCACCGTGACGCACCCCGACGTGCAGCGCTACTTCATGCTCATCCCCGAGGCCTGCCAGCTCGTCATGCAGGCCGCCACCATGGGTGACCACGGTGAGGTGATGGTGCTGGACATGGGGACCCCGGTGCGCATCAAGGAGATCGCCGAGACCCTCATCGGCATGTCCGGCCGCCACGACGTCGAGATCGTCTACACCGGCCTCCGCCCCGGGGAGAAGATGTCGGAGGACCTCTTCAATGCCTCGGACGAGTCCAGGGCCACGGCGCACTCCCTGGTCACCAGCGTCGACGTGCCACGCCTCGACGGCGCCACGGTCGACGGGATGCCGCTCACCCACGAGCGAGCCGCCGGGTGGATGCGGGGCTGCGCCAGGGAGGGTCAAGGGCCGCTACGCCACCTGCAGGGTGTCACCGAGGTGGTGACGAGCGCCTAGGCGCCGATGACGGCCCGGGCCGTCGCGACGATCAGTCGCATGTCTCCCGCCAGGGAGCGGTCCCGGACGTACTCCGCGTACATCTGCGCCTTGCGAGGGAGGATGACGTCCACGTAGTGCCGGTAAGGGTCTGGTGCAGCCGCCAGCTCGTCCGCCTCGTGGCGGTAGGCGATGCTTGCCGGGTCGGTGATGCCCGGGCGCACCGACAAGATGAGCGGTGCCAGCTCGGCCGGCCAGAGGGCTGCGAACTCCGGCACCTCGGGGCGCGGGCCCACCAGACTCATCTCGCCACGCAGCACGTCGTACAGCTGAGGGAGCTCGTCGAGCTTCGTGCGACGCAGGACGCGACCGACGCGGGTGACCCGGGCGTCACCGCTGCCGCTGACAGCCGGGCCGCCCCCGTCGGGTCGCATGGTGCGGAACTTGTGGATGCGGAAGGGGCGGCCACCGAGGCCGACCCGCTCCTGCGTGAAGAGCACCGGACCGCCGTCCTCGCGACGGACGGCCACGGCCACGGCGAGCACCACCGGCGAGGTGAGCAGGAGGCCAGCGCACGACACCGCGATGTCGAGCAGGCGCTTGCCGTCCGGGGCCGTCACAGGCACGAGCGCACCACCTCGATGACGCGCTCGACCTGCTCGTCCGACATCGACGAGAAGGCAGGGAGGCTCACCACGCGGCTGAACTGGTCCTCGGCCACCGGGAAGTCCTCGGGCCGGGCTGCGCACTGCTCGCGCCAGTAGGGATGCCGGTGCAGCGGGATGAAGTGGACGCTGCAGCCGACGCCCGCCTCCGCCATACGACCGATGAAGGCGTCACGGGGCGCCTCCCCGCCGGGCACGCGGACGATGTAGAGGTGCCAGGCGTGCCCCGACTCCTCCACCGGACCGGCGGGGAGCCCGATCCCCAGGTCGGCGAACGCCGCGTCGTAGCGGGCGGCGATCGAGGCTCGCGCGTCCCTCATCTGATTGGCCCGCGACAGCTGAACGCGCCCCATGGCCGCAGCCGGGTCAGGGAGGTTGTACTTGAACCCCGGCGCGACGACCTCGTAGTGCCAGGACGGCTTGGTGCTCCGGTAGCGGTCGAAGACATCCCGGCTGATGCCGTGCAGTCGCATCGTCCGGATCCGACGCGCCGTGTCGGGGTCCGCGGTGACGACCATCCCGCCCTCGCCCGTCGTGATGGTCTTGGTGGCATAGAAGCTGAACACGACGGCGTGACTCTCGCTGTGACCGACGAGATTGCCGCCCGACATGACCGGGAAGGCGTGGGCGGCGTCCTCGACCACCGTGAGCCCCCTCTCGTCCGCGAGCTCGCGCAAGCCTCGCCGATCTACGGGGAGTCCGGCCATGTGGACGGGCATGATCGCCTTCGTCCGAGAGGTGACGGCCGCGCGGGCCCGGTCGAGGTCGACGTTCAGGGTGAGCGGGTCGATGTCGACCAGCACGGGCTGTGCCCCGAGATACCGCACCACCTCCGCGGTCGACGTGAAGGTCCAGTCGGGGACGAGCACCTCGTCGCCCGGGCCGATGCCGAGCGCCTCCAGCGCCAAGTGCAGCCCGGCCGTGGCGGAGTTGACCGCGACGGCCTCGCGCCCACCGCCGATGAGGTCGGCGAACTCCCGCTCGAAGGCCGCCGCGTTGGGCCCGGTCGTCAACCAACCGGACCGCATGGCGTCGGCAGCGGCCTGCACCTCCTCCTCCCCGATGTCCGGGAGGGCAAAGGGGATGAACGGCACAGTCGACACAATCGCTCCTAAGCGGTCAAGTCACCACGGAAAGTCAACGGCAGATTACACTGCGTGTTGGTCCTGTCAGTCGATCGGTCGGAGGAGGCATCGGTGCGTCTTGGACTGCTCACGCAGTGGTACGAACCCGAGCCGGGACCAGCTGCCCTCCCTTCCGCGCTGGCGCGCGCTCTGGCGGCGCGCGGACACGACGTCCACGTAGTCACCGGGTATCCCAACTACCCCACCGGCCACGTCGCCGACGGCTACCGCATCCGACGTCGTGACGACCAAGTGGTGGAGGGCGTCCACGTCCGCCGGGTGGCTCTCTATCCCAGCCACGACTCGTCCACGGCCCGCCGAGCACTCAACTACGCATCGTTCGGCGCTTCCTCCCTCGTTAACGGCCTCTCGACCCTCCGAGGGATGGACGCCGTGTGGGTCAACTACTCCCCCGTGACCGTGGCCCCCTCCATGTGGGCTGCCCGATACCTGCTTGGGGTGCCTCTCGTCACGCACGTCCTGGACCTGTGGCCTGACACGGTTGCGGCCTCAGGGCGCAGCCGGGGTGTCGCGGGCGACGTCGCGATGCGCGGCCTCGACGGCTGGTGCCGCGCGATGTACGCAGCCTCGTCCTCGGTTGCCTACATCTCGCCCGGCGTCGGCGACATCCTTCTCCGGCGTGGGGTCCCCAAGCACAAGCTCAGCTATGCGCCGATGTGGGCCGACGAGGCGACCTTCCACCCCGGGGGGCGGTCGATGCGGACCCGGCTGGGCCTGTCCGACCACCAGGTGGTCCTGCTCTATGCCGGCGCCATGGGCGAGGCGCAGGGGCTGGACACGCTGATCGAGGCCTGTGCGCTGGTGCGTGACCCGCGATTCGTGTGCGTCATGGCCGGGTCCGGCACCCACGAGACCCGGCTGCGCGACCTCGCCCGGCGGCTAGGAGCCGACAACGTGCGGTTCATCGGACGCGTCCCGCAATCGTCCATGACCGACCTGATGGCGACGGCCGACGCCTCCTACCTCAGTCTCCGCGACCACCCCCTGTCCGACGTCACCATGCCCAGCAAGTGCCAGGCATCCCTGGCCGCCGGGCTGCCCGTCGTCGCAGCGGCCGGCGGGGACGTGGGCCGAGTGGTCGCAGAAGCCGGGGGGTGGGCCATTGTCAGCGACGGTCCGCGGGCTATCGCGGACGTGCTCCAGGGGCTAGGACACCTCTCCCCGGGCGAGAGGCACGATCGGGCACGGAGTGCCCGCCAGTACTACGTGGATGAGTTCTCCCTCGCACGGGGGGTGGACCGCGTCGAGCGGCTTCTTATCGAGGCCACAGGAGGAACCAACTGATGTCTGGGCTGTCTTTGTCCTCGGCCACCGTCACCATCACGGGAGGCACGGGATCGTTCGGCAAGACCATGGCGCGTCACCTGCTCGACCGTGACGCCGCCGAGGTGCACATCCTCAGTCGCGACGAGGCCAAGCAGGACCAGATGCGCAAGGACTTCGGCGACGATCGCCTCAAGTTCTTCCTCGGCGACGTCCGTGACATCGACAGCGTCGCCGCCGCCGTGCGCGGTTCCGACTTCGTCTTCCACGCGGCGGCGCTCAAGCAGGTCCCGTCGTGCGAGTTCTTCCCCCAGCAGGCGGTCAAGACCAACGTCCAGGGCAGCCACAACGTGATCGAGGCGTCGGCGGCCGCCGGGGTCCGCACGGTCGTGTGCCTCAGCACGGACAAGGCGGTCTATCCCGTCAACGCCATGGGGATGTCCAAGGCGCTGATGGAGAAGACAGCCCAGGCCTACGCCCGCAACAACCCCCGCAGCAAGACGACCGTCGCGATCACGCGCTACGGCAACGTCATGTACTCCCGCGGCTCGGTCATCCCCCTCTTCGTCGACCAGCTGCGCACGGGCAAGCCCCTGACGATCACGGACCCGGACATGACGCGCTTCCTCATGTCGCTCGCGGACTCCGTCGACCTCGTGCTCCACGCCTTCGAGCACGCCGAGCCCGGAGACCTGTTCGTGCGCAAGGCGGCGGCCAGCACCGTTGACGTGCTGGCCCGCGCGGTCGCCTCTCTCCTCGGTGACGACTCCCCCACCATCGACGTCATCGGCACCCGGCACGGGGAGAAGCTGCACGAGACCCTCCTGTCCTGGGAGGAGGTCCTGCGGTCCTCCGACGAAGGTGACTACTTCCGGGTGCCGCTGGACGCCAGGTCCCTGCAGTACGAGAAGTACGTCGAGGAGGGCGAGGACAAGCCCCGCATGCTCGAGGCCTACAACTCGGCCAACACGACCCGTCTGGACGTCGAGCAGACCAAGGAGCTCCTGCAAACGCTCCCCGAGGTTCGTCTGTTGCTGGAGCGTGGCCTGTGAAGGTTCTCCTCACCGGGGCAGGCGGCTTCCTCGGCTGGCACACGCGGGTCCGTCTGGCGGCGATCACCGACCACGAGGTCGTGACCGTCGACCGCGAGTCCTTCGGTCGTCTGACGGAGCTGGCACAGGGCTGTGACGCCGTGCTGCACGTGGCCGGGGTCAACCGGGCGTCCGACGAGGAGGTCGAGCGCGGCAACGTCGAGCTCGCGGAGGCCGTCGCCGAGGCCGTCCGCAGCTCGGGCTCGATCGGCACCGTCGTCTACGCGAACACGGTTCACGCGGGCGCCGACTCGGCATACGGCCGAGGCAAGTCCCAGGCGACCGAGGCCCTCCGGGCGAGCGGAGCCAAGGTCGTCGACGTCCGGTTGCCCAACCTGTTCGGCGAGCACGGCCGGCCGGGCTACAACTCCTTCGTCGCGACCTTCGCCCACGCCGTCGCCCGCGACCAGGCCCCGAAGTCTGTGCAGGACAAGGAGATCGGACTCCTTCACGTGCAGGACGCCGCGCAGGTCCTCATCGACGCCCTCGCCACGGACCAGGCCGAGCTGGCGCCTGAGCCCCACCCGACGTCGGTGCAGGAGGTCCTGGACAAGCTGGTGTGCTTCCGTGAGACCTACCGCACCGGCGACATCCCTGCCCTGCCAACCGACTTCGACGTCAACCTCTTCAACACCCTTCGCGCGGCGCTCTTCCCCCAGGCCTACCCCATCCAGCTCACACCCCACAGCGATGACCGGGGCCGGCTGGTCGAGACCGTGCGCAGCCACGGCGGGCAGGGGCAGACCTTCGTGTCGACGACGCGGTGCGGCATCACCCGGGGCGAGCACTACCACCTCGGCAAGATCGAGCGCTTCGTCGTGCTCGGTGGGCGCGCTCGCATCTCCCTCCGCCGTGTGTTCCACGACGACGTCATCGACTTCGAGGTCGACGGGTCCAACCCGGTGGCCATCGACATGCCGACCATGTGGGTCCACAACATCACCAACGTCGGAGAAACCGAGCTCCTCACGCAGTTCTGGACGCACACCCTCTTCGATCCGCAGGCACCAGACACCTTCTGGGAGCCGGTCCGGCAGAAGGCCCGGCCGTCATGACCGCAACCATCGCTCCGCTGCATCCTGCGGACGTCGAGCAGCTCGTCGCAGTTCACCGGCGGGCGTTCCCATCGTTCTTCCTCAGCCAGCTCGGACCCGCTTTCCTCGCCCAGTTCTACCGCGGCTTCCTGACGGATCCGACCAGCGTGACTGCCGTGGCGCGGGACGATCACGGGCGGGTGGTGGGCGGGGTGGTGGGCACCACCGCCCCCGGGGGCTTCTTCCGCCGGCTCCTCGTCCGCCGCCTCCCAGGGTTCGCACTCGCGAGTGCACAAGCCGCAGTCGCGGATCCCCGCCGGGTTCCCCGACTCCTCCGCGGCGCCGCCTACCGCGGAGAGGCGGGCTCCACGACGGACGGCGCCCTGCTCTCCTCCATCTGCGTCGACCCCGTCGCCCAGGGAAGCGGGGTCGGACACCAAATCATCGACCGCTGGTGCGCGGAAGCCCGCTCCCGCGGGGCCCACCGGGCGTTCCTCACCACGGATGCCGATGGCAACGACGCGGTCAACGACTTCTACAACCGCGCGGGTTGGCAGCACACCCACACGTTCACCACCCCGGAGGGGCGCAGGATGAACCGCTATGAGAAGGAGCTCGGATGAGCGCACGGCTGAAGGTCATGACGGTGGTCGGCACCCGGCCCGAGCTGATCCGGCTGTCCCGGGTCCTCGCCCGTCTCGACGAGACCGTCGAGCACGTCCTGGTGCACACCGGCCAGAACTACGACTACACGCTCAACCAGGTGTTCTTCGACGACCTGGGGATCCGTCAGCCCGACCACATGCTCGGGGTGGACACTTCGTCGTTAGGGCACGTGCTAGGTGAGACCCTCATCAAGACTGAGGAGGTCCTGAGGGCCGAGCGTCCCGATGCGATGCTCGTCCTGGGCGACACCAACTCGTGCATCGCCGCAGTGATGGCCAAACGGATGCGGATTCCCGTCTACCACATGGAGGCCGGCAACCGCTGCTTCGACGAGAACGTTCCGGAGGAGACCAACCGCCGGCTCGTCGATCACGTCGCCGACTTCAACCTCGTCTACACCGAGCACGCCCGACGCAATCTTCTCTCGGAGGGGCTTCACCCGCGTCGAATCCTGCTCACCGGCTCCCCGATGGGAGAGGTGCTAGAGCACTACCGCCCGCAGATCGAGGCGTCCGACGTACTGTCCCGACTGGGGCTGACGGGCCGAGGCTACTTCCTCGTCTCGGCCCATCGTGAAGAGAACGTGGACTCGCCCGAGCGGCTGCGTCAACTCGTGGACTGCCTCGTCCGAGTACACGAAGCGTTCGAGCTCCCCGTCTTCGTGTCCACCCACCCGAGGACGCGCAAGCGACTCGAGGCGCTGGAGGACTGGTCAGCGCCCGAAGGCATCACCTTCCACGACCCCCTCGGCTTTCACGACTACAACCACCTGCAGCTGCACAGCGCAAGCGTGCTGTCCGACTCCGGCACCATCGCGGAGGAGTCGACCATCTTGGGCTTTCCGGCCGTAACAATGCGCGACTCCATCGAGCGGCCAGAGGCCCTCGACACGGGCGGGATCATCATGACCGGACTGGATCCCGACGACGTCGAAGCCGCCGTGTGTGACGTCATGGCGCACCCCAACACATCGGCCGACACGAAACCGGCAACCCTCCCAGCGGACTATGCAATCACCACGACCTCTGACCGGGTGGTCCGCTTCATCTTGTCGACCGCACGCCGCCACAAGGGCTGGAGCGGACTGCGATGAACACTCTCAGCAAGGTTCATGTCACCTATGTGTCGTCGTTGATCACAGAAGCCGATTTCTCGCGCAACTTCGACCGGGGGCGTGGAATCCCGTCTATGGCTGCCCAGAAGTTCCATCGCCTCCTGACAGAGGGACTTGCCCAGGACCGCCGGGTGGCCAGCGTCCACGCGGTCAGTACCCCACCCATCACACGCAAGGCAACCTCGAGGATCCTGCACCCAATACGCCGCGCCGAACAACGCGGCGTACGCTACACAACCGTGCCTTTTGTCAACATGCCAATCATGCGGCAGGCAAGTTCAGCCCTGGCTACGGCGTTCATGACCGCACGCGCACAGCGAGGCAGCAATCACTTTGTCATATGCGATGCCCTCTGCGGCGCGCCGTCCATCGGTGCTCTCCTGGCCGGGAAGTTGTCGGGCACCCCAGTCGTCGGCGTCTTGACCGACGTTCCGCAGCACCGCCCGGCCGTCGGCAACCTGGCAACCCGCATGCGGAGCGCAGCGGCGAGCCTCGCAGCACGGTCCTGGCTTCCGCTTTTCGATGCCTATCTCCTGCTGACGGAGCCCATGAATGACCTCGTCAACCCTCGAGGGCTCCCCCACCTGGTCATGGAGGGCTTGGTCGACGCAAACCCGTCCCTAGAGATCGTTGCGCCCGATCATGCGTACGATGACAATGGCACTCGCGTTCTCTTGTACACCGGTTCAACACACAAGGTCTACGGCCTCCCTCAACTCATCCAGGCGTTCATGGATCTCAATCCGCCCCGATGGGAACTCCACATTTGTGGCCAAGGCGACATGGACGGAGAGCTACGCGGTCTCGCCGAAAGGCACAGAAACCTGGTATTTCACGGCGTGGTTCCCAACCGGGAATCCGTCGAAAGACAGGAACACGCGACCCTACTGGTGAACCCCCGCCCTACCGAGGCGGAATACACCAAATTCTCCTTCCCCTCTAAAAACATGGAATACATGGCTTCGGGTACACCAGTGCTTACCACCGCACTGCCCGGGATGCCACCGGACTACCACCAACACGTATTCATCATCCAGGACGAGACCGTTCAGGGCTACCGACGAGCCCTAGAAACCGTGACGGGGATGCCTCTCCAGGTGCTGGCTCAGCGCGGTGCGTCCGCCAGGCAGTTCGTCCTCAGCAAAAAGAACAAGCAGGCTCAGGCAAGCCGGCTGGTGGATCTACTGCTTTCAGCCTGATTGGCATCTCCACCAAGGCACGACCGACAGTCGGCGCCAACCACCAGCCAGCAGCGTCGTCAGGCTCTCATCCTGCCCCCAGACGGCGCGTCAGCATGCCGATCGCCGCCCCCGTGTGGCTCCGGGTGCAAAGCCCCAACGCAAGCAAAACGCACAAGTAGCTGACCACCGACACGGGTAGCGCACCAGACCGCAGGTGCAGCCATCCAGGCGCGGTAGTGCAGACCACAAACGCAACGACTACCACCAGCTCAACCAGGTCCCATCGATGAACAACGAGCGCGCGACCACCCAGTTCAACCCGCCACCAAATTGACTGCCAAATACCGTAGCCAACGAGCACCAACACCGACAGCCCGACGACCGAGTACGTCATCGACACCGCGGCAGCGGCAACGACCCAATTGATCAGCATGCCACTCGCGGCCATGATGACCAGGCGCCAGAGCCGCTCCCGCGCCCGCATCACATTGCACAGGAGCAGCAAGTGCTTGCTCTGGAAGATCAGCAGGGGGAATAGGAATACCAGAAAGTCTAGACTGTCAATGAAGGAGGGGTAGAACTTGGTTATGAGAAAGTCTGCAAGGAAGTAGAACAGAAGCAAGACGCTCCCAGCAACGACCAGCGTGGAGTGGGCTCTTTGAACCACGCCCACCTGGTCCCTCTCAGCGACCCGGGCCAACATAGGGAACGCAGCCTGCGAGACCGATGTAAGGACGGCGCCAGCGACGAAGACCACCGTCAGTGCGAAGGAGTAGAGCGCGAAGGACTCCGGACCGTAGTACCGCTCGACGACCAGCCTGCTTGGGATTACAATCGAACCACTAAGCAAGATGGACAACATTATGGGAAAACCCTGACTCGTCACCTCGCGGAACTCTGCAACCCTACTGCTTTCAACAGAAGGTGGCCTCAAGAAGATTCGTCTAGTCCGGCACCAAAGATAGACAAGCCGGGCAGCAGACGCCAGAACGCAAGCCGCTACATAGCCTCGATAGTCGTCGTACCCCGACACGACCAAACACAGCGTGCAACCCAGCAACACTAGCCGCTCAAGGATCGTCGAGTAGGCAACTACCTCCAGACTGCCAGCCAATTGCTGCACATATGTCATAAACCCCATGACACCGAAAAAGGTGAGACTGGCGGCTACGCCCAGTACTGCGAAGCGCTTCTGCGAGGGGAGATAGAGCGAAGTCAAAGCCACCGTCGATGCCGACAAGAAGCAAAGCACCACCACCGTGCGGAAGTGACCACCCAACTCACGCCTCTCGACATCCCCAAACGGGCGGCGAGCAAAGCGCTGGTAGATTCCATCGTTGAATCCCAACATGAAGAAGCCCGCAAATGACAGGTAGAGGCTAAAGAGCTGCCAGTAGGCGTAGCCCGAAAGACTCAGGGCCAAAGGCATGACCGCCGAGATGACGGACGTGATGACGAGCGACGCCATGGACGCCACCGAGATCGCCGCGAGCCCCCTCGCTGCGGACGCACCTCCAGACCTAGCCACGGCCAGCAACACGTCGACGGGCGGATCTTCCTGCTGAACGGGACGCAGACCTCGGCGGCCAGGCAACTCGGTGCCGAGTACCTAGCCACGCGAAGATGAGCGCGAATGTTCCGAAAAGTGCGTGCGGCTGACCAGCGATTTGATTGCTTGAGGATATCAACGCCACGAAGGCCGTCATCGGCGCCATCATGAGAGCGCCAAACAGATTTCCCCTCTCAACGTAATCCCGCCAGGCGCGCCCAAAGAGCATGAACATGCCATACAAAATGATTGGCACACCCAGGAGCGAAACGTCGTTGGCGATCCAAAGGTAGGCAGTGTGCCAGAGCGCGTGACTGTCATACCCCTGGCTGGCTTCCAGCTTTGCCTGGAAAGTTCGCGCCTGCAGCCCTGGGTCCAGCTCGCTCGCGTTATCCAGCAGGAAATAGGAGCCCCCGATCCCGTAAGTGGTCGAAAACGACTCATCTACCGCCAAGCGCAATGCGGCGTATCCATGGCTGACGTACATGGATATGCTCGCAAATACCGGCTGGAGTGGAGGCGGAGTGAGATTCCATAATGCACTGGACTCGTCAATGGGAACAGACCCGCCCTGAATAACCAGAAGTGATCGGAACTGGTCACCAATGCGACTCTTCATTGTATTGGCAAAAAAGGACAGGAAGAAAAAGACAAACAGTGCTGGCGCCAAAATCTTCCAGGCGCGTCCACCGAACATTTTTTGTCGCGCGCCGTTCTTGGCTGCAAAGCCCGCTCGCCTTATTAATATGAAGGCAACGAGCTGCGCCACAACATCGAATGCTCCGAAATTCTGCCCTCGAGCCACGGAGGCGAGAATCGAGCCTATCACCACAACCACGCCCAAAGCCCTCTTAGCCATGCTCGCACGCTCCCAGACCAATATGAGAAGCGGGACGTAGAGCCAGGCGATGAAGCCAAGGAGAACGTTGACATGATTCAAGACCCCCCAGATACCGGGCGGCGTTACCACGAAACGCTGTGAATAGTTCTCTTGAGCAGAACTCAAGCCAGTAACGACTTTGGAGACAAAAAGGCTCCAATCCAGCGAATAGTTCTGCGTGGCAATCACCAAGCGAATCGGGAAGAGCACGAGTGTGGCGAAGAACGCAAAGTTGAGGAGCCGGTCGATGTTGAATGACTTGACGCCCGTGTCGCCGTAGTGCCGCCGTGGTGGCCGAGTAGCGCCCCGGCGGAAGCCAGCGTAGATGGACAGGTTATAGAGCGCTACTAGGGCAAAGAGCACGACACTGTAGCGCATGGGGTAGGCCCATGGACCGAACACGAAAAGCACATAGGTCGCCATCGACCATGCGACCGCGATGCGGACGGGAGTAAGTCGGTTAACTCCGCCTCCCCTAGCCTTTCGCCTCGCCGGCCGGAGCACCTCACCTGAGGGATGCTTCAGCGATGTCCCCATAGAGGAACGCCCTTCTCTCAGGCCCCATCGCCCCACGCACCAACATGGGCAGGAGGTCGGGCTCTTCACCGAGCCGTCGAATGGTTGCGGCGATGGACTTAACGGATCCGGAGGGGAGAAGGAGGATGTTCGCACCGAAGTTGAGGTGTTCCGTCCCATCGATCCGTCGCACCATCAACGGCTTCCCCATCGCGACCGCCTGCTCCCACATGACTGAATGCAGGCCGGCAAACGCGACGACGTCGGCACTGGCGAGCGCTTCCATCGACCGCTCCGCCGATAGCCAGCCAAGCCAATGGATACGGGGAGAGTTCAGCAACTGTTCGAACTCTGAGCGATATTCATCAATGACAGTCCCAAAGACAGCCAGGTCCCACTCCTCTGGACTCTGACGGAAAGCTCTCAAAAAGTCCAGCATCTCCCGCTTGTTCTCGTCGACTTTCCCCCCAGTTACCATCAGCTTTCGCCCCCGCGGGAGGGAGAATGACTCTCGCAGCTCGCTGACGCTGCGAGCAGTGATCTTGTCCACAACCTCGTCATCCGCGCCCAATGGAAGCAACTGAATCCTGGTCGAGGGCAACCCGTAGACTTTCTCCAGGAATGCAACGCGGCTCGGCAGAACACCGTAGAACCGGACAGTGACCCCATCAAGAATCTTCGCGATCCATCGCCAAACGAGGCCGTGCAGAAAGCGCCGACTTGCCCAACCCATTGCGCTATTGTTGCTATCGGCGTGGTTATCGACGAACACCCGAACGTTCGGGTGTGCACGGGCGTAGCGCACCACGCGGAGTGCATCCAAGAACTGGGGGCCATGCACGAAGATGATGTCCGGCCTAGATTGATGCAGCTGCTTGCTTAGCCCTCGGTAGAGTCGAAGCCTACGTGAGAGCGGCAAGCGCGCATAGGCGATACGGCGTACAGGAATACCATCTTCATTGATGTACTGTCGCTCGTCTTCTTCTTCGAACAATCTGCCGCGATCGTTGAAGTTCAGGAGCGAGGCAAGTATTTCGACTTCCCACCCGTCGCGACGATGGGCGCGCGGAAGGAGATTCTCCTGGTAGGCGTATCCATCAATATAGAAACAGGCCAAGCAGACATGTAGGACTTTTCCTCTTCCCATGGCCTTCGTCACGTCAAGCCACCACGTTCAGACATGGCTCGTAGAGCAGCCAAAAAGGCCTCTGGATCATCGGCATCCGGCGCGATCTTCTGCAACACGCAGTCGGGAAGCTCCCACCACCGTGACGCGAGCAACGCGTCGATGATCTGTTCAGTAAAGCGGTAGCGAATGATCCGTGCCGGGTTACCCGCTGCGATAGCGTAGTCCGGGACATCTCGCGTCACCACGGCCCCAGCGCCAATGATGGCTCCCACGCCCACACTGCGACCGCCAAGTAGGATAGCCCCATTTCCGATCCACACGTCATGTGCAATCTTCGTTCGCGGCATTGGTGGAAATCCCCTCTCCACAAATGCGGTCCCGAGGACGCTGGCCGCACCTTGGAACATCGGCGACGTGGACACCCAGCTCGTCTCGTGAGTCGCTGATCCCAGGATATTGTTGTCGCCGATCGAGCAGAAGCTCCCCATGTCAACGCTCTGAATGAGGCATCCGCGTCCCACGTATGAGTACCGCTGGACGGTGCAGTCATACATTCGCGTCAGCCCCTTGACGGCCGCCGTGGAGTCGAGGTCGCTACCCCGTACCAGACTGAGCGGTGATATGCGATGGGCACCTCGCCGCCCCGTTGGGACCAGCGGCATTCTCGTCTTCCACACGCTCATGATCTCTTCACCTCGCAAGTGGCGCTCACAACCGCACCGCCCTGTCTGAACGGGTCGCGCCACGAGTGTCGAAGTAGCGTCGAGAGTTGCCTGCGATCTGCTGCAGGTCGAACCCCTGATGCGGCTGAAGCAGGATGACCAGGTCGTACGAACCCGCGCGTTCCGTCGGATTGTCTTCCCTAGGGAAGCCATCGCTGGCGGCTCGCCATTCGGTGACATAGGGGTCGGCATAGGACACAGCGGCCCCGAGACGAGCCAGTGCCCTGGCAACAGGCACCGCCGGACTCTCGCGATCGTCGGCAATGTTGGCTTTATACGTGACACCCAGGAGTAGGATTTGTGCCCCCCGCACCGCTAAGCCGTCGTCGTTGAGAATCTCTTGCGCCCTAAGAGCCACATAGCTCGGCATGCCGGCATTGATCTCCTGAGCCAGCTCAACGAATCGAAACGAATATCCAAGGCGCACACGGACCGTGTGCGCAAGGTAGTTTGGATCAATCGGTATGCAGTGCCCGCCAACGCCGGGCCCAGGGTAGAATGCCTGAAATCCAAAAGGCTTGGTCGCCGCAGCCCGGATCACCTCCCAGATGTCAATGTCCATGTCGTGGCAGAATCGGGCCATCTCATTCATCAGAGCGATGTTGATGTGCCGATAGGTGTTCTCCAACAACTTGGCCATCTCGGCCTCACGTGCAGAACGCACGGGTACAACCTCGTCGACGAAGCGGCCGTACATCTCCACGGCGGCCTCAGTGCTGGCCGCGTCACAGCCACCGACCACCTTGGGTGTGTTCTTCATCCCGTACTGGTCGTTGCCGGGGTCGATGCGTTCCGGGGAGAAGGCGAGGTGGAAGTCGTCCCCGCACCTAAGGCCCCCAGCCTCGAGCACGGACAGCACTTCACCGTCGGTCGTCCCGGGATAGGTCGTCGACTCGAGAACGATGAGCTGCCCCTTGCGCAGCTGCTTCGCCACCATCGACGTCGCGGCCCTGACTGCCGTCAGGTCAGGCCCTCCATCGGGCGACAGGGGCGTCGGCACACAGATGACGACCGCCCGCGAGCGCGACAGCACCGTCGCGTCCTGTGTTGCCTCGAACCCTGACGACAGCATCTCAGCGATGTCCGAATCCGACAGATCGTCAACGTGCGACCGTCCGGAGGTGAGACCCGTGATCACCTTGTCACTGAGGTCCAGCCCGGCCACGGCCATGCCCGCGCGGCAGGCCTCCAGTGCCAACGGCAAACCCACGTAGCCGAGTCCGATGACAACCAGGTCAAGATCCACGAATCCACCTTCAACGAGGGACGTCTATCGCTACGCAGCGTAGCGGGTTGATTACCCTGAGCGCACCTTTTCGGCACAATTGGCACATGTTGTGACTCCTGCGCAGGGGCCCGCCCGACTCTGCGGACTCGCGCCCATCAACGAAACCCGGCCCGCAGTCACGAAGCGTAGTTGCTCCTCGCTGAACGTAGTGCATCCTGGGGGCATGAGCCGTATCCCCGGGGCTGACATGGCCCTGACCGCCGCCCTCGTGGGCACGCTCGCCATCGGGGGCGCCGCCCTCGCCGGCTGGTCCCCGCTGTCCTCCGGCGCGGTGCCGAGCGCCGCGCCGACGGTTGCTGCACGAACGGCGGCGCCGGCTTCGCCGACCGCCAGCGCCTCCCCAGCGCCTACCGCCAGGGCGGTTGCGCCGATGCCCCGGCTCCAGGCGGACCGGCCGGCGACGTTGGCGATCCTGGGCGACGAGTCGAGCAACGGCACCAACGAGTGGGTCAACCTGGTCGGAGAGCGGTTCGGCGAGGAGCGGCGCACCCGCGTGCAGCGGATCAGGCAGACCGACGAGACCGGCTACAACGCCCCCATCCGCTACGGCGACGACGACCCGGACCTGACCGTGTGGAACGCCTCGCTCACCGGCGCCACCCCCGACATCACCGGGGACCGACTGCGGCGCTTCCTGCCCGAAGCCCCCGAGGTCGTGCTGCTGAGCCACGGTCGCCGGACCGACAGTGGCGCGGTCGCGGCGCAGCTTACCCGCACCCGCGAGGCGCTGGCGGCGGCATACCCCCGGGCCAAGGTCGTCGTCGTCCTCCAGCCTCCGCTGGCTGCCGAGGAGTATTCTCGGGCCCCGCTCAAGGCCGTGCGCGACTGGGCCGTCCAGCAGGGGCTCCCCACGATCGACGTGGCGGCTGCCTTCGCCGCGGCGCCGGCCTCACCGCGGCTCCAGGAGCCCGGCACCGACTCGCCCCTCACCGCGGAGGGGCAGGCGCTGTGGGCGGCCACGGTCCACCGGGCCCTGACCGCGCCCGCGCCGGGCCCCTCCCCCACGGCGACCCCGACCCCGACGGCCGCGACGAGGTCCGCCACCGCTCAGCCGTCGCGATAGGTCCGCTCGACCCGCTTGGCGATGTCGCAGGTCACCTCGTAGGTGATGGTGCCGAGCAGCTCGGCCATCTCGTCGGTCGTGATCTCCTGCGCCCCGGAGGTGCCCAGCAGCACGGCCTCGTCGCCGACGGACACCGGGCAGGGCTCGGACGCGGGCCCGGCGTCGATCATCGTCTGGTCCATGCACACCCGCCCCGCGATGGGGTGGCTCTGCCCGCCGACGAGCACGCGCCCCCGGTTGGACAGCAGCCGGTTGTAGCCGTCCGCGTAGCCGACGGGCATCGTCGCGATCCAACGCTCCTCGTCGGCGGACCAGGTGCGGCCGTAGCCGACGGACGTCCCGGCCGGCACCCGCTTGACGAAGCTGACGCGGGTGACCCAGCGGATCGCCTGGCGCAGCGCGATGGTTCGCGGCGTCGACGCGTCCGGGTAGTAGCCGTAGACCATGATCCCCGGCCGCACCATCGTCAGCCACGACGACGAGTGCCCCAGCACACCACCGGAGTTCGCGGCGTGCACGTGCTCGAGGCAGCGTCCGAGAGTGGCCTGCACCTCCTCGACGGTCCGGGCGAAGAGGGCGACCTGGTCCTCGGTGAACGCGTCCTGCGAGGCGGTGTCCGCCACCGGCATGTGGGTGAAGATGCCCTCCAGGCTGACGGATCCGAGGCCTTCGACGTATGCCGCGAGCGCCGCCGCCTCGCCCGCCGGCACCCCGATGCGCGCCATACCGGTGTCGACCTTGAGGTGCACCCTGGCGGGCCGCCCGACCTGCTCGGCCGCCGCCTGGAGCGCGTCCGCGCACTCGCGGGACGGGCAGGCCGTGACGACGTCGGCCGCGATCGCCGCCTCCATCTCGGCGCCGGGGAAGCAGTGCGACAGCTTGAGGATCGGCATCGTGATGCCGGCCGCCCGCAGCTCGAGCGCCTCCGGGACGGTCGCGATCCCCAGCCAGTCCGCGACGCCGGTGGCCTGGATCATCCGCGAGACCGCCACGGCCCCATGGCCGTACGCATCGGCCTTGACCGCCACGAGGATCGTCCGGTCGCCCACCTGCTCCCGGATCGCCTCGATGTTGGCGCGGATCGCGGACAGGTCCACCTCGGCGTGCGTCGCGTACAGCATGGGTCCGTTATCCCACACGCCAGGCAGACGGGTAGGCCCTGGGTCCACCGATGACCACCTTGTCGACGTACGGGCTGGTGGAGAGGGCGAGCAGCGCGGCGTAGTCGGGGTAGAACGCGATCTCGTCGCCCACCCGCAGGGAGCCGGCGTCGACCGCGTCCTCGACGTCGAGGATCATGTGGTCGCTGCTCGCCCCGAGGATCGAGATGTTGGGGTCGAGCGGGTCGAGCCCGTCGATGACGACGTCCTGGCGGCCGAGGTTGACGATGGCGCGCAGCCGGGTCCCGCGGTCCTCGAAGGCCGGCTCCTCGCCGAACGCGTTCTGCCCCCGCTTGCCGATCGGCACCGACGGCTTGCGCTCCAGCTCCACGACCTCCACCACGAGGCGCACCGTGTCCTGCCGCGTCCCCGGCCACGGGGAACGGTCAAAGACGTTGCGCCCCAGCACGATCGACTCCCCCATCCGGAAGTTGTCGATCTCGGCCGGCATGTGCCCCGACGCCAGGAACGGCAGCGAGGCGCTGTTGCCGCCCGACAGCATCGGCAGCTCCAGGCCGGTCGCGGCGCGGCAGGCCTCGCGGACGTCGACGAGCAGCGACATGTTCTCCTCGCTCGGCACCACGCCCCCGAAGCACGCGAGGTTGCAGCCCAGCCCCACGACCTCGATCCCCGGCAGCTGCGCCGCGCCGAACGCCACCTCCACCGCCCGGTCCGGCCACACGCCCTCGCGCAGGTCCCCCACGTCGACCATGAGGATCACCTGGTGCCGCTTGCCCGCCGCCACGGCCGCCTGCGACAGCACGTCCATCGTCTGCAGCGAGGAGTTGAGCGAGATGTCGGCGAACTCCACGATCTCGGCCGCCCGCGAGCGCTCCGAGATGCGCAGCAGCATGAGCGGCAGCTCGATCCCCCGCTCCCGCGTCTGGCGCAGGTTGTCGATGCGGGAGTCGGCGATCAGGTCGACGCCGCCCGCGACCATCGCGTCCACGACGGCGGGGTGCGCGCAGGTGACCTTGGCGACCCCCGCGACGGTGGCGCCGTGGTCGTGCGCCAGCTCGACGACCGACAGCGCGTTGTAGGTGATGCGGTCGGGATAGAGCTCGACGCGCGGCGTCGGGTGGCCGCTCACGGCCGCTCACCCTCGTCCGGCCCGGTCGCCCCGTCCACGCCAGCCACCCCGTCCAGCCCGGCCACCCCATCCATGCCGGTCACCCAGGCGCGGAAGGTCGCCCGCACCTCGTCCGGCAGCTCCGTCGCGATCGTCCCCAACGCCGAGAACAGGTAGTCCCGGTCCACCAGCACCCGCGCCGACGGCTCCGGCAGCAGGTGCGTCCCCACGCCCGTGCACACGGCCCGCAGCGCCTCGGACGACCCCTCGACCCGCGTCAGCGCGCCACCCGTGGCGACGACCCAGCGCACGGCGGTGAGGTCCTTGCCGCGGACGATCTGCTTCTTGCCCGTGGGGGTGTAGAGGTCGGTGAGCGTCCCCGCGTGCCGCCGCACCCCCACCTCGACGGCGCGCGCGCACAGCCAGCGGGTCAGCTCCCGCCCCCGCTCGTCGGCGGGCATCGCCTCGAGGTCGTCCAGCCGCGTCGCCCAGGACTCGTCGCCATAGGCCTCGACGACGTTGCGGGCGTTGACATAGACGCCGAGGTCGCCCTCGACGGTCCGCTTGGCGTGCGGCTCCGGGTCGATGACCTTGGCGGCATGCTCCATCGATCCCTCGGTGACCGAGTGGATGTCGGTGGTGGCCCCGCCCACGTCGACGACCAGGACGTCGCCCAGCTCCTCTGCGAACAGCTCGGCGCCCTTGAGCACCGCGCCCGGCGTCGGCAGGATCCCGTGGTCGGTCAGCTCGGCGAACCGCGCCATCCCCGGCGCCCGCGTGATGTGCCGGTTGAACACCTCGTGGATGAGCACCCGCAGCGGCTCCACGTCGAGCACGTCGACGTCGGGAAAGACGTTGTCGGCCACCATCAGCTCGACCCCGTGCTCCGCGAACGCCCGCGCCACCGCCCGCCGCGCCGCCACGTTGCCGGCATAGATCACCGGCACGCCGAGCTCGGCCGCGACGGGGGCCAGGGCCCGGGCGTTGGCGACCACGACCTGCTTCTCACCGTGGTCGACCCCACCCGCGAGCAGCACGATGCTGGGCGCGATCTCGCGCACCTCGTCGATGTCGTCCTCGTCCAGCGGCCCCGCGGTCACGAGCTTGACGATGGCGCCGGCGCCGAGGGAGGCCTCGCGCGCGGCCCGGGAGGTCATCGAGACGGTGAGCCCGTGCACCGTCATACGCAATCCGCCTGCGGCGGAGGAGGAGACGTATGTCGGCAGCCCGGCCACCGACACCCCGGCGTCCGCCTCGAGGGCGGCGATCGCGGCGTCGACGCCGAGGCCCACGTCACCGTCGGCGACCGACGTCGGCGCGAAGCCCTGCGCCACGTGCTCCAGCCGCGCGTCGGTGCGCCGGAAGCCGTTGACCTTGGTGATCGTGCTGCCGACCTCGATGGTCAGGATGTCGACGCTGCCCATCCACTTCTCCTTCCACCTACCGCGGGTAAAGGCATCGACCGGCCTTCGTTCGCCAGGCTGATGCCTTTACCCCCGGCGGGTCTCTCAGACCTGGCCGCGCGCCCTCAGCGTCTTGACCATGGCGTTGACGACGTGGATGCCCTTGGTGCCGCGGCCGAAGGTCGCGTCGAGCCCGGTCTCGGCCGCCATCTCGCGGTTGACCTGCGTGCCGCCGGCGATCAGCACCACGCGGTCGCGGATCCCCTTCTCCTGGCAGAGCTCGTGCAGCTTGCGCATCATCGTCCGGTGCACGTCGTTGTGGCTGATGATCGTGCTGATGAGGATCGCGTGGGCGCCGGTCTCGATGGCCGCGTCGACGATCTTGCCGAGCGGCACCGACGTGCCGAGGTAGTCGTACTTCACGCCGTACTTCTCGATGCCGCCGTGCTTGATGTCGAGGATCTCGCGCAGCCCGACGCTGTGCTCGTCCTCGCCGACCGTCCCGGCCACGACCCGCAGCCCGGCGTCGCCGACCGCCGCCCGCAGCTCGTCCTCGGGCAGCACGACCTCCTTCTCGGGGATCTTGAGCGTGGACCGGTCGATCGCAAAGGCCACCTTGCCCTTGACCTCGACGAAGGTCCCCTCGGAGGGGTGCATCGGCTGCAGGTTGACGACCTCGGGGTCGACCAGGCCCATCTGCTTGGCCATCTCGACGGCGTAGACGTCGGCGATGTCGGCGTTCTCCGGCACGAAGAGCTGGATCAGCACGGTGCCGTCGCCCGCCCACTCGGCCTCGGGCTTGATCATCCCGCCGCTGCGATAGGGCTTGGTCGCCTCGAGGCGGGCGTCGGCCGAGTCCTCCGGGTCGAGCTCGTCGATGTAGACGATCTTGTCGGGGTCGGACAGCGTGTCGCCGCCGATGGCCTCCTCGGGCCGCTCGATGCGGCGCCCGACCAGCTCGTGCACGAACTCCGGGATGTGGTTGTCACCGAAGTGGCAGGACACCGGCGCGAAGTAGTCGGGGTCGCGCTCGACGATCGAGCCGGCGCCGACGCCGCCCTGGCCGGCGCGGGCGATGCCGTCACCGTTGCGCTCGGGGTACTTCGCCGAGTCGACGAAGAAGCCCTTCTCCACCGCGGCGAAGTAGCCGCCCTGGTCGATGGCCTCCTCGAGGAACGCGACCGCGCGCACCTTGATGTCGCGGACCATCTCGCCGAGCGGGCCGTCGTGCTTGAGCCCCAGCAGCTCGTTGATCCCGTCCAGGCCGCTCCAGGTCTGCTTGACCGTCTGCAGGCCGCGGATGTTGTTGTAGTGCCAGGGCACGTTGCGGCCCTCGTCGGGCGTGATCGTCGACTGTATGTCGGCCCGGGTGAGCATCGAGATGAGCGTGTCGATGGTGTGGGTGCGGACGGCCTCCTCGATGTCCGCCTCGATGTAGCGCGTGTTCTGCTGCGCCCGCATCTTGAAGTCGGAGAACACGTCTCGCAGCGCCACGGCGTAGGGCAGGTCGTACCAGAGCTTGGGGGCGGGCGGGCTGTTGGGCGGCACCGTCGAGAGCCCGATGAGCTCCTTGGGCATGCCCACCATCACCGAGAACGCGCTGTTGATGCCGTGCTGCACCATGAGCTCCGGCATGACCAGCCACCCGGCCTTGGCGGTGGCGTTGGCGTTGTGCGCGCCGTCGATCTGGAAGATGCCGGCCCCGCTCATGACCCGCTTGGCCTCGGCCGCGTCCACGAAGGAGCGATACATGTTCACGTTGCGGTAGAGCACGTTGTACTGCGGGTCCTGGTGGGCGCCGTTGATGCCCTCCTCCGCGAACAGCACGGCCACCTCGGGCCCGGCGACGCCGGACACGTAGGAGTGGAAGTTGATCGGCCGCCCGACCTCGTCCTCGATCAGGTCGCACGCCTTGCGCGAGGCGCGGATCTGCTTGCGGGTGATGGGAACTCCGCCGATCCCCTCGGGCGTGCCCTCGAGCAGCCCGTCGATGTGCGACTGGCCCGTCGTGCGGATCACCATGAGGTGGTCGGCGCCGTGCCACGCGGCCATCCGCATCCGGCGGATGTCGTCCTCGAACCGGCCGCTCGCGATCTCCGTCGTCACCACGCACTTCGGCTGCGGGTCGATCCCGCCGAAGTACTTGCTCGCCGGCAGCCCCAGGCTCTTGGCCAGCGGCGTCGCCATGTCGCGGAAGTGGAACGGCCCCATGTCCACGCCCTCGGCCGGCGCCTCGCGCCACACCCAGCCCTTGCGGCGGGGACGGTAGGACTCCAGGTCGGACAGGATGTTCTCGATGTCGAGCTTGACGTTCTCGTCGAGCGGCCCGATCGGCTGCGCCTGCTGCGTCATCGCCGGGCTCCCTCGGTCGTGGTGGCGGGGGTCGACGCGGCTGAGGTCGGCGCGGCTGAGGTCGGCGTGAACAGGCCGTCCAGCACGGTGTCGTCGGCGGCGATCGCGGCGGCCGCGGCCCGCACGTCGACCCCGAGCTGGTGCGCGACCTTGAGCACGACGTGCCCGGCGCCCTTGCCGAGCAGGCCGCGGTCGTGGATCCGGTCGACCACGCCGTGGCTGCTGACCGAGTCGATCCCCATGCGCAGCAGGATGCTTCGCTCGATGGAGGGGCTCGTGTGCGTGCGGGCGAGCTCGACGACGGGCTCCATCATCTGGTGGCTCAGCTCCCAGAAGCGCGCCTTGAGCTGCTCGTCGCTGAGCGCGTCCAGCGCGACCCGGCGCTCCTCGAACTGCCGTGTGCGCCGGTCGATCTCGCCGCCGGCGACGTCACTGCCGGTGCCACTGGGGGTGCCGCTGGCGGTGTCGCCGCTGCTGCCATCGGGCTGGTGGGGCTGGGTGTCCATCGTCAGCTGCCTTCCGTGGTGGGGACGTTCGCGAGGACCCACTCGCGCGTGCTGTTGGTCTCAGCCGCGACATAGTCGACGTCCGTGTCGGTCCACGCCGCGGGGTCGAGGACCTTGGCGGCGTTCTTGAGATAGGAGCGGCGCAGCCGGTCCAGGTCCTGCGCCCTGCCCTGCACCTGAGTCAGGTTGTCCGGTATGACGATCCGCTGCCCCGGCACGTTGCCCGCAGGGTCTCCGGCGCTGATCTCGATGCCGCGCTCGCGGGCGAAGGACAGCTGCCGGTTGTGGTGCTTCCCGGCGCCCGTGTACTCCGTCTCCTGCACGACCACGGTCTCGTCCTCGCCGAGCTGCGCAGCCAGGGCGACCGCCGCGGTCAGGCTGGTGTTGCCCGCCGGGCCGCGCTCCAGACCCTCGAGCTTGGTGAGCAGCTCCGTGACGTAGAAGACCTCGCCCTGCGTCACCAGCTGGTAGTCGTCCATGTAGCGCAGGCTGCGAGCGGCGTTGCGCGGCACGTCGGTCCGGTCCGGCCAGGTCGCGAACGGCACCCCGAAGCCCGTGTGCCCGGTCGTGAACGACTTGCGGTTGAAGTCGACGTCCGAGGCCATGTGCAGCCCACCGAGATCCACCGAGCAGGCCACGACCGTGCTTGTCTCGCAACCGACCTCGCGCAGCCCGCGGGCCGTGCCCGTGAGGTTGCCGCCGCCGGCCTGGGTGACCACGACGGCGGTGGGCGGGGCGCCATACCGCTCCTGCACCTCGCGACCGATCTCGGCGCCCAGGGTCTCGACCCCGCGGATCCCGAAGGGGGTGTAGAGCGAGGCGTTGAAGAAGCCGGTCGTCTCGAGCGTCACGAGC
Source organism: Arsenicicoccus sp. UBA6765 (assembly GCF_002453335.1). Lineage (NCBI taxonomy): Bacteria > Bacillati > Actinomycetota > Actinomycetes > Micrococcales > Intrasporangiaceae > Arsenicicoccus > Arsenicicoccus sp. UBA6765. The sequence goes on from NZ_DKGR01000017.1 coordinate 157,739, forward strand.
ATCTGGTAGAAGAGCTCGGGTCCGACCGAGAGTCGTTGCACCTCAGCGCCGTACGCCTCGCAGGCGCGGGACTTCTCGACGATCTCGGGCTGCCCGACGCCGTGGGAGTCGAAGACCTCCTGCAGCACGATGCAGCGCAGCCGCCGCATCGCCGCCTGGGACGCCACGGCCGCGCCGTAGTTGCCGCTGGTGGCGGTCGCGACGCCCGCGTAGCCGCGAGTCCTGGCCTCGTAGCAGGAGATCGACGCGCGCCGCGCCTTGAAGGACCCGGACGCGTTGGCCGCTTCGTCCTTGAGCAGGATGCGAGCGCCCTTGCCCGGCTTCGAGATTCGGCGCACGGCATCGGTGAGGTTGCACAGCTCGTGCAGCGGGGTGCGACCCACCTTGGTCTCGGCCTGGATCTCGGCGATCCGCTCGATCGTGTAGCCCGTGTCGGCCATCATCCGGTCGTAGTCGAAGGCCAGCGGCGTGAGCTCGTAGGTGTCGTAGTCGATCCCGAGCGCGCCGCGCATGATCTCGACCTTGCGGCCCATGACGGCGGCATAGCTCATGTCGCGGGCGGCGCCGCTGCCGCTGCGGGTCACGGCGGTCATCGCCACTCCTCGCCGAGGCCGATGTGGAGCAGCTCCGGCACGGTGGTGCCGAAGCTGTGCTCGTAGGACGGGTTGACCAGCCGCAGCGTCCCCGCGTGCTGGTGCCCGATGAGGCTCGTGATCGTCACCTCGTCGCCCAGGCGCGCCTCGGCGTCCAGGAAGCCCGACATCCGCAGGACGTAAGGGGTGCTGCGGGTCTCCTCCGGCAGCTGCGGCGACCGCTGCTCCGGCTCCAGCAGGACGCGCTCGATCTCGACCCACGCGCCCGCGGCGACGACGTCACTCATCACGAACCTCCCTGGCGCTCAACCACGTCAGACGCGGCGCGCGTAGGCGGAGTCGCCCATGAGGGCGGCCGGGACGGGGATGTCGAGCATGCTCTTGAGGCCCGGCGAGGCCTCCACGATCCGCGGGACGCAGTTGACCGCGATGCCCTTGGTGGCCGTGCCCCCGGCATACTCCGGGGTGATCTGCATCTGGATCGGCGGGGTGCCCTCGATGGTGATGTAGTCGCCGGTCCCCTGCCCCTCGAGCTCCGGCAGCACCTGCTGCGGGTGGACCAGCGTGAGGACGACCTCGTCGCCGCGGTAGCCGAGGAGCGTCTGCTTGCAGCCCGCCACCATGCCCGGCTCGACCACCACGTGCGGCGTCTCGCGGCGGACGGTGGAGATGATCGGCTCGCGGCGCTGCTCGATGCGGTCGACGCCGAGGCCGAGCGCGTCCGAGATCATCCGCGCGGACTCGGGGAAGCCGATGTGCCCGTCGACGCTGCCGTCCTCGACGCCCCGGCGGAACTCCTCCTCGGACAGGCCGACGCCCTGGGTGCGCATGACCGTCGGGCCGTATGGCGACAGGTCGTTGACGCGGGACGCCTCGATGCTGGTGACCTCGTGGCAGCCGGCCGTCAGCGCCACGACCAGCAGGTCCATGGACAGGCCCGGGTTGACGCCGGTGCCGATGATCGAGACGCCTCCCGCCTTGGCGAGCTCGTCCAGCTCACGCGCGAGCTCGGGGCTCTGCGCCTCGGGGGACGCCATCTCCTCGGCGATGGAGACGCAGTTGATGCCCGCGCGCAGGATCGTGCGCAGGTCGTCGATCTGCTCCTTGACCCAGGAGGTCGTCGCGATGACGACGCAGTCGACCTGGTCCTTGTCCAGCACGCTGCTCGGGTCGTCGGTGACGGTCACGCCGAGCGGCTCGATGCCGAGCACCGTGCCGAGGTCCTGGCCGACGTAGTCGGGGCGGCTGTCGATCCCGCCCACCAGCTGCAGGCCGCTCTTGCCGGCCACGAGCCTGGCCATGCCGCTGCCCATGGCTCCGAGACCCCACTGGACGACCCTGATCTGCCGCATCGCTGCTCCTCGTCGCGCGCGCCGGCGGGCCGGGCCAGATGGCGTGGCCCACGTCACCGCTGACGTCTCGCTCGCGAGGATACACACGAGAAATCGTCCCGCCGAGACGGGGTATGGCCGGACGTTGTCCCTGGTTGAGGGGTTATGCAGACCCTTTTGCGTGGTTGCGCTCATCCGCCCCCGGCGCCATGCATCCCCCCGCATGTCTACCTCAGGTAGTCACATCGGCCGGGGTTAGCACGCCAGGCGGATGTGACCACCTGAGGTAGTCACATCCGCCCGACTTCGCACCTCAGGCCGATGTGTCGAACCCGGGCGGATCCTGCCCGCTCGCCATCGCGGAAACCTGGGCACCGTCAGGCGTGCCCAGGTTTGCGCAATCCCAGGCATCGCAGCGCCTCACCCCGCGCCCGCCGTATGCCGGAGCGCGCCGCCTCGACCGCCGTCCCCGCCTCGACCGCCGTCGCCGTGTCGGCCGTCATCCCCGCCTCGGCCGTCATCCGCCGTCTCGGCGTCCATCTCCCGTCTGGTGCTGCAGCCCCAGACGGGGGCTGCAGCACCAGACGGGGAGCGGAGCTCGAGACGGAGGTCAGGTGGCGAGCGCCGCCAGCAGGACGTAGCCCGCCGCGAGGAGGGCGAGGACGAGTGCCAGCCCGTTGTTGAGCATGGCGATGCCGTCGTGCAGCCGGACGCTGCGCCATACGAAGGCCACGGCGATGGCGACGCTGATCAGCATCAGCCAGTCCCGCAGGAACACCGCGCCCAGCGCATCGCACACCAGGCCGACGCCCACGACGACCGTCGTCAGGATCCAGCCGTTGCGCACGGTCGCGGGGTCGCTCCACAGGTCACGCGCCACGACGCCTCCCCGGCGGCACCTGAGTCAGGCGTCCCAACCTCACCGTCCACAGCAGACGCACGGGTCAGTGCAGCGATCCGGCGTCGTGGCGCATCTTGTCGGACTGGCCGCGTGCCTTGAGCTCCTTGCGGATCTCCATCGGCAGGGCGAAGAGCAGCGACTCCTCGGCCGCCACCACCGGCGCGACGTCCGCGTAGCCACGCGCCGCCAGCCAGTCCAGCACGTCGCGCACCAGCACCTCGGGCACGCTCGCGCCGCTGGTCACGCCCACCGTCGTCACGCCCTCGAGCCAGGCCTCGTCGATCTCGTCGGCGTAGTCCACGAGGTAGCCCGCGTGCGCGCCGTGCTCCACGGCCACCTCGACGAGGCGCACCGAGTTGGAGGAGTTGCGCGAGCCGACGACCAGCATCAGGTCGGTGTCGGGGGCCATCTGCTTGACGGCGAGCTGGCGGTTCTGCGTGGCGTAGCAGATGTCGTCGCTCGGCGGGTCCTGCAGGTTGGGGAACTTCTCGCGCAGGCGGCGCACCGTCTCCATCGTTTCGTCGACGGAGAGTGTGGTCTGCGAGAGCCACACGACCTTGTCGGGGTCGCGCACGGTCACGTGCTCCACGGCGTCGGGGTTGTCGACGATCGTGATGTGCTCGGGCGCCTCGCCGCTCGTGCCCACGACCTCCTCGTGCCCCTCGTGGCCGATCAGGAGGATGTCGAAGTCGTCGCCCGCGAACCGCACGGCCTCGCGGTGGACCTTGGTCACCAGGGGGCAGGTCGCGTCGATGGTCTTGAGCTGCAGCCGGGACGCCTCCTCGTGCACGACCGGCGCGACGCCGTGGGCGCTGAACACCACGGTGGCGCCCTCGGGCACCTCGTCGGTCTCGTCGACGAAGATCGCGCCGCGCTTCTCGAGCGTGGAGACGACGTGCTTGTTGTGGACGATCTGCTTGCGCACGTAGACGGGCGGGCCGTAGAGCTCCAGGGCCTTCTCCACCGTCACGACGGCGCGGTCGACGCCGGCGCAGTAGCCGCGCGGGGCGGCCAGCAGGACGCGCTTGTGGTCAGTCTGCGAGTCAGTCACCCACCAAGTCTAGGCGAGCAGACTGGGCCGGCCCTGCACCGCGCTGGAGCAATCCGGGGTTCGCTTCTGAACACATTCAGAATAGAATGGTGCGCATGCCTCCTACCACCTCCCGCGTCGTGCCGTCCTCGGACCTGTCCCGTCACAGCGCTGACGTGTTCCGGGCCGCTGAGGAGGGGCCAGTCGAGATCACGCGCCGCGACGGGGAGAGCCTCGTCCTCACGCGCAAGAGCGACCACGAGCGTCAGTTCACGGTCCTCAACCTCGCGGCGGACCTCATCGCCGCTTCGCTCGGCCCGGACGACGTGCCCTTCGTCGAGCGGCTCCAGTCCCGTCTCCCCTGGATGGCGTTCCTGTCGGATGGCGGGCGCACCGAGTTCGCCCGGTCTATCGTGGCCACGGCCCGCGCATGCGCCGCGGTCCGCGACTTCGGACCCTTCTTGGTGGAGCTGCACGAGTGGCATGCCACGGCCGAGGCCATGGCGGCCGGGTACACCCGAGTCGAGGACATCGGGTGGTATGACGACCCCGTGCCCGTCCCCGACCCGCGCCTCGCATGATGGCCAAGCGAGGAGGTGTCGCCCACAGGCCCATCAAGAGCGGCGAGTTCACCATCGTCTTTGGAAGCAGCGAGACCGAGAAGGGGTGGGCGGACCTGCGGGCCACCCAGGGCAATGCCCTCGCCGACGCCTGGGACTTCCTCACCCGGACGCCCCTTGAGCGGCAGGCTGGGAATCACCCGCTACGAGATGTCCTCGCCACCGTTACGCGCGGCGGGCGGGTCCACGAGCAGTGGCAGCACAAGCTGTCCGGCGGGGCCCGTCTCTGGTTCTACGTCGACGGCCGCACGGTGGTTCTCGTCCGCTGCCACACGCGTCACCCGAACGAGACCAAGTAGCGCGCCGCCGCTGACCCCGACACGCCCACCATCCCTCGAGGCGTCACCCCGGGTGACGGCGGGGCGTCATACGCTCAGGGGCATGCCCGGCCCCGACCTGCCCGAACGCGCCAACCAGACCACCGCGGAGCAGCCGTGGCCGGTGCGGGTCCTGTCGATGAAGATCGCGGACTACGTCGACAAGATGTCCGGGCTGTGGGTCGAGGGGCAGGTCGTCCAGCTCAACCGGCGACCCGGGGCCGGCCTCGCCTTCCTGACGCTGCGCGACCCGGACGTGGACATGTCCCTCACCGTCACCCTGCCGGGACAGGCGATCGACCGTATGCCGACGCCGCTGTCCAGCGGGGCCCGGGTCGTCGTCCAGGCGCGTCCGACGTTCTGGACCAAGCGCGGGACGCTGCAGCTCGAGGGGCGCCAGGTCCGCGCCGTCGGCGTCGGCGAGCTGCTGGCCCGCCTCGAGCACCTCAAGTCGGTCATGCGCGCCGAGGGGCTGTTCGACCCGGCCCGCAAGCGACCGCTGCCGTTCCTGCCACGCCGGGTCGGACTGATCTGCGGGCGCGCCTCGCAGGCCGAGCACGACGTCGTGCAGAACGCCCTGCGGCGTTGGCCCGCAACGCAGTTCGAGGTCCGCCAGGTGGCGGTGCAGGGCGTCAACGCCGTCGCCGAGGTCAGCGCGGCCGTGCGCGAGCTCGACGCCCACCGCGAGGTCGACGTCATCGTCATCGCCCGCGGCGGCGGCTCGGTCGAGGACCTGCTGCCGTTCAGCAACGAGGCGCTCGTGCGGTGCGTCTCCGACTGCTTCACCCCGGTCGTCAGCGCCATCGGCCACCACGAGGACGCGCCCCTGCTCGACCACGTCGCCGACTGGCGTGCCTCCACCCCGACCGACGCCGGCAAGCGCGTCGTGCCCGACCTGGCCGAGCAGCAGGAGGTCGTGGCGGTCGCCCGCGGGCGGATCGAGCGCGCGCTGCAGCTGTATGTCGATCGTGAGCGGCGCGGCCTGTCCGCCATACGGTCTCGGCCGGTGATGGCGCAGCCCGTGACGCTGGTCGACCAACGGCGCACCGAGATCGGGGCGCTGCTCGACCGGGTCACGCGGCGCATCGAGGCGGGGATCCACCGCGACCAGGCGCGCCTCGACGGGCTGGCCGGACGGCTGCGGGCGCTGTCACCGCTGGGGACGCTCGAGCGCGGCTATGCCGTGGTGCAGCACCGCGACGGGTCGGTCGTCACCGACCGCGACGACGTCGAGCCCGAGGAGCTGCTGCGGGTGCGGGTGGCGACGGGCGACTTCGGCGTCCGCGTCCTCGGCTGACCCTGACCCCCACCCGCCTCACGAAGATCGTGAGTGTTTCGTCCACCTTCCTTGGACCAAACACTCACGATCGTGGGAGGGGGCGGCGGGTGGGACGGCGTCAGGACTCGTCGCTCTCCCCGTCGGCGTTGGCCTTGGCGCCGGAAGCCGAGGCAGGGGCGTCACCGGTCAGACGGGCCTCCGCCTGGTCGAGCCACGTGGAGCAGTGCGCGGCCAGCGCCTCGCCCCGCTCCCACAGACGCAGGCTGTCCTCGAGCGGCAGCTGCCCCGCCTCGAGCTGAGACACGATGGTCACCAGCTCGTCGCGGGCCTGCTCGTAGGTCAGGTCCTCGATCGGACGCTCGGTGCTCGGGGGCTTCAGGTCGGCCATGGACCCACCCTAGGCGCGCGGGCCGATCGGTCAGAAGAGGTCGGCGCCGACACGTGTGCCACCCCGGTGGCCGGGTCGGGGCCAGGCCGACGCGGGGTCAGCGCAAGGCGGGCGACAGCTTCTGCGCCTGGGCGGCGGCCTCGGCGCAGGTGCCGGTCGTCTCGATCACGCTGGTCAGAGCGTCGCCGCCGCGTCGCACCAGCGTGCAGTCACCGTTGCGCGGGTCCGTGTAGCTGTCGAGCGGAACCCCGCCCACCGTCATGACCCCGGCCGGTGCGCGTCCCTTGGTCTGCGCCGTGACCCAGCCGTCGGTGGCCTTGGCGGTCTGGTCGAGGGCGACGTACTCCTGGTCCTTGACGTACCCCACGTGCCACGTCCGCAGGCCGTCCGCCTCGGGCTCGAGCCGCGCAGAGTTGGCGACCCAGCCCTCCCCCAGGCCGTCGACCTGCGAGAGCTGCCAGCCGGTGCTGCGGCGCGCCTCGGTCACGACGGCAGGCACGTCGACGCTGGGCCGGGCCACGGTGTCGGGACGCGCCACGAGCGCGAAGAATGCCAGTACCACCGCCGTCACCACCACCGTCGACAGCACCATCGAGGTGAAGGTGCCCATCGCGTGCGGGTTGCGCCGGGGCGGACGCTGCTGATCGCTCGTGGGGTCCGCGGAGGCGCTGGTGCTCATGGGGCCATCGTCCCCGATGAGACGGGTCAAGAGCCAACCACGCCAGGCGGGTCCACGACGACCGGGGGATACTGAGGGGCCCGAGCCACCGCCGCCCCGAGGAGTCACCCGCATGACCGACCGCCTGCTCGTCGTCGGAGAGTCCCTCGTCGACATCGTCCACCGCCAGGGCGGAGCCGTCGACGAGCACCCGGGCGGCAGCCCGGCCAACGTCGCCATCGGCCTCGCGCGGCTGGGACATCCCGTCCAGTTCGCCACGCAGTTCGGGCGGGACACGTATGGCGAGATGGTGCGTGCCCACCTGGTGCAGGAGCGGCTGCTGACGCTGACGGACGGGTCCGACCAGGCGGAGTCGACCTCGACGGCCAAGGCGACGCTAGACCCGGCCGGTGGCGCGACCTACGACTTCGAGCTGCTGTGGGACGTCGCGGGGGCGCTCGACGAGGAGCCCGTCGGACACCTGCACACCGGCTCGATCGCGGCGACCCTCGAGCCGGGCGGCTCCGCGGTGGTCGACGCGGCGCTGCGCGCGCGGGCGACGGGCACCGTGTCCTACGATCCCAACGCCCGGCCCACGATCATGGGCACCCCCGAGGAGGTCCGGCAGCGCATCGAGCAGCTGGCCGGCCTCTCGGACGTGGTCAAGGCCAGCGACGAGGACGTCGAGTGGCTCTACCCCGAGGCGACGCCCGACCAGATCATGGAGCTGTGGGGCCGCCTCGGGCCCGAGCTCGTCATCGTCACGCGCGGCGGCCAGGGCGCGCTGGTCCTGCTCCCCCGCACCGGCGAGCGGCTCGTCGCCGAGGCCACCCGCACCACCGTCATCGACACGGTGGGGGCCGGAGACTCGTTCATGTCAGGCCTGATCTCGGGGCTGCTCGACGCCGGTCTGGTCGGCTCGGTCGAGGCACGCGACCGCCTCCGCACGGCCTCGCTGCAGGACGTGCGCCCCGCGATCGAGCGGGCGGTGGCGTGCGGCGCCATCACGGTCTCGCGCGCCGGCGCCAACCCGCCCACCCGCGCAGAGCTCTGACCCAGCCCGCCGCGCCCACCTCCCGCACGACCATTCGTGAGCCGGGAGCTCACTTCGGGTCGCCCGGAAGGGGGTCCCAGACCCCACGGACGACCATTCGTGAGCCGGGAGCTCACTTCGCGTCATCCGGAGAGGCTTCCAGGCCCCACAGACGACCATTCGTGAGCCGGGAGCTCACTTCGGGTCGCCCGGAAGGGGGTCCCAGACCCCACGGACGACCATTCGTGAGCCGGGAGCTCACTTCGGGTCGCCCGGAAGGGGTTCCAAGCGCCACGGACGACCATTCGTGAGCCGGGAGCTCACTTCGGGTCGCCCGCAGGGGTTTCTAAGCGGCACAGGCGACCATTCGTGAGCCGGGAGCTCAGTTCCCGTCGTCCGGAGAGGCTTCCAGGCCCCACAGGCGACCATTCGTGAGCCCGGAGCTCAGTTCGCGCCGTCCGGACAGGGGCCCAGGCCCCACAGGCGACCATTCGTGAGCCGGGAGCTCAGTTCCGGTCGTCCGGAGGGGGTTCCAGGCGCACCGGACGACCATTCGTGAGCCGGGAGCTCAGTTCGGGTCGGCCCGCAGCGTCAAGACGTCCTCGTGGGCCAGTGGCTCCGAGGTCAGCGGCTCTGTGGAGGAGACCGGCACCCGGTCCGGCGCCGCGCTGGCGGCCGTTGCGTCGGCCTGCGGTCCGTCAGCCCTTCTTGGCCCTCGCGGCGTCCAGCTGCGCCACGAGCTGGTCCACCGTGACCGTGCCGGCGGTCAGCCCGACCATGCCGTGGGCGAAGGCCTCCGACCCCAGGGCCGGGGGCATCTGGTCGCTCGCGTCGAAGCGCACGGTCTGCGCCTGGTAGGCCGCCGACGCGATCTTGCGCGTCGTGGTGCTGGCGTAGCGCTCGAGGTCGAAGTCCTCACGAGGAGAGATGAATCCGCGGTCCTCCGAGCCCGCCCAGTCCGCCCCGAAGCGCGGGTCCGAGCCCACGTAGCGGACCAGGTCGCGCGCCGCCGGGTCGTGCCCGCGCAGGAGCACCGCGCTGTCGCCGCCGACCTCGATCGCGTCGTTGTCGCCCGAGGGGAAGGCCACGACCGAGGTGGTCTGGTCGATGGCCTTGCGCACCCGCTCGGGCAGGAAGCCCTGCTGGGTGGCATAGCTGCCCTGCTTGAGCAGGGCGCACCGCTGCGGCTCGGCGAACAGGCCGTCGGCCGCCTGGCGGACGTCCCGACGGGCCGCGGCCGGTCCACCACCCTCGACGCCGTCGTGCCGCAGGACCTCGACATACGTGGCGAAGGCCGCCTTGATCCGGTCGTCGGAGAACGGCACGCGCCCGGCGACCCACCCGTCGTAGACCTCGGGCCCGGCACCCTTCAGCACGAGCTCCTCGATCCAGTCGGTCCCGGCCCAGCCGCTGTTGGCGCCGTCCTCGATGCCGAGGCACCAGGGGGTGCTGCCGTGGTCGCGCAACCGGTCGCCGGCCACCGCGAGGTCGTCCATCGACTGCGGCGGATCGATGTCCACGGCGTGCAGCGCGTGCCGGTCGTACCACAGCAGGGACTTGACGTTCATGGCCACGGGGATGCCGTAGGTGCGGCCGCCCGTCTGCAGCGGCGCGACGATGCCGGGCACCATGCCGGAGGCCACGCGGCTGATCGGGAGCACGTCGTCGAGGGGCTCGACGACCCGCTCGCGCGCGAGCTCGACGGCCAGACCAGGCTGGGGCAGCACGGCAAGGTCGGGCGGGTTGCCGGCGGCGATCCGCGCGCGCAGGTCGGTCGTGAGGTCGTCGCTGCCGGAGTAGCTCACCTGGACGTCGTGCCGTCCCGCCCAGGCATCGACGGCCTCCTGGAAGCCCGTGGCCTGGCTGCCGGAGAACGCGTACATCACCTCGATCGTGGAGCCGTCCCGGGCGGTCTCGACCGAGGACCCCTCCGAGCACCCGGCGGCCCCCGCGACCAGCCCCGTCAGCAGCGCCAGGACCCCGACAACACCACGCGACCGCATCGGCAGCTCCCTTCTCGACCCGTCGCGACCGACCCTACTCGCGCGCGCCGACAAGGCCCCGCCTGACAGGCCAGCACCGGCCGAGTCGGCAGCCGACGAGCCGGCACCCGACGAGCCGGCACCGCACAGCAGACAAGGCGCAGGGCCCGCACCCCCGAGAGGATGCGAGCCCTGCACCGGCCGTATGCCGGAACCGCCGCGTGGCCGTGGCCCCGGCATACGCTCCGGCTCAGCCCTTGACCGCGCCCGACGTCATGCCGCGCACCAGGAAGCGCTGCAGCACGACGAACACGAGCATCGGCACGATCATCGAAATGAACGCGCCGGCGGTGAGCAGCTCCTGGCCCTGGCCCTGCGTGCCGAGCAGACCCTGGAGCTTGACGATCACCGTGGTGTTCTCGGACTTCAGGAACAGCTTGGCGATCAGCAGGTCGTTCCACACCCACAGGAACTGCAGGGTGGCGAACGCCGCGATGGCCGGCATCGACATGGGCGCCACGAGCTTCCAGAAGGTCTGGAAGTGACCGCAGCCGTCGATCTTGGCGGACTCCACGATGGAGCGCGGCAGGGTGCTCATGTAGTTGCGGAGCGTGTAGATCGCGAGCGGCATGCCGAACCCGGTGTGCAGCAACCAGACCGCGATGTACTGCCCCGAGATACCCAGGCCGCGGGGCCCGAGCAGGTCGAGCAGCGGCTGGAAGGCCACCTGGATCGGGACCACGAGGACCGCGACGATGATGATGAACAGGACGTCCTTGCCCGGGAAGTCCATGAACGTGAACGCGTAGGACGCGAACGCCGCGAACATGATCGGGATGATCGTCGCGGGGATCGCCACCACCAGGGAGTTGATGAAGGCGTTGCCCATGTCGGCCTGGGTGAACACGGTCGAGTAGTTCGACAGCGTCCAGCCCTGCCCGAACGGGTTGAGCAGCGCCGTCCACCAGCCGGAGGTGGCGGCGTCGTCACGGGTCCGGAAGGACGTGACGAGCAGGCCCAGGGTCGGCAGGCACCACATCAGGCCGAGGATCGTCAGGGTGACGATCGAGACGATGCTGCGGCGGCGGCCGTCCTTCATGGTGCCCTTGGCGCGGGTCACCTGCTGGGGCTCGGTCGTGCGAGCCGCCATGGTGCTCGTGCTCATCGGTTGGCCTCCTGCTCACGGAACATCTTCACCTGGTAGATGAGGACGGGGATGATCAGCGCGAGCAGGATCACGACGATCGCCGAGGCCTTGCCGGAGTCGCTGTTGGCGAACATCTCGTTGAAGAAGAGGTTCGCGATCACGTTGGTCTTGTCGCGACCGTTGGTGAGGACGTAGACGATGTCGAAGACCTTGAGGACGAGGATCACGGTCGTGATGAAGACCGACAGGATCGTGCCCCAGATCTGCGGGATGATGACCTTCCAGAAGATCTGCCACTCGCTGGCGCCGTCGATGCGGGCCGCCTCGAGGGTGTCGTCCGGGACGCCCTTGATGGCCGAGCCCAGCAGCACCATCGCGAAGCCCACCTGCAGCCAGATCAGGATGACCATCAGCAGCAGCGAGTTGAGGCGACCGCTGGAGATCTGCAGCCAGGTCTGCGGGGTGCCGCCGAAGGCCGTGACCACGGCGTTGAGCAGACCGGTCTGGGAGGAGCCCGCGGCGTTCCACGCGTAGACGAGGTTCCAGATGGCCGAGGCACCGACGAAGCTGATCGCCATGGGCAGGAAGATCGCCGACTTCGCGATCTTCTCCCCCTGCGGCGAGAGCTTGTCGGCCAGCACGGCCACGATCACGCCGAGCGCCACCGTCGTCGCGGGGACGATCAGCAGCCACAGGAAGTTGTTGAAGATCGACGTGCGGAACTCCTGGTCCGCGATGACGTCGCGGTAGTTCTGCAGGCCGACCCACGCGGTGCTGTCCTGGTTGGCGAAGGAGTACACGAAGGTCTGGACCGTCGGGTACAGCAGCATCAGGGACATCAGGCCGAAGCCCGGCAGCAGGAAGGCGTAGGGGATGAGCCCCTCCGACAGCCGGCGCGGCAGGGCCTCGACGAACATGTTGAGGAAGTAGAAGAGGATGGCGGCGCCACCCACCCCGGCCACCAGGGCCAGCAGACCGATGATGATCTTGCTGCTGAGGAACCACTGGGGGTAGTAGGCGAAGGCCAGGAAGAGGTTGGCGATGAGCCAGACCACGACGACCATGCCCAGGAATCCCAGGACGAGGCGGCCCGGCTTCAGCCGGCCGTCGTCGACCTTGGGAGCGCTGTGCGGCGAGGCGCTGTGCCCCGCCGGGCGTTCGGTGACGGCGGTGCTCATGACTTCGGCCAGCTCTTCTCGATCTCGTCAGCGGCCTGCTGCGAGGTCTTGCTGCCGTTGACCCAGGAGACCATGCCGGTCCAGAAGCTGCCGGAGCCGACCTCCTTGGGCATGAGGTCCGACCCGTCGAAGCGGAAGATGTCGGCCTCGGTCGCCATCTTGGCCACGTTGCGCGTCGTCTCGTTCGGGTAGTTCTTCATGTCGAAGGTCTTGTGCGGGCTGAGCCAGCCGCCTGCCTTGGCCCACTCGGCGCCGAACTTGTCGCCGGCCAGGAACTCCATGACCTTCTTGGCGTCGGGGTCGTTGCCGTTGAACAGCGCCGCGAGGTCGCCGCCGCCGAGGATCGGCTTCCCGTCATACCCACCCTGGTAGGGCGGGAAGGGGTAGGTGCCGACCTGGTTGTCGAGATCGGACTGGACGTTCTTGGGGTAGAACGTCGTGGCGAAGTTGCCCTGGCGGTGCAGCATGCACTTGGGCGGGGTGGCGAAGGCCGGGGTCATGGCCTCGCCGAACTTGGTGTTGAGGATGGCCTGCGTGCCGCCGTAGACGCTGCCGGGGGCCTTGAGGATCTTGCCCATCTCGTCGAGGGCCTTGACGACGCGCGGGTCGTTGAACGGGATCTCGTGCGAGGTCCACTGGTCGTAGACCTCGGGGCCGTACATGCGCAGCATGTACTCCTCGAGCCAGTCGGTGCCGACCCAGCCGGTGGCCTGGTCGGAGTTCCAGGCCACGCACCAGGGGGCGACGCCCGTGCCCTTGATCTTGTCGGCGACCCCGTAGAGCTCCTGGATCGTCTTGGGCTCCTTGTTGAAGCCGCCCTTGTCGTAGGCGGCCTTGGGGTACCAGACGATCGACTTCACGGCCATGCGCATGGGGGCGCCGTAGACGCGGCCCTTGTAGCGCGAGGCGTCCATGAAGCCCGACACGAGCGTGCTGTCGAGCTTGTCGTAGTCGAGGTAGGTGTCGATCGGCTGGATCTTGTTCTGCCCGGCCATCTCGAGCAGACCACCCGGCTGGGGGAACAGGCCGATGTCCGGCGAGTCGCCCGAGCTGACCTTGGACTTGATGGTCGTCGTGAAGTCCGTGTCGGCGGTGTACTGGATCTTGATACCGGTCTCCTGCTGGAACTTCTGCAGCGACTGGACGAAGAACTTCTCCTCGTCGCCACCGAAGGCACCGAGGATCGTGACGGTCTTGTCGCCGTCCGCCGTCCCACCGTCGACGGTGCCGGAGAGGCCACCGCCCTCGCCACCCGCACCGCCTTGGGGGTTCTGCAGACATGCACTCGTCGACATCGCGACGACGCCGCACAGGAGCGCCGCCGTGGAGAGCTTGCGCACACGCATTTGGACTTCCTCATCCCTAGGTCCCGGGCCGTGTGCCGAGCCGGGACCCGGGAGCCTGGGGCTCCGGGTGCACGCGACGCTGCGAGCGGCCTTTGACGTTTTAGTGACCCCATAGTGGTTGCGCGCGCTCCCCCCGTCAACGGGCTGAACGCAATGCAACGAACCTGTGACATCGCCCGCTCGAACGATGTGCTGAACGATCAACATGGTTAACGTTGCCCGCTATGGAGCTACGCAGGGGTGGCCGACGACCGACCCTGGCCGACGTGGGACGTCGGGCCGGGGTGTCCGCGACGACGGTCTCCTTCGTGCTCAACCCCGACTCCAAGCAGACGATCAGCGCCGCCACCCGGGCGCGGGTCCTGCAGGCCGTCAACGACCTCGATTACCGCCCCAACCGCACGGCGCAGGGGCTGCGCCGCAAGCGCAGCGGCACCATCGGCGTGGTGGTGGACGAGCCGGCGATGGAGGCCTTCTCGGGCGAGACCGTCAACGGCGCGCACGACCTCGCCTGGAGCGAGAGCACGGTGCTGCTCGTGACGCACACCGGGCGCCGGCCCCACGGCATGCAGTCGGCGATCGAGGAGCTCGCCGACCGCCAGGTCGACGGCCTGGTCATCACCTGCTCGGGCACCCGAGGGATCGAGCTGCCGGACCGTATGCCGAACCTGCCCTGGGTCCTCGCCAACTGCTTCGACCCGGCCGGGCGCGGGCCGTGCTTCCTCCCCGACGAGGAGTTCGGCGGGCGCGAGGCCGCCCGGCTCGTGGCCGAGCAGGGCCACCGCCGCATCGCCTACCTCAGCGGTCACGCAGGCGCCTGGGCGACCCCCCTGCGGATCGACGGCTTCCTGGCCGAGCTGGAGGAGCTGGGCGTCCCGACGAGCACCGGCGACGTCGTGGTGCGCGAAGGCTTCTACTACGTCGACTCGGGCTACGCCCTGGCGCGCGAGCTGCTCGCCGGTCCCGATCGGCCGTCCGCGATCGTGTGCGGCAACGACCGGATCGCCCTCGGCGTCTACCTCGCGGCCGCGGAGGCGGGGCTGCGGATCCCCGACGACCTGTCCGTCGTCGGCTACGACGACCACGAGCCGGTGATCCAGCAGCTGACGCCGCAGCTGACGACGGTGCGGCTCCCCCTCTACGACATGGGGCGGCTCGCGGCCGAGGCGCTGGTGCACGCGACGGTGGGGGCGCTGCCCGAGCGCACGCTCCTGCCGTGCCCCGCCGTGCCCCGCGCGTCCGTGGCCCGACCCGGGGCGGCATACGGCAGCTCCCCGGCCTAGGCTGAAGGGTGACAGGCCGCCGCTCACCGACGAGGGCGAGGGTCGGCCCACCGCAGCTGGATCGAGGAGCAGGAGCACGACCATGCCCGAGTTCGCCTACGAGGCCCTACTGCCGCACGGCGCCGACGAGACCCCCTACCGCAAGCTGACCTCCGAGGGCGTCGAGCTGGTCGAGGGCCCCGACGGCAGAACGTTCCTCAAGGTCGCGCCCGAGGCGCTCACCCTGCTGTCCGAGACCGCGATGCACGACATCGCGCACTACCTGCGACCGGCCCACCTGGCCCAGCTCCGCACGATCCTCGACGACCCCGAGGCCAGCAACAACGACACGTTCGTCGCCCTCGACCTGCTCAAGAACGCCAACATCTCCGCCTCCGGCGTGCTCCCGATGTGCCAGGACACCGGCACGGCCATCGTCAAGGGCGAGCGCGGCCAGCACGTCGTCACCGACGGCGTCGACGAGGAGCCCCTGGCCCGCGGCGTCTACAACGCCTACACGCGCCTCAACCTGCGCTACTCCCAGAACGCCCCGGTCTCGATGTTCGAGGAGAAGAACACCGGCAACAACCTGCCGGCGCAGATCGAGCTGTATGCCGACACCGAGCGCGGGCACGAGACGGAGTACTCCTTCCTCTTCATGGCCAAGGGCGGCGGCTCGGCCAACAAGTCCTATCTCTTCCAGGAGACCAAGGCGATCCTCAACCCGGACGCCATGATGAGGTTCCTCGACGACAAGATCCGCTCGCTCGGCACGGCGGCCTGCCCGCCCTACCACCTCGCCATCGTCATCGGAGGCACGAGCGCCGAGTTCGCCCTCAAGACGGCGAAGTACGCGAGCGCGAAGTACCTCGACACCATGCCCACCACCGGCAACGCCGCGACCGGCCGCGGCTTCCGCGACCTCGAGCTGGAGGAGCGCGTCCTCGAGCTCACCCGCAAGCAGGGCATCGGCGCGCAGTTCGGCGGCAAGTACTTCTGCCACGACGTGCGCGTGATCCGGCTCCCCCGCCACGGCGCCTCGTTGCCCGTCGCCATCGCCGTCTCCTGCTCGGCGGACCGCCAGTGCCGCGGCAAGATCACGGCCGAGGGCGTGTTCATCGAGCAGCTGGAGATGGAGCCCGGCCACTACCTGCCCGACACGACCGACGAGCACCTGCTCGAGGGTGTGGCGGGTGGGGCTGACGGCGGCCCTGGGGCTGACGGTGCTGCGCGTCCCGACGTCGTCGAGATCGACCTGTCGCGCCCCATGGACGACATCCTCGCCGAGCTGACCAAGCACCCCGTCAAGACCCGGCTGTCGCTCACCGGCACGCTGGTCGTGGCCCGCGACATCGCGCACGCCAAGATCAAGGAGCGCCTCGACGCCGGCGAGGACATGCCGCAGTACCTCAAGGACCACCCCGTCTACTACGCCGGACCCGCCAAGACGCCCGACGGGATGGCGTCCGGGTCCTTCGGCCCGACGACCGCCGGCCGGATGGACTCCTACGTCGACCAGTTCCAGGCCGCGGGAGGCTCCAAGGTCATGCTCGCCAAGGGCAACCGCTCCAAGCAGGTCACCGACGCCTGCCAGGCGCACGGCGGGTTCTACCTCGGGTCCATCGGCGGCCCCGCCGCCCGCCTCGCGCAGGACTGCATCAAGAAGGTCGAGGTGCTGGAGTACCCCGAGCTCGGGATGGAGGCCGTGTGGCGCATCGAGGTCGAGGACTTCCCGGCGTTCATCGTCGTGGACGACAAGGGTGACGACTTCTTCGCCGAGTTCTCCAAGCCCACCGTCATGACCATCACGACCCGCGCGGACGTCGACGCATGACCGAGCGGACCACCCTGACCCCTGCCGAGGCCTGGCAGCAGCTGGTCGAGGGCAACGCCCGGTTCGTGACGGGGCGTCGCGAGCACCCCAACCAGGACGTCGACCGCCGCGCCGAGCTCGCCGCCGGGCAGGGGCCCTTCGCGGTGCTGTTCGGCTGCTCGGACTCCCGCGTCGCCGCCGAGATGATCTTCGACCAGGGCCTCGGCGACCTGTTCGTCGTCCGCACCGCGGGCCACGTGCTCGACCCGTGCGTCCTCGGCACCGTCGAGTTCGGCCCCGGCGTCCTCGGCACCCCGCTCATCGTCGTCATGGGCCACGACACCTGCGGCGCGATCAAGGCCGGGATCGAGGCGACCGACACGGGCACCATCCCCGGCGGCTACATCCGAGACCTGGTCGAGAAGGTCATGCCCTCGGTGATCCAGGCCCGCTCCTCCCACGGCGCCGGCCCCGACGCCACCCCCGACGAGGTCAACGCCTGGCACGTGCGACGCACCGTCAACATGCTCGCCGAGCGGTCGGCGCTGCTGCAGCAGCTCGTCGAGGACGGCCGGCTCGCCATCGTCGGCATCAACTACCGCCTCGCGGACGGGGACGTCCGCTACATCGCCCACCTCGGCGACATCGGCGACGCGCGTCCCGGGATCGACGTGGCGCCGGGGGTCGGGGTGGCGCCCGGGGTCGGCACGGGGCCTGGCGGCGGCACGGCGCCCGGGGTCGGCGCATGACCCGGGTCACCGACCTGGCCTACTACCCGTTGAAGTCCGCCGGCGGCGTGCCCGTGCCCGAGGCCGTCGTCGAGCACTGGAGCATCCGGCACGACCGCCGCTGGATGCTGCTGCAGGACGACGGTCGCATGATCAGCGCCCGCGAGGCCCCCACCCTGCTCCTGCTCCGCGCCGAGCACCGGACGCACGACGGGGCGCTGGTGGTTCGGCATACGGCCGGGGCGGTGGACCCGCTCGAGGTGAGCGTCCCGGACCAGGGCGAGCATCGCGAGGGCGTCGTCTGGGGCGCGGCCGTCCGTGGCCGGGAGGCGTCGCCCGAGGCGAGCGCGTGGTTCGAGGACTACCTCGGCCGCACCGGCCTGCACCTCGTGTGGTGCGACGACCCGACCTTCCGGCCGGTGGACCAGCGGTATGCCGAGCCCGGCGACACCGTGACCTTCTCCGACGGCTTCCCGTTGCTGCTGACCAGCACCCCCTCGCTGGGGCGGCTGCAGGAGTGGGTCGACGAGAGCACCGACCGGCGCGGCGAGCCGCGGGTCGAGCTGACGATGGACCGGTTCCGGCCCAGCGTGGTCGTCGACGGCGGCGAGCCGCTCGAGGAGCAGGGCTGGGACCGGGTGCGGATCGGCGAGATGACCTTCCGCATGGCCAAGCACTGCGGTCGTTGCGTGATGACGACCTACGACACGACGTCGCTGGACCGCACCAAGGAGCCGCTGCGGTCGCTTGGCGAGCACAACGCGATCGACGGCCGGCTGGTGTTCGGCGTCAACCTGGTGCCCGAGGGCACGGGCACGCTGCGCGTCGGCGACGAGGTCACCCCCATCCAGGGATCGTGAGGGTTTCGTCCAACCTTCTTGGACCGAACCCTCACGATGTCGGGGGCGGGGAGGTGCTCGGCGGGGATTGCGCACCCCCTGCCCGGGGTAGGTGAGCAGTCAGGGACCCTCGCCCACCTCGCCCTCAGGAGATCCGATGACCACCGGCCCCACCGGCACCCCGCCCCAGCAGCCCGGCCCCTCCGCCCTCGACACCTTCCTGCAGGGTGCCAAGGGGGCGGCCGTCCAGGCTCGCACGCAGGTCGCCCAGACCACCCAGGCCAACCGCGGCAAGATCTCCAGCGCCCTGGACAAGCTCGTGCGGACCGTCGACGACAAGACCGGTCGCAAGTACCACTCGCAGGTCGAGTCCGCCAAGGGTTGGGTCGAGAAGGGCGTCGACGTCGTCGCCGGCGGACCCGCGTCCCCGGGGGCCACCGGCGCGCCGGGCACCGCAGCCCCCTCCACGACCTCGTTGCCAACGGCGTCCGCTGCGTCGTCGTCGGTCCCTCCCGTCGCCCCGGCCTCGCCCTCCACCCCGGTGACGCCCCCCTCCACCACTCCCACCCCGGCTCCCGACAAGCCCAAGGAGGGCTGGCACCGCGGGCCGGACGGCCAGTGGACCCGGACCTCCTGAGGCCGAGCCGACGATGAGCTGTCCCCACTGCGGCGCCGCGATCTCCGAGGGCGCGACCTTCTGCCCGTCCTGCGGCGAGATGGTCCTGGCGACGCCCCCGCCCGCGGCGCCTGCCCCCTCGGCCCCGCCGAAGGGATCGAGCCCGGCGACGGGCGCGACGCCTGGCCCCGGGGCCGCCCCTGCCGGTAGCCCACGCCAGCAGCGTCCGCGCCCCCAGGTCGTGCCCGTGCCCCAGCGACCGACGCGCCAGCGACCCCCGAGCCAGCCTCGTGGCCGCACCCGGCAGCAGGTCCCGCAGAGCCGGCCCTACCCCGGTCAGCAACAGGGACCGTATGCCGGGTACCCCGGTCAGCAGCGCCAGCAGTACCCGCCCCAACAGTTCCCACCCCAGCAGTTCCCGCCCCAGGGCGGCGGTCCCGGCTACCCGGGCGGCTACGGCGACCGTCGTCAGGTCCGGCGTGGGCCGGGCTGCGGCGGGATGCTCCTGCGCCTGATCCTGCTGGTCCTGGCCATCCCGGTGCTCCTGACGCTGGCCGGTGCGGTGCTCGGCTTCGGCCTGCTCTCCGGCGGCCAGGACGACACCGCGTCGCCCTCGCCCACCTCGTCGTGGAGCGCCTCCCCGACCGAGAGCCCGACCGACAGCGCCACCGAGAGCCCGACCCCGACCGACGGCACGTCCGGCGCGAGCTCGGGCACCACCGGTCCCACCGGCTCCGCGTCGTCCTCCCCCGTCACCAGCGCGCCCACGACGGCCGCGGCCTACCCGGCGGCCAGGATCACCGGTCGCGAGTGCGCCCGCACCGGGACCGGACCGTATGCCGCGACCGCCGCCGGCAACGACCGCACGTCCTGCGCGTTCGCCGTCGCGGTGCAGCGTGCGTACGTCGCCGCAGGCGGAGCGGGCTCGACCACCACCGTCACCGCCTACAGCCAGGCCCGCGACGCGAACGTCCGCCTGCTCTGCACCGACGACCAGCCCGCGCAGTGCGTCAGCAGCACGGGCGCGCTGGTCTTCCTCTACGGCGGCGAGGCCGTCGTCGGCTGACCCGCCCGCACGCCTCACCGTCCGCACCCGCCACTCATCAGCCATCACCCAACAACCCACCACGGAGGATCCGATGACCCAGCCCCCGACCGACCCCACCCAGCCGCAGCCGACCCAGCCCGTCCCCACGGAGCCCACCGCGCCCGGCGTCCCCACCGCACCCACCACCCCCGGCATGCCCGCGGCACCGGTCGGCGCCCCGGCGAGCGAGCCGGGCGGCACCCCGGCACCCGGCTCGACCGAGCCCACGCTCCCCACCCCCGGCCAGGGCCCGGCACCGGTCGACCCGACCCAGCCGATCCCGGCGCCCGCCGAGCCGACCCAGCCCATCGCCACGCCGGCCCCCGTCGAGCCCCCGGCCCCGGTCGAGCCGCCCGTCCCCTCGCCGACCCCGGCGGCCACGCCCGCGCCCGCGGCCCCGGTTGCTCCGCCCGTGCCCGCCGCCCCCGCGCAGCCCGTGCCGAGCTCGATCGACACCCCCGCGCCGCAGGACGACAAGGCCAAGCTCCTGCCGTTCTACCTCGTCTGCGACGTGTCCCACTCCATGGTCGAGAGCGGCGCCCTCACCGAGGCCAACAACATCCTCCCGAGCCTCGTCCAGGCGCTCGAGAAGGACCCGATCATCTGCGACAAGGTGCGCTTCGGGGTCATGGACTTCAGCGACGACGCCCGCATGGTGCTGCCGCTGTGCGACCTGCTCGAGCAGACGACCCTGCCGCAGCTCGAGGGGCGGGGGCGGACGTCATACAAGGCGGCCTTCGACCTGCTGCGCACCCAGATCGAGCGGGACGTCAACCAGCTCAAGGCGGACGGCTTCGCCGTGCACCGCCCGGCCGTGTTCTTCCTCTCCGACGGCGCGCCGACGGACGCCGAGCCGGACTGGAAGGCCGCCTTCGCCGCGCTGACGCAGTACGACAAGGCGTCCGGCACGGGCAACCGGATGTACCCCAACATCATCCCGTTCGGCCTCCAGGGCGCCGACCCCCGCATCCTGCAGGAGGTCATCCACCCCAAGAACCCGCCGGAGCGCGCGATGCGCCTCTTCATGGCCGACCAGGACCAGACCGCGGCGTCCGCCGTCACCAAGATGGCCAAGCTGCTCGTGACCTCGGTCATCCAGTCCTCGACGGGTCTCGCCCAGGGCAGCAACGGGATCGTGCTGCCCAAGGCCGAGGACGGCGTCAAGTCCTACGCCGCGGACGACGATGTCTTCCTCTGAGCCGACCGGCCACGCAGGCGAGGGCGCTCCGGCGGGATCCGCGAGCGCCCCGCCGGCCAGCCCGTCCCAGCCGGCAGCGCCCCCGCAGCCGGAGACGTCCGACCAGGCTCCCGCCGAGCCGGACACATCCCTCGAGGCTCCCGCCATGCCGAAGGCTCCTGCTGAGGCGGGCGCTTCCGCCGAGCCCGAGCCGGCTGCGGCAGTCCCCGCGCCGGCCGCGGAGCCGATCCGGCGGACGGGCGCGTTCGAGGCCTACACGATCGGCGACCCGGGTCGGGCCTTCTCCCACGCGGTCTCGCTGACGGAGCTCAAGCACCGGGACGCGCACGACATCGTCATCGACGCGGCCACCATCCCGGACCCCGAGGGCACACCGCGGCTGATCCTGCGCGGGGCCAGCTCGCGGGGGCTGGCGCACCAGCAGTATGCCGACCCCCGCCAGGACGACCACTGCACGGTGCTCTCGCGCGACGGCGAGTGGCTCGTCTGCCTCGTGGCCGACGGCGTCTCCGCCGGGGAGTGGTCGCACCTCGCCGCCAAGATGGCGACCGAGGAGGGCGCGGCGCAGGTCATCACGATGCTCGAGACGCACGAGCCGGCCGAGATCCCCTACCGCGAGATCTACACCCGGCTCGCGGACCTGCTCGCCGACGTGTGCGCGACGCTGCCGGACTCCGAGCCGACGGTGGACCTCACGCAGCGGGACGTCGCCAAGCGGATGGCGACCACGCTGGTCATCGGCATCGTGGCCACCCGGCCGAGCGACGACGGCACCCACGCCGTCACGGTCGTGCGCCTCGGTGACACGAGCGCCTGGATCGTCGACGACGAGCGCGGCTGGATCGCGCTCGGCGAGGTCAAGAACGCCGGCAACGTCATCGCCGAGTCCGCCACCGCCTGCCTCCCGCTGGTGCCGGAGGCCGACCCGGTGCCGGTGCAGACGACGCTCGGCGAGGGTGCGGCACTCGTGCTGATGACCGACGGGGTCGGCGACCCGCTGGGATCCGGCGGGGGCGAGGTCGGTCGCGAGCTCGCACGGCTGTGGGCGCGGCCGCCGCACCCGCTCGAGTTCGCGGCGCAGGTGGCGTTCGGGCGCAAGACCTTCGACGACGACCGCGGCGCGATCGGCGTCTGGCTGGTGGTGCCCGAGTGAGCCTGTCGGCCGGCGAGCTCATCGAGCGGTCGCAGCTCGGGCAGCTGGAGTACATCGCCGAGGGCGGTCAGGGCCGGGTCTACCGGTGCCTGACGCTCCAGCTGCCCGACGTGCACCACCGCCTCGCCTACAAGGAGTTCAAGGCGGGCCAGCTCGCCAGCGGCGGCCTCGAGGCCATCGTCGGCGTGCGCTCGCGCATGAGCGCCCCCGACCGGGACCTGCTGGACTCGCACGCCGCGTGGCCGATCCGGTTGGTGCGCGACCAGGGTCGCGTCGTCGGCCTGCTGATGCCGCTCATCCCGGACTCGTTCGTCCAGGTGGGGCGGTCCATCACCGGATCCGCCATGCGCAAGGAACGCGAGATCCAGTTCCTCTTCCTCGCGGCCAACCGGTGCGCCAAGCTCGGCTTCCCGCTGGTCAACCTGCACCAGCGGCTGCACCTGTGCGAGGAGCTGGCCCGCGTCTTCGCCCTGCTGCACGCCAACAACGTCGTGTTCGGCGACTTCAACGCCAAGAACGCGTTGTTCTCCGTCGGGCCGGGACGCGCGGACGCCGGGATCATGCTCGTCGACTGCGACGCCGTGCGCGTGCGCGGGACCATGTCGGCCGTCCCACAGCTCAACACCCCCGACTGGGAGCCGCCGGTCGCCGAGCAGACCCAGCTGACGAGCTACACCGACGTCTACAAGTACGCGCTGTTCGTCCTGCGCTGCCTGTCCCCCGGCACCAACGCCTCGACGGCCCGCGACACCCGCCGGGTCGCCGACATCCTCGACCCGGAGGGGCAGCACCTGCTCGCCGCGTCCCTGTCCGAGACGCCCGGGCACCGGCCGTCGTGCGCGCAGTGGGCGGACTACTTCGCCCGGCTGCGGGCGGCCCGGCTCGCCGGCCTGCCCGTCGCTCCGACCCCCGGCTCGACCACGGTCGGGGCAGGTGCGGCATCCGCTGCGTCCCCCACGGCACCGGCCGCCACTGCCGCCCCTGCGGCGCCCCAGGCGGCTCCAGCTCCTGGCGCCGGAGGCTGGCGCCGCGCCCCCGACGGCTCCTGGATCCGCTGACCCCACCCCCAGATCCGCTCTCCCCAGATCGTGAGTGTTTGGTCCAAGAAAGTTGGACCAAACACTCACGATCCTGGGGCTGAGGGGCACTCAGAGGTCGAGCTGCAGCACCAGACGCAAGGCGTCGTCGACGTCGACGAGCTCATGATGACTCAGCCGCCCCACCCACGGCCCCAGCCGAGCGGGGTCGACGGCGGCGGTCTGCTCCACCAGCACCAGCATGTCTCGTCCCATGAGCTCGATGGCGGGGCGGAACGAGGTGGCGCGGGCCGACGTCGTGGTCGGTGCTATCAGGACGGTGGACAGCAGCAGGTCGTCCGACTGCACGACGACGGCGTAGCGGCGACCCCGCTGCTCGTGCCCACGCGCCCCTCTAGGCGCAGGCAGCTCGTGGACGTCACCACGCACGCGCGCCCTCCACGTCATCGAGGACGGCGCGGGACTCGGCGCGATCCACCTCGTCGCAGGACAGCGCCAGGGCCTCGAGACGCATCCGCTCTCGTCGCTCGAACGACGACGCTTCCTGCAGCGCTCGCCGGATCGTGTCGGTGCGGGTCTCGCCCGGTCGTGCCAGCTCGACGAGCAGCCGTTGCAACTGCTCGTCCGCGCGGAAGGTCACAGTCGTCATACGTGAATATTACCTCCGTAAGACACCAAGACCCGCGCCATTCGGCCCCGCCTCTCGACCCCCCCCAAGATCGTGAGTGTTTTATCCAAGATTCTTGGAGAGAACACTCACGATCCTGGCAGGGGATGGGGCAGGCGGGGTGAGTGGGGGGACTGGGCGGCTCGGTCAGAGGTCGAGGAGCAGGGTGGTCGGGCGCTCGATGCAGTCGGCGACGTAGCGGATGAAGCCGCCCGCGGTCCCGCCGTCGCACACCCGGTGGTCGAAGGTGAGGCCGATCGTGCCGACCTTGCGCACGGCGAGCGCCCCGTCCACGACCCACGGCTTGTCGATCATCCGTCCCACGCCGACCATGGCCGCCTCGGGGTGGTTGATGATCGGGGTGGAGCCGTCGACGCCATACCCCCCGTAGTTGTTGAGCGTGAACGTCCCGCCGGTCATCTCGGCCGGGGACAGCGTGCCGTCCATGGCCTTGGTGGTGAGCTCGCGCAACGCCGTGGACAGCTCGGCGAGGGTCATCTCGTCCGCGCCGTGGACGACGGGCACGACGAGCCCACGCGGCGACTGCGCGGCGAAGCCCAGGTTGATCGCCCCGCGCACCACGACCTCGTTGGCCGCCGTGTCGACGGTCGAGTTGAGCTCGGGATAGCGCCGGAGGCCGGCGACCATGACGCGCCCCAGCAGGGCCAGCACGCCGATGCGTGCCTCGGGCCGCGCGTCGGCGAGCTGGCGGCGGACCGCGAGGAAGTCGGTCGCGTCCACGTCGACCCAGGTGGTCGCGTCGGGGATCTCGCGGCGCGAGGTGGCGAGCCGGCTGGCGATCGTGCCTCGTATGCCGGTCAGCGGGATCCGGCGATCCGGGGTCGGGGACCCCGCGGTCGACGTCACGCGCGACTCCGACTGCGGCGCAAGGGATCCCGGCGCGCCACCCTCACCGCGGGCCGTGACGACCGCCATGACGTCGCACCGGCGGATGATGCCACCCGGCGCCGTCGGGGTGACGGTCCGCAGGTCGATGCCGTGCTCGTCGGCGAGCTGACGCACCAGCGGGGAGATCACGCGGACGGCGGCGCCGGGCTTGCTGGACACCTCGGGCGGCACGTGCTCGTCGACGACCGGTCCCGCCGTGTCGCCCATGACGGGCGCGGCCGACGGCAGCGACGACCCGGCGGCGGGGGCCGTCGGGCCACCCGCCCCCACGCGGCGACGCCGCCGACGGGAGCCCTCGCTCGTGCCGTAGCCGATCAGGACGGCGCCCGAGCCGGCGCGCTCCTCCTCGCGATAGGTGTCGACGGCGACGTCGGACGCCTCGCTCGCCCCACCGCCGGTGATCCCGTCCGCAGGCACGTCGACGTCCACCGTGATGAACGGCGCACCCACGTCGACCACGTGCCCGGCCTCGCCGTGCAGGGTGACCACGCTGCCGGCATACGGGCAGGGCAGCTCGACCTGGGCCTTGGCGGTCTCGACGACCGCGATGGGCTGGTCGACGACGACGGTGTCGCCGGGGCCGACGAGCCAGCTGACGACCTCGGCCTCGGTCAGGCCCTCGCCGAGGTCCGGCAGGTGAAAGACCTTGTGGCTCATCGGGTACCCGCCCCCGCCTGCGCCGCTGAGGACGCTGTGGACGCTGCCGGCGCAGTCGCAGCCGGCTCGAGGTGGCGCGTGTCCGGCTCGTCGTCCCACTGCAGCCGCGCCAGGGCGTCGAGCACGCGGTCCACCGAGGGGAGGTGCAGGTGCTCGAGCTTCGGTGCGGGATAGGGGATGTCGAAGCCCGTGACGCGCAGCACCGGCGCGGCCAGGGAGTGGAAGGCCCGCTCCTGGACGCGGGCGGCGATCTCCGCCCCGACGCCCGCGAAGCCCTGGGCCTCCTGCAGCACCAGGCAACGGCCCGTGCGGCGCACCGAGGCCACGACCGTCTCGTCGTCGAAGGGCACGAGCGACCGCACGTCGACGACCTCGACGTCCCAGCCCTCCTCGCGCGCGGCCTCGGCGGACTCCAGCGCCACCGACAGGGTGGGGCCGTAGGCCACGATCGTCGCCGCGCGCGAGACGTCGGAGGCCGACCGTCGCACCGCGGCCCGACCAAGGACCTGGTCGTGGGTCAGCGACCCGCTCCCCCAGCGCGCCGACAGGTCGTCCAGGTCGACGTCGCCCTTGGACCAGTAGAGGCGCTTGGGCTCCATGAACACCACGGGGTCGGGGTCGTCGATCGCCGCCCGCAGCAGCAGGTAGGCGTCCTCGACCGTCGCCGGCGTCACGACCTTGAGCCCCGGCGTGGCGGCGTAGTAGGCCTCCGAGGAGTCGCAGTGGTGCTCGACCCCGCCGATGCCCCCGGCGAACGGGATGCGGATCGTCATCGGGATGGTCACGGAGCCGCGGGTGCGGTTGCGCATCTTGGCGACGTGCGAGGTGATCTGCTCGAACGCCGGGTAGGCGAACGCGTCGAACTGCATCTCGGCGACGGGCCGGAAGCCCGCCATGCACAGCCCCACGCCGAAGCCGATGATCCCCGACTCCGCGAGGGGGGTGTCGAAGCAGCGGTCGTCGCCATAGGTCGCCGCGAGGCCGTCGGTGATCCGGAAGACGCCGCCGGCCACCCCCACGTCCTCGCCGAAGACGAGCACGTCCGGGTCGGTGGCGATGGCGTCCGCGAGCGCCCGGTTGAGCGCGGAGGCAAAGGTGACGGTGCTCATCGGACGTCCTCCGTCGACGGGTCGTGGGCTGCCTGCGAGTCGGACTCGGACGCGGCGTCGGCGTCGGCGTCGAGCTCGGCGTCGAGCTCGGCGTGCAGCATCGCCTGCTGCTCGCGCAGCTGAGGCGTGAGGGTCGCGTAGACGTGCCGGAACAGGTCGTCGGGGTGCGTCTCGGGGTCGAGGTTCATGCGCTCGCGCAGGTCCGCGGCGAGCCGCTCGCCCTCGGCCTTGGCCTCCTCGACGAACGCGTCGTCGACCAGACCCTGGTGGCGCAGGTACTTCTCGAGGCGGGCCACGGCGTCCTCGTGGGCGATGGCCGCCAGCTCCTCCTTGGAGCGGTACCGCAGGTGGTCGTCGGCGTTGGTGTGCGCCTCGAGCCGCGTGGTGTGCAGCTCGAGCAGCACCGGACCCTTGCCCGCGCGCGCCCAGGCGACGGCCTTGTTCATGACGGCGAGCACGGCCACGGCGTCGTTGCCGTCCACCTGCTCGCACACCACGCCGTAGCCGATCCCCTTGTAGGCCAACGACGGTGCCGCGGTCTGCTTGCTGAGCGGCACCGAGATCGCCCACCCGTTGTTCTGCACCACGAAGACCGCGGGGACCTTGAAGACGGCGGCGAAGTTGAGCCCCTCGTGGAAGTCGCCCTCGCTCGTGGCCCCGTCCCCGATGAACGCCATCACGACCGTATCGCGGCCCCGTCGCTGCTCGCCGTGCGCCAGCCCGGCCGCGTGCAGCAGCTGCGTCGACAGCGGCGTGCACTGGGCCGCGACGTGGGTCTGGGCGACGTCATACCCGCAGTGCTGGTCACCGCGGAGCAGGGTGAGTACCTCGACCGGGTCGACCCCGCGGCTGACCAGGGCGACGCTGTCGCGGTAGGTCGGGAAGACCCAGTCCTGCTCGCCCAGCGCGAGGACCGAGCCGACCTGGCAGGCCTCCTGGCCGCGCGAGCTGGGATAGACGGCCAGGCGCCCCTGCTTGGTGAGCGCCGTCGCCTGGATGTCGAAGCGCCGCCCGACCACCATCCGGCGGTAGCACTCGACGAGCTGGTCGGCGTCCGGCTCGACGTAGTCGTCGGTCACCGGCTCCACCCGGTTGCCCTCCCCGTCCAGGAAGCGCACCGGCTCCGGAGCGGGGATCAGCCCGGCCTGGAACGGCTCGTGCCGGTGCGGGTGGTCGGGATGGTCGACGGCCTGCGCGGCTGCGCGGCCCGCGACGTGGTCGGGTGTCGTCATCGACAGCCTCCGGTATGTCGTGGAGCGGTGAGACGCCATGGTGCGCCCCGCCGGCCCGATGGTTCAATGAGGCGGCGGAGAACCGGACGATCGGCTCTCCAACCGACCGGATGGGGGCCACATGTCTGACGAGACGCGGACGAACGCACCGCTCGACGAGGTCGACCGCGCGCTGCTGGGCGCCCTGGTGGACGACGGGCGGCAGTCGCTGCGCACCATCGCCGAGCGGCTGCACGTGTCGCGCGCCACCGCCTATGCCCGGCTGGACCGGCTGGTCGAGCAGGGCGTGGTCGACGGCTTCACCGTGCGCGTCAACCCCGAGGCGGCCGGGCTGGGCACGTCGGCGTACGTCCTGGTGTCGGTCGAGCAGAACTCCTGGCGGGAGGTCCGCGACGCGCTCGTCCAGGTGCCGTGCGTCGAGCACGTGGCGCTCGTGGCTGCGGAGTACGACGTCATCGTGCTCGTGCGGGCGCAGGACAACGCGGCGCTGCGGTCGGTGGTCTTCGACCGCATCCAGACCATCCCCGGGGTGACCAG
The DNA here is from genome assembly GCF_002453335.1 of Arsenicicoccus sp. UBA6765. Lineage (NCBI taxonomy): Bacteria > Bacillati > Actinomycetota > Actinomycetes > Micrococcales > Intrasporangiaceae > Arsenicicoccus > Arsenicicoccus sp. UBA6765. The sequence continues at coordinate 186,386 of NZ_DKGR01000017.1, forward strand.
CACGCGGACCCTGCTGATCTTTGCCGAGTCGCGCGGCGAGGTCCCGTCCTTCCCCTGACCTACCTCAGGTAGTCACGTCCGCCTGGGTTGGCACCGCAGGCCGATGTGTCGAACCCAGGCGGATCCTGCCGGCGGGGGCCATCGACACAGCCATGGCCGGGCGGGGCCGCTCAGGCCCGGTCACAGCGAGAGGTTGTCCTTGACGACCTTGGCGAGGCGCTCCGCGGCCTGCCTGGCGTGCTCCTCGGTCTGCGCCTCCACCATCACGCGCACGAGGGGCTCGGTCCCCGACTTGCGCAGCAGCACCCGGCCCGAACCCTGCAGCTCGTTCTCGACCTCGGCGACGGCGATCTTGACGGCGTCGTTGCGGTCCACGGCGTCCTTGTCGACGCCCTTGACGTTGACGAGGGTCTGCGGCAGGCGGGTCATGACGGAGGCGAGCTCGGCCAGCGAGCGCCCCGACTCGACGACCCGCGCCGCCAGCATGAGGGCGGTCAGGACCCCGTCACCCGTGGTGCCGTGGTCGAGCATGATCACGTGACCCGACTGCTCGCCACCGAGCGACAGGCCGTTGGCCCGCATGTCCTCCAGGACGTAGCGGTCGCCGACGCCGGTCTGGCGGATGGCCACGCCCTGGCGCTCCATCGCCTGCAGCAGGCCGAGGTTGCTCATGACCGTCACGACGAGGGTGTCGCCCGCCAGTCGTCCCTGCTCCTTGAGGGCCAGCGCAAGGATCGACATGATCTGGTCGCCGTCGACGACCGTGCCCTGCGCGTCGACCGCGAGGCACCGGTCAGCGTCGCCGTCCCAGGCGAAGCCGAGGTCGGCGCCGCGAGCGACGACCGCCTCGGACAGGCGGTCGAGGTGGGTGGAGCCGTAGCCGTCGTTGATGTTGAGGCCGTCCGGGGAAGCGCCGATCACGTCGACCGTGGCACCGGCCCGCTCGAACACCTCGGGACCGACCTGGCTGGCCGCGCCGTGCGCCGCGTCGACCACGAGGTGCAGGCCGTCCAGACGGGTCGGGACCGCCTCGAGCAGGTGCTCCATGTAGAAGTCGGCGCCCTGCGGGAACGGCCGGATGCGTCCGACCGCGGCACCGGTCGGACGCTCACCCGCGGACTGCTGCTCGGCGTCCAGGCGCTCGAGGATCTCGTCCTCCTGCGCGTCCGAGAGCTTGTGCCCGCCCTTGGCGAGGAACTTGATGCCGTTGTCGGGCATCGCGTTGTGCGAGGCCGACAGCACGGCGCCGATCGAGGCGTTCATGCGGGCCGTGAGATAGGCGATGGCCGGGGTGGGCAGCACGCCCGCGTCGAGGACGTCGACGCCCGCCGACGCGAGGCCCGCGCAGACCGCCGCACCCAGGAACTCGCCCGAGGCGCGGGGGTCGCGGCCGACGACCGCCACGGACCGCTGGCCACCGAAGGCGCCCTTGTCGCCGAGCGTCCTCGCGGCCGCCACCGACAGGTGCAGGGCCAGGTCCGCGGTGATGTCCCGGTTGGCGAGGCCGCGGACGCCGTCCGTGCCGAAGAGTCGAGCCACAGGAGGCCTTTCGTCGTCGGGCCGCGCGAGGGCGGGCCCGGGTCAGCTGAGAGTGGTCTGCCCTCGACCGTACTACGCAAGGGGTCGACGGCGTCCGCATCGCCCCGGCACGCCGAACGGCGGCCGCCCCGAGAGGGGACGACCGCCGTTCGATGGCACTAGGCCGGTGCGGCGCGGAACGAGATCAGCGCTTGGAGTACTGCGGGGCCTTGCGGGCCTTCTTGAGACCGGCCTTCTTGCGCTCGGGCACGCGGGCGTCGCGGGTGAGGAAGCCGGCCTTCTTGAGGGTCGGACGGTTCAGCTCCTCGTCGACACCGTTGAGCGAGCGGGCCACGCCGAGGCGGACCGCGCCGGCCTGGCCGGAGGGGCCACCGCCGTGGACGCGCACGAGCACGTCGTAGGCGCCGTCGAGCTCGAGCACCTTGAGGGGCTCGTTGACGATCTGCTGGTGCACCTTGTTGGGGAAGTACTCCTCCAGGGTGCGGCCGTTGATCTTCCACTCGCCGGTGCCGGGGACGATGCGCACGCGGGCGATGGCCTGCTTGCGACGACCGGTCGCCGCGCCGGGGGCGGAGGCGGAGGGCTTGCGGGCGGGCTCGACCGCGGTCGAGGACTCGCTGGTGTACTCGGTGAGCTCGGGCTCGTCGGTGTCGAGAACGTTCTCGACGTCGATGCTGGTGTCAGCCACGTTGTTTCCTTAAATCTCTACGGCAGCGTCGCGCGAGGCGGATTACTGCGCGACCTGGGTGATCTCGAAGGGGACAGGCTGCTGGGCCTGGTGCGGGTGCTTGTCGCCGGTGTAGACCTTGAGCTTGGTCAGCTGCTGGCGGGCCAGCGAGTTCTTCGGCAGCATGCCGCGGATGGCCTTCTCGACGGCCCGGGTGGGGTCCTTGTCGAGCAGCTCGGCGTAGCTCTGGCTCTTCAGACCACCCGGGTAGCCGGAGTGGCGGTAGGCCCGCTTCTTCTCGAGCTTGGCGCCGGTGAGGGCGACCTTCTCGGCGTTGATGATGATGACGAAGTCGCCCATGTCCACGTGGGGGGCGAAGGTCGCCTTGTGCTTGCCACGCAGGAGCGTGGCGGCCTGGACGGCCAGACGGCCAAGCACGACGTCGGTCGCGTCGATCACGTGCCAGGTGCGAGTGACCTCGCCCGGCTTCGGGGTGTACGTACGCACGGTGTTTCTGCCTTACGTTCGATGAGTGTCTATCGGCGGTATGCCGTGAGCTCCCGGCGACCTGCGCTGGGGTGCATGCCCGCAGAGGGCACACGGCACAACAGTCCTCAAGTCTACCGGCTGCCCGGTGCGACCCCAAACGGTGGCGCGGGACCCGTCATACGGCCCCTGACCTGGGATGACAGGGGTCCACGGTGTTTGTGCAAAACTATTGTGCAAACAGAGTGTGCAAAGTTATTGTGCACGTATGACGATCCCGCCGCCCCCTCCCCCGCTGTCATCGGTCCGGCTCACCGCCACGGCCGTCAAGGTCCTCGCGCACCCGCTGCGATCGCGGCTGGTGGGGGCACTGCGACGCGAGGGCCCTGCGACCGCAACGGCGCTCGCCAAGGTGATGGGCACCAACAGCGGCGCGACGTCATACCACCTCCGCAAGCTCGAGGAGGTCGGTCTCGTGACCGAGGTGGGCGACCGGCAGGGCCGACGCCGTCTCTGGGCCGCGTCCGCCGACCTGACCATGGTCAACCCCAGCGAGTTCCTCGACGACGAGGACGCCGACACGGCGCTCGGGTGGCTGGAGCGTGACTGGCTGCAGCACTTCCACGACAAGTTCGGGGCGTGGCTGGACGCCCGCCACCGCTGGCCCGCCTCCTGGCAGGACGCCGCCTCCATGAACGACACCATGCTCGTCGTCACCGACGCCCAGCTGGCCGAGCTGCGGGACAAGGTCTCAGAGCTGGCCGACTCCTACCGCACGGCCGGGCAGGGCAACCCCGAGGCCAAGCGGGTCTCCTTCTACTACGTCGCCTACCCGATCGACCTCGACAAGACCCCTCGTCGCCGCTGACCCCCACCCGCCGACCGGTCACGTCCCGACACCCCACCACCGCCGACCGCTCACGTCCCGACACCCCACCACCGCCGACCGGTCACTTCCCGACACCCCACCCGTCGAGAACTGACCAATCGGCGTAGGAGCCGTCATGCCCACCCTCTCCCCCCGCACCGTCTTCCTGACCCTCAGCGCGACCCGGTGGGCGCCGGCGGGGCTCGTCGTGGGCCTGTTCGCGCTCGTAGCCCGGGAGCGCGGCCTGACCGTCGCCGAGACGCTCTCCTACGTCTCCTTCCAGGGCGTCGCCGTCATCCTGCTCGAGCTGCCCTCGTCCGTCCTCGCAGATGCGCTTGGCCGCCGGCCCCTCCTGCTCGTCGCCGGGGTCGTCAACGTCATCGCGGCCGTCGCCTACCTGCTGGCGGACAGCTTCTGGGCCTTCGCGGTGGCCGCCGCCCTGATGGGGGTCTATCGCGCGCTCGACTCCGGCCCGCTCGAGGCGTGGTACGTCGATGCCGTCCACGAGACCGACCCCGACGCCGAGGTGGCCGGTGACCTCGGCGCGCAGGGCACCATCCTCGGGATCACCATCGCCGGCGGTTCTGTCCTGTCGGGCGCCCTGGTGGCCTGGCACCCCTGGCGTGACCACAGCGCCCTGCTCCTCCCGCTAGTCCTCTATGCCGTCCTCTGCGTGGCGCACCTCGTGGCGACGGCGGCGCTGCTCCGCGAGCGGCCACGAGGCGTCGCGGGCATGGTCGGTTCGGTCCATCCACCCTCCCCTCACCGTGCGGCGCTGCGTCAGGTCGCCGCCTCGCTGCGCGAGACCCCAGCCGTGATCGCGGACAGCGTCCGGCTCGTCGTCCACAACCGGGTGCTGGCCGGGATCGTCGCCGTCGAGATTGGTTGGTGCGCAGCGCTGGTCGTCTTCGAGACGCTCCTCAGCCTGCGCCTGTCCGAGCAGCTGGGTGGGGCGGCCGCGGCGGGTCGATGGATCGGACCGGTGTCGGCGGCCGGTTGGGCGGTGTTCGCCGTGGGCTCGTCCCTGGCCGGGCGGCTCCACCGACGCATCGGGGTGGCGCGCACGGCCATCCTCGCCCGGGTGCTCAACGGCCTGGGTGCGCTCGTGATGGGGCTGGCCGCCGGACCCGTCGCCCTGGTCGCGGCCTACCTGTTCACCTACGGCCTGCACGGCGCCGCGGGCGTCGCCCACAACGCGCTGCTGCACCGCGAGGCCACCTCCGCCAACCGCGCGACGGTGCTGTCGCTGAACTCCCTGGTCTTCTTCGCGGCGGCCGCTGCCTGGTCACCGGTGCTGGGCCTCGTGGCCGGCCGGACGAGCATCGCGACCGCCATGGTCGTCGGTGGCCTCGTCTCGGTCCTCGGCCTGCTCGGCTACCTCCCTGCGGCGAGGAAGGAGGGACGACGGACCCACCCCGTCAGGGCACGGCCACCCCGCGCGCAGAGGTGAGCAGGGCGTACCACTGCTGCCGGCTCAGCTCCTCGGCCACGCGTCGGGCGCCCGCGCAGGCGGCGATGCGGCCCGGGTCGGTACTGCCCACCACGGGCGCGATGCGGGCGGGGTGCTTCATGAGCCAGCCGAGCACGATCTCCTCCCGGGTTGCCTGGAGCTCGTCCGCCAGCCTCTGCACGAGCCGGGCGGTGCGCCGGTCGCCGCCGTCGGAGTCCTCGGGCAGACGACCCGAGTAGCGGCCCTGCGCCAGGCTCCCCCACGCCTGGACCTGCACGCCGTGCTCCTGGCAGTGCTCGAGCGTGCCCTCGGGGAAGGGCGCTGAGGTGGACGACCCCGTGTTGACGCAGATCCCCTCCTCCACGAATCCCCGGTGGTGCAGGGACAGCTCGAGCTGGTTGACGGCGATGGGCAGGTCCAGGTGCCGCTGCAGGGAGCGCATCTGGGCCGCCGAGAAGTTGGAGACGCCGACGGCGCCCACCAGGCCGTCGGCGACGAGCCCGTGCAACGCGTCGGCTGCCTCCTGCGGCACCATCAGCGGGTCCGGCCGGTGGAGCAGCAGGGTGTCGACGTGGTCCACGCCCAGTCGCTCGAGGCACGCGAGGGTCCGGGTGCGGATGGCCTGGGCGGACAGGTCGTAGTGCCCGACCACTTCGTCCGACGGCAACGTGATCCCCACCTTGGTCTGCAGGCGGATCCGATCCCGCAGCCCGGGGTGTCGGCGCAGCACCAGCCCGAACGCCCGCTCGGCCTTGCCGCGCCGATAGATGTCGGCGTGGTCGAAGGTCGTCATACCCGCGTCCAGCGCGGCCAGCACGGCCCGCTCCGCCGCGTCGACCGCCTCGGGGGTGACCTCCTCGCCGTCCCAGTCGCCACCCAGACCCATGCATCCGTAGACCAGCTCGTTCATGAGCTCAGTCTCGCCGGTCTGGCAGCCCGGTGCACGGGCTGCCGGACCGCGGGCCCGACCCGGAGCGGTGGACCGACCACGCGCGGTGGACCGACCACGCGCGGTGGACCGATCCGACGCGAGGGACGGGATCGGACCCCCGGCCGGGTCAGCGTGCCGGCTGGACGAACACCGCCACGGTGCGCGCCGGAACGGTCGCGACGCCCGTCGCGGCGTCCCAGCGGGACTGCCGGACGACCGCGTCGGCGCCCTGCTGCTGGACGGGCGACAGCGTCATGGTCGCGCGCTTGAGGCCCGGCAGCGGCTGGCTGACCGCCTCGGGGGTGGCGTTGAACACCACGACCACGCCGTCCAGGGCCGGGTCGACGGCCGTGCCGCGGGTGTCGTCGATCCGCATCACGACGACGCCCGGCCGGGCGTCGGTGGTGCCGCTGACCGGATAGCTCAGCTTGGCCTTGATCTGGTCGGCTGTGCCCAGGCGGAACAGCGGGGTGGAGAAGCGCAGGCGCAGCAGGTCCTGGGCCTGCGTCGTCGCGGTCCGCACGTCCGCTGCGGACGGCTTGAGCGAGGCGTCGGCCAGCAAGGGGCGCATGGACTCCCACTTGGCCTTGTTGGGGCCTGCGGGAGGCAGGCCGTGGCCGAAGCCGTTGTCCGCGCCCGTCCAGGAGAGGGTGTTGAACCAGTCACCGCTGTTGTAGCTGTCCCGGTCGAAGCTCTTGCTGCGGAGCAGGTCGGCGCCGGCGTGCCAGAAGCTCGGCGACTGGCCGAGAGCCGTCGTCGACAGGGACAGGGTGTTCATCCGGACCCGGTCGGCCATGCTCGTCGAGCGGGGCAGCTTCATGGTCAGTGCGTCCCACAGCGTCTCGTTGTCGTGGGCGTCGACATAGCTGATCGACTCGGCCGGCTGGTCCGCATAGCCGGCCTTGGCGCCGTTGTAGTCAACCTGCTCACCAGTGACCGTCGTCCCCCGCGTGGAGCGGAAGCTGAACGACCGCAGCTGACCGGCGAGGCCCAGCTGGAGGAGGTCGGTGTCGTTGGCCAGGTCGGCGGCCCCGCCGGCGACGGGGGTCCCGTTGGGGTCGGTCGCGACTCCTGAGCCGAATCCCTGGGCGCGGGGGTCGTCGTCGAACGGGCCGCCACCGCGCACGGCGTCGCGGAGCCGGTCGTTGAACGCCCCGATCCCCGTCCCACCGAGCTGCCCCTGCGTGGCCTGGCGGAAGAGCGCGTCGTCGGCGACCTCGCCGAAGTTCCAGCCCTCGCCGTAGACGTAGACGCTCCGGCCGTCGACACCGTCCCGGGCCGGCGTCAGGGCGTCGAGCGCGGACCGCACCTTGACCATCGACTCGCGGCTGTGGTGACCCATGAGGTCGAAGCGGAAGCCGTCGACCTTGTAGTGCCGGGCCCACAGGACGACGGCGTCGACCATGGCCTTCTCTGCCATGGCGTGCTCAGTCGCGATGTTCTGGCAGCACGTGGAGGTGTAGACCGCGCCCTTGGCGTCGAGGCGGTGGTAGTAGCCGGGGACGATGCGGTCAAGGACGGACTTGGGGTCCTGCCCCGAGGCCGGGGTGTGGTTGAACACCTGGTCCAGGACCACCCGCAGGCCTGAGCGGTGCAGCCCCCCGACCATCGTGCGGAACTCCGCCACCCGGGCGCCGCCGTCGGCGCTCGCGTCGCTGGACGCGTAGGACCCCTCGGGCGCCATCCAGTGCAGGGGGTCGTAGCCCCAGTTGTAGCCGTCCTTGTCGGCGACCTTGGTGATGCAGGCCTGCTGGCCCTCGCTCGCGGGCCCCATGGACGCCAGGTCGCATCCCGGTGCCTGCTGGTCGGCGCGCCCCTCGGGGATGGACGCGATGTCGAAGGTCGGGAGCAGGTGCACGGTGTTGAGACCCGCCTTGGCCAGCGAGCGGAGGTGCTTGGTGCCGTCGCCCTCGTCGGCGAACGCGAGGTAGGAACCCCGGTGGGCGGCCGGCACGGAGGCGTCACCGATCGAGAAGTCACGCACGTGCAGCTCGTAGATCGTCGAGTCGACGGACTGCTTCAGGGCCGGCGCCCTGGTGTCCCGCCACAACCGGGGAGCAAGGGCGGGGTCGGCGAGGTCCACCGCCACGGACCGCGCCGAGCCGGGGGTGAGTGCCACCGAGTAGGGGTCGGTGACGACATTGGTCTCGATCGTGCGCGTGGTCGGCGCGTAGACGACGACCTCGTAGGCGTAGCGGGCGTCCTTGAGCCCGGGCCGGGTGGCCGTCCAGGCTCCGTCCTGCCCACGATCCATCCGGGTCCGCGTCGCCGCGCTGACGGGGGCCTCCGCCGCCGCGCCACGGGGCCACGACAGGAGGGTGACCTGCTGCGCCGTGGGCGCCCACACCGCGAAAGAGGGGGTGGCGCCGCGGAAGCTCACGCCGTAGGAACGGGCCGTGGCGCGCGGCGCGTACAGCGCGTCGATCACCGGTGCGATCTGCACGCCCGTGGCGTCCTGGAGCCGGCCGAGGTGGTCGTACATGCCCACCGCGACCTGCCCGCGCAGGATCTCGGGGGCCTGGCGGGACGCCGCCCGGTCGAGCCGCAGGGCGTGGTAGCCCTCGAGCTCGGGGTGGGCGGCCAGCACGGCCGCCGGCAGCCCGGCCGGGTCCCGCGTGAGCGAGGCCTGGCCGCCGTCGGGCGAGGTGATCGTCTCCGCGTCCATCGCCAGTCGCGCGCTCGGGGACCAGTGCAGGCGCCACCGCAGGAGCGCGGGGTCGGTGCCCTGTGGCACCGCCGCGGCGGGCCACGCCATCAGGTCCGGAGCGACCCAGACGGCCCGCTGGGTGCCGAGGTCGGGGGCCGAGCCGGCCCGGGACGTCTTCACCGTCGTCATGTGGGTGCCGATCGTGTAGGAGATGGTGACCACCGTGCCGTCCGACGGCACGGTGAGCGGCATGTTGGACCCTCCGGCAGCGCCGCCCGCACCATAGCTCTCGGTCCACGACAGCCCGTGCGCCACCTTGAACTCGTAGGTACCTGCCGGTATCTGGTCGCTGGACCAGGTGTAGGTGCCGTCACCGTCGGGATCCTGGAGCCACGGCCGCATGCAGTCGGGGGCCCAGTCACCGCCGCAGCCCAGCTTGGCCTGGTAGGAGCCCGGGGCCGTGATGATCGGGCCCTGGGCATCACTGGTGGCGTGGTGCGTGGCGTGGTCGTAGTAGAAGGTGACGTTGCCGCCTGGTGCGGTGTAGTCGATGTTGGTCCCGCCCCGGACGCCGCCGGCGCCGTAGTTCTCGTCCCACGCGCGGTTGATCGCCGCCTTGTAGGAGTGCTGGCCCGCCGGGATCGTGGTGAACGTGCGCTTCCAGACCTGGTCCTTGGCGTCCAGCGCGAGCTGCGCCTGGTCGCAGGCCGGCGCCCAGTCCTCGCTGCAGCCCATCTCGGTGTTGTGCGTGCCGGGGACCGAGACCGCCTGGGGCTGGGTCACCGGGCCGACCCCGCCGCCCGGCGTGGGGGCGGTGCCCGGCTCGCCGACGATCCCGTAGGACGAGGACGCCGACACGTTGCCGGTGCCGTCCTTGGCCACCGCGCGGTACTCCAGCAGGGTCCCCTTGGCCAGGCCGCTCACGTCGTGGAAGACCCGGTAGGGGGCGTTGTCGTCGGTGCCGAGGGTCGTCCACGAGGACGTCCCCACCGGGCGGTAGGCGAAGGTGACCTGGGCGAAGGTGTTCTCCGGGATGGCCGCCGAGATCTCCGCGCGACCGCCGACGGTGGCGCCGGCGCCAGGAGAGGTGAGGTAGACCGCGGGCGCGGCCGGCCGGTGGGTCATGGACCCGGTCGAGGACCAGACGCTCACCGACAGCGGGGGCACGGTCGCGGTGACCCGCCCGTCCTTGTCGGACTTGAGGGTCGACCTCGTGCCGTGCACGGGCAGGAAGGGCCGCTGCCTGACGTAGGTCGAGAAGGAGGCGGACGCGGCCTTGGTGCTGTTGTTGACGGCGACGACGTACTCACGACCGGTGGCCCGGTCGATGCGCGAGAAGGCGTAGATGCCGGCCGCGTCCGAGGCGTAGCGGTGGATCTGGGCACCGTCCGCGAGCGCGGGGTTGGCCTGCCGCAGCGCAGACAGCTCGGAGATCGTCCGATAGAGCGGTGCGGACCTGTCGTAGCGATCCCGCGACCCGGGGGCTCCGCCGATGACGGGCTCCTCGGCATACTGCTGGACCTTGGTGGCGAACATGTCCTGGCGCGAGTCCTTGTCGCCCCCGGCCCCCGCGAAGCCCTGCTCGTCGCCGTAGTAGGTGACGGGCTGTCCCCGGGTGAGGTACATGATCTCGTTGGCCAGCCGCGTGCGCTGCAGCAGCTCGCCGCCGGTGTAGCCCGCCTTGGCGAGCATCATGCCGACGCGTCCCATGTCGTGGTTGCCGAGGAAGGTCGGCAGCTGGTAGGCGTTCGAGTCGGCGTCGGTGTAGTAGTCGTCCCCGGCGAACAGGTCGCGCAGGCCGGTCGTGGCCTTGCCCTGGGCGGCAGCCACGGCTGCGCCCTGGAAGCCGAAGTCCAGCGTGGCGGGGAGCTTGCCGGCCGTGGTGTAGGTGGACGTCACCTTGGGGTCGCCGTCGTAGACCTCGCCGAACATGAAGAAGTCCTTGCGGCCGATCGACCGCGCGTGGTCCAGGACCCGTGGTGAGAACCGCTGCCAGAACTCGAGATTGACGTGCTTGACCGTGTCGATGCGGAAGCCGTCGATGCCGAGGTCGACCCACGCGGCGTAGACGTCGCCCATCCCGTCGACCACCTCGGGCCGCTCGGTGAACAGGTCGTCCAGACCCACGAAGTCGCCGTAGGTCGTCGACTCGCCCGCCCAGGTCGAGTCCCCGCGGTTGTGGTACATCGTCGGGTCGTTGAGCCAGGAGGGCACCCGCACCGTCTTGTCCGCCTCGGTGCGGTAGGTCGGGGTGTAGGGGAAGGACGACTGCGCCGACAGGGGCGGGAACTGCTTGTTGACGTAGTCCCGGTCGTCGAACGCCTGGCCCGCGGCCGTCCTGTAGGGGACCGCCGACTTCGGCACGTAGGAGTACTGCTTCTGGGCGTAGTCCAGGACGTCGGCCGTGTGGTTGGTGATGATGTCGAAGTAGACCTTCATCCCCTTGGCGTGCGCTGCGGCGACGAGGGCCTTCATCTCGGCGTTGGTGCCGAGGTGCGGATCGATCTGGGTGAAGTCGGTGACCCAGTAGCCGTGGTAGCCGGCGCTGGCGTCCGCGCCGGTCCCCTGGACCGGGCGGTTCTTGAACGACGGCGTGAGCCAGATCGCGGTCGTCCCGAGGCCCTTGACGTAGTCCAGCCGCTGCTGCAGACCGGCCAGGTCGCCGCCGTGGTAGAAGCCCTTGTCCGACGGGTCGAGCCCGGTCTCGAGCCGCCCCCCGGTGAGCCCTCCCTGGTCGTTGCCGCGATCACCGTTGGCGAACCGGTCGGCCATGACGAAGTAGAAGCGCTCGCGCGTCGTCGGCGGGCGCAGGCTGTCCTGGGCCAGGGCCTTGTCGGCGGTGGTCGCGCCCCCGGCGAGGCCGAGCGGGGCGATCCCGGTGCGGTGCGTGGTGTCGTCGTAGGTCACCTGCAGGCGCGCCGGGCCCTTGAGCACGAGCGGGGCGTTGTCGCCTCCCTTGGTGCCGTCCAGCGCGTAGGACTCCTCCCACGTGCCGTTGATCGCCGTCTTGACCTCGTAGGACCCGGCCGGCACGTCGAAGGTGCGCTGGTAGGTCGAGGTGCCCGGCTCCGCCACGAGACGGGTCTGCTCGCAGGCGGGCTGCCAGTCGTCCGAGCAGCCCAGCTCGGACTGCAGCGATCCGACGAGGGTGACCGTGCGCGTCTGGGCGGCCGCGGCGGCCGCGGCGATGGGGGCCTGCGGCAGGCCGATCGCGGCGAGGGCCAGGGCGGCGAGGGTGGCCAGTGCCGGGCGGGCACTGCGGCGAATCGTGAGAGGCACGATGTCTCCTGGGAATTCATGCACGCAGTGGGGGCCGCGAGCACCTGACGGGCCACGTCGTCGTGGTCCAGTCGCCAGTATGGCGCCCGCCACCGACATACCGCCCCTCGACCCCTGCAAGAACTTGCACATCTTGCAGCAACCGCGTCACCGTGCTGCCTGCCGGCGCTCAGTCACCCGGCAGGGATCTGAGGGTCCTGGCCGCCCGCGCCCGTCCGGCGAGCTCCTCGTCCGGTGGGTAGCGGACCTCGTCAAGGCTTAGCCCGTGCGGCGGCATCACGGCGACGCCCGGGTCCCGGCGCGCGCCCACGAGCACGTCGCGCAGCCAGGCACCGTCCCGTCGGCCCTCCCCCACCGGCACGGCGCCGCCGATCAGGGCTCGCACCATGGAGTGGCAGAAGGCATCGGCCCGCACCGTGGCCACGAGCACGCCTTCCTCGTCCCGCACCCAGGAGTACTCCAGCAGGGTCCGGATCGTCGTCGCGCCCTCCCGCTGCTTGCAGAACGCCGCGAAGTCGTGCAACCCGACCAGTCCTGCGCACGCCTCTTGCATCCGCTCCAGGTCCAGCGGCCGCCGCACCACCGTGGTGTCGCGCCGACGCAGCGGGTCCAGCCGGGCCGGGTCGTCCAGCAGCCGGTAGCGATAGCGTCGCTCGAGCGCCGAGAACCGAGCGTCGAACCCGTCCGGGGCCACCCGGACGAAGCGGACCACCAGGTCGTCGGGCAGCACCCCGTTGAGCCGGCTCACGGCCGCCTGCACGGGCGCACGGTCCGACCGCCCCGGCAGCCGGGCCAGATCGTCCTCCACCACGTCCAGGTGGCAGACGGCGCCCCGCGCGTGGACCCCGGCGTCCGTGCGCCCGGCCACCGTGAGCCGCGGCGCCAGGTCACTGCGCAGGATCGTGCGCCACGCCGTGGCCAGGGTGTCCTCGACGGTCCTCCGGCCCGGTTGCGCCGCCCAGCCGCTGAAGTCGGTCCCGTCATACGCGAAGTCGACCCGCAGGCGGACCGGGGCCGTCGGCACGAGGGGAGCGTCCATGACCGTCGATCCTAGCCAGGCTGGGACTCTGCTCCGGACCATCGCCGCGGGCGTGCGGCAGACCAGCGAGCCGGGCCGTCCCCCGGACGACCGCACCTCGCGACAGCCGTATGCCGAAGGGCCCGTCGCCCCGGGTGGGGGTGACGGGCCCTGCAGGCGTCAGGCGAAGCGGTCAGGCGTCGCCCTTGGTCTCGGTCTTGCTGTCCGTGGCGGCGTCGGCCGCCTCGGTGGTGGGCTGGTCCTCGACCGGCTCGGCGGTCTCGACCGGGGCGGCCTTGGCGGAGTCCTTGGACGCGCGCTTGGTCGCCGCCTCGGCCTCCTTGACGGTGGCCTTCTTGGCGACGGGCTCGCGGACGAGCTCGATCACGGCCATGGGGGCGTTGTCACCCTTGCGGGCACCGATCTTGGTGATGCGGGTGTAGCCGCCCTGGCGCTCGGCCATGTCGGGCGCGATCTCCACGAACAGACGGTGCACGACACCCTTGTCACGGACGACCGTGAGCACCCGACGACGAGCGTGCAGGTCGCCGCGCTTGGCGAAGGTGATCATGCGCTCGGCCAGGGGGCGCAGGCGCTTGGCCTTGGCCTCGGTGGTCGTGATCTTGTCGTGCTCGAAGAGCGACGTGGCCAGATTGGCCAGCATCAGGCGCTCGTGGGCCGGACCGCCGCCGAGACGAGGACCCTTGGTGGGGGTAGGCATGGTTTCTCCTAGATAGTCCGACCGACCGCAGGGGGCGCCGACCGTGGCGCCGTGAGGTCAGTCCTGCTTTCGGTCAGTAGTTCAGTACTGCTCGTCCTCGAGGGCGATGTCGTCCTCGTAGCTGTCGTACGCCTCGGTGATCGCCGACGGGTCGAACCCGGGCGGGCTGTCCTTGAGCTGCAGGCCCATGCCCACGAGCTTGGCCTTGACCTCGTCGATCGACTTCGCACCGAAGTTGCGGATGTCGAGCAGGTCGGCCTCGCTGCGACCCACGAGCTCGCCCACCGTGTGGATGCCCTCGCGCTTGAGGCAGTTGTAGGACCGGACGGTCAGGTCGAGGTCCTCGATCGGCAGGGCCAGGTCGGCGGCGAGCGCGGCGTCCGTCGGGGACGGGCCCATGTCGATGCCCTCGGCCTCGACGTTGAGCTCGCGGGCGAGCCCGAAGAGCTCCACCAGCGTCTTGCCGGCGGAGGCCATCGCGTCGCGCGGAGCCATGGAGTTCTTGGTCTCGACGTCGACCACCAGGCGGTCGAAGTCCGTGCGCTGCTCGACACGCGTCGCCTCGACCTTGTAGGTCACGGCCAGCACCGGGGAGTAGATGGAGTCGACCGGGATGCGACCGATCTCCTGCTCGCCGGACTTGTTCTGCTGCGACGAGACGTAGCCACGCCCACGCTCGACGGTCAGCTCCATCTCGAGCTTGCCGTTCTCGTTGAGCGTCGCGATGTGCAGGTCGGGGTTGTGCACCTCGACGCCCGCGGGCGGGGTGATGTCGGCGGCGGTGACGGCGCCGGGACCCTGCTTGCGGAGGTACATCACGACCGGCTCGTCGTGCTCCGAGGAGACGACCAGACCCTTGATGTTGAGGATGAACTCCGTCACGTCCTCCTTGACACCGGGGACGGTGGAGAACTCGTGGAGGACGCCGTCGATGCGCAGGCTGGTGACGGCGGCACCCGGGATGCTCGACAGCAGCGTGCGCCGCAGCGAGTTGCCGAGGGTGTAGCCGAAGCCCGGCTCGAGGGGCTCGATGGTGAAGCGGGAACGGGCCTCGGAGAGCATCTCCTCCGAGAGCACCGGACGCTGTGCGATCAGCACGGTTTTCTTCCTTCCCATGGACGCCCGCTATATGACGTCTCATGAATCCCCTGGCGGGGCGGCCGCTCACCTCTGTCCGTGAGCCGGCCGGCCGGTCCGTCCGCGGGACGGACCGTGGTCTCAGACGTATGGCGGCGAGCCGGGCCGCAACCCGGCCCACCGCCATGCGTCGTGATGCCGATTACTTCGAGTAGAGCTCCACGATCAGCTGCTCCTCGACGGGGACGTCGATCTGCTCGCGCACGGGCAGCTGGTGGATCAGGATCCGCAGGGAGCCCGGGACGACCTGCATCCACGCCGGGATCGGCCGGTCGCCGAACGTCTGGCGAGCCAGGTCGAACGGGAACGTGTTGACCGACTTGGGGCGGATGTCGATGATGTCGTACTGCGTCACCTGGTAGGACGGGATGTCCACGCGGACGCCGTTGACCGTGAAGTGGCCGTGGGCGACGAGCTGACGAGCCGCACGACGGGTGCGGGCCAGGCCGGCGCGGTAGACCACGTTGTCCAGGCGGGACTCGAGGATCTGGAGGAGGTTCTCGCCGGTCTTGCCGGGGCGACGCGAGGCCGTCTCGTAGTAGTTGCGGAACTGCTTCTCCAGGACGCCGTACATGTAACGGGCCTTCTGCTTCTCGCGCAGCTGGAGGAGGTACTCCTTCTCCTGCACGCGACCGCGGCCGTGCATGCCGGGCGGGTAGGGGCGGTTCTCGAAGTTCTTGTCGCCACCGACCAGGTCGGTCTTGAGACGACGGGACTTCTTGCTCATGGGTCCGGTGTAACGAGCCATAAGTCAGCTATCTCCTTCCGTGTCTCAGACGCGACGGCGCTTGGGCGGGCGCACGCCGTTGTGGGGGGTGGGCGTGACGTCGCTGATGGCGCCGACCTCGAGGCCGGTGGCGGTCAGCGAGCGGATCGCCGTCTCGCGGCCCGAGCCCGGGCCCTTGACGAAGACGTCGACCTTGCGCATGCCGTGGTCCATCGCCCGACGGGCAGCGGCCTCGGCGGCCATCTGCGCGGCGAACGGGGTGGACTTGCGGGAGCCCTTGAAGCCGACCTGGCCGGCGGACGCCCACGAGATCACCGCTCCGGTCGGGTCGGTGATCGAGACGATCGTGTTGTTGAACGTGCTCTTGATGTGAGCGTGCCCGTGGGCGACGTTCTTCTTCTCCTTGCGGCGGACCTTCTTCGCCGCAGCCTGACGGCCCTTGGGAGGCATGTGGCTGGTTTCTCCTGTAACTCGGTAAGTGAAGACTGTGCGTGAAGTGGACCGACTGATGTGCCGCGCCGCAAGGGTTCCAATCCCCCGGCTGGGCGTCCGGTTCACATCGGTTGGTTACTTCTTTCCGGCCTTCTTCTTGCCGGCGACCGTGCGCTTCGGGCCCTTGCGGGTGCGAGCGTTGGTCTTGGTGCGCTGACCGCGGACGGGCAGGCCACGACGGTGGCGCAGCCCCTCGTAGGACCCGATCTCCACCTTGCGGCGGATGTCGGACGCGATCTCGCGACGGAGGTCACCCTCGATCTGGTAGCTCTCCTCGAGGTGGTCGCGGAGCTTGACCAGCTCCTCCTCGGTGAGGTCCTTGACACGCGTGTCCGGGTTGACGCCCGTGGCCGCGATGGTCTGCTCGGCGCGGGTGCGACCCACGCCGAAGATGTACGTCAGTGCGACCTCGACGCGCTTGTCGCGCGGCAGGTCGACTCCAACGAGACGAGCCATGTGGTTCATTCTCCTGGTGCGAACGGAGGTCTGGCGCAGCACCGTTCCGACATACCTCGCCGTCGTCGCTCGGCACCCTCTAGGTCGGGCGCCTCGCTCGGACGAGGTCTCGGTCCCCGGCCTCCGTGCCGGGGGTGACGTCCAGGACTCGACGGGTCGAGGCCTGAGGCCGGGTGCTGCTGGCAATGCTTCGTGCGCGTTCGGCGGAAGCCTGCGCGTGCGGGTCGGCCCGGCGGATGCCGCGCTGACCGGTGGATCAGCCCTGACGCTGCTTGTGGCGAGCGTTCTCGCAGATCACCATGACCCGGCCGTTGCGGCGGATCACCTTGCACTTGTCGCAGATCTTCTTGACGCTCGGCTGAACCTTCATCTGCCTACTGTCTTCAGATCGGGCCCGGGGCACGGACGTGCACCGGGCAGGGGTGGATCGGGTGGTGCCTACCGACCACCGGACCGGACGAGCCGGTCAGCGGTAGCGGAAGACGATGCGCCCTCGGGTCAGGTCATACGGGCTGAGCTCAACGACGACCCGGTCCTCGGGGAGGATGCGGATGTAGTGCTGACGCATCTTGCCGGAGATGTGAGCGAGCACCTTGTGACCGTTGGTGAGCTCCACCCGGAACATCGCGTTCGGGAGAGCCTCCACGATCGTGCCCTCGATCTCGATGACACCGTCCTTCTTGGCCATGTCCTCCACATTCCGTCGGGGCGTGCGCCGCCTGCCGGGAGCAGGACGGAGAACGCCGTGGCACTGTCTGATCGGGTACTACCGGCGCACGTGGTGACGAGACCTGGACCTGCCATGACCAGCCGCCGGGACAGGTGGGTCTGAGTGCTCGTGAGCCGACGCACCAGCCTACGCCATACCCCCGCACGCAGGGAAATCGGTGCAGGCGCGCTGAATGGGGGCGCTGGATGGGGGCACTGGATGGGGGTGCCTGCGGGGCATCAGGGCTGGTCGAGCGGGCCGTATGCCGCGCCGGCCGCCCTCAGGCGCTCGGCTCCCCCGTCGACCTCCGTGAGGACCCACAGACCCGCGTCGGTGACCGCCACGGAGTTCTCCCAGTGGCTCGCGGCCGACCCGTCGTCGGTGACGACCGTCCACTCGTCGGCGAGCACGTGGTTGTCCGCCGACCCCAGGGTGATCATGGGCTCGATCGCCAGGGTCACCCCGCTGCGCACCGCCGGCCCCCGGTCGCGGACCCGGTAGTTGTAGACCTGCGGGTCCATGTGCATCGCCGTGCCGATCCCGTGCCCGACGTAGTCCTCGACGATCCCGTAGTCGACCCCGTCGCGCTGCCCGGCGGCCTCGATGGAGTCCTCCACCGCGGCCCCCACGTCGTGCAGGCGGCCACCGACGCGCAGGGCGGCGATGCCGGCCCACAGGGAGGCCTCGGTGGCGTCGGACAGGGCGAGCTCGGCGGGCCTGGCCGCCTCGCGCCCCCCCACGAAGAACGTGCGGGCCGCGTCGCCGTGCCACTGGGTGCCGTCCTCGACGACGTAGCAGCCGCAGTCGACCGACACGAGGTCACCGTCGCGCAGCACGCGGTCCCCGGGGATGCCGTGGACGATCTGCTCGCCGACGGAGACGCACAGGGTGTGGCGGTAGCCCGGCACCTCGGCGAAGTTGGGGAACATGCCGTGGTCGCGAATGAAGGTCTCGGCCAGCTCGTCGAGACGACCGGTGGTCATGCCGTCCCGCAGCTCCTCGGAGAGCATCTGCAGGGTGCGGCCGACGACCAGCCCGGCGCGACGCATCGCGCGGATCTGGTCGGCGGTCTTGGTCTGGATCCTGGAACGTCCGAACACGTGGGCGGCTCAGCCCCGCACGGTCTGCAGGAGCCGCGCGGTCACGTCGTCGACGTCGCCCATGCCGTCGACCTCGCGGATCAGGCCGCGCTCGCGGTAGAGATCGATGAGGGGCTGCGTCTCGCGGGTGTAGATCGCCATGCGCTCGCGGATGACCTCCTCGGTGTCGTCCACGCGCCCCTCGACCTCGGCCCGCTTGAGCAGTCGCTGCACCACGGCGTCGGTGTCGACCGTGAGGACGAGCACCGCGTCCAGAGCGCGGCCCATGCGGTCCAGCATCCCGTCGAGTGCCTCGACCTGCCCCACGGTTCGCGGGTAGCCGTCGAGCAGGAAGCCCGGCTCGCAGTCCGGCTCGGAGAGCCGGTCGGCCACGATCGCGTCCGTGATCTCGTCGGGGACGTAGCCGCCGCCGGCGATGATCTCCTTGACCTTGAGACCGAGCTCGGTCTCGTTCTTGATGTTGGCGCGGAAGATGTCGCCCGTCGAGATCGCGGGGATCCCGAGGTCCGCGACGAGTCGTGCGGCCTGGGTGCCCTTGCCGGCACCGGGCGGACCCATGATGATCAGCTGCATTAGCGCAGGAACCCTTCGTAGTGGCGTTGCTGGAGCTGGGACTCGATCTGCTTCACCGTCTCCAGGCCCACACCCACCATGATCAGCAGGGAGGCGCCGCCGAACGGGAAGTCGCTCTGCACGTTCATCGTCGTGAACGCGATGACGGGGATCAGCGACAGCAGCCCGAGGTAGAGCGCGCCCACCGACGTCAGCCTGGTCAGGATGTAGTCGAGGTACTGCGCGGTGGGACGGCCGGCTCTGATGCCGGGGATGAAGCCGCCGTACTTCTTCATGTTGTCGGCGACCTCCTCCGGGTTGAAGGTGATCGACACGTAGAAGAACGTGAAGAACACGATCAGCGTGAAGAAGATCAGGGAGTACCACGGCCCGCTACCCATCCCGAGGTGGGTCTGGATCCACTCGGCCCAGGCGGGCGGGTTGGCGTTGTTGCGCTGGAAGGTCGCCACCATGGTGGGCAGCTGCAGCAGCGACGACGCGAAGATGATCGGGATGACATTGGCCATGTTGATCTTCATCGGGATGTAGGTGCTGGTGCCGCCGTACACCTGGCGGCCGACCATGCGCTTGGCGTACTGCACGGGCACGCGACGCTGGCACTGCTCGACGAAGACGACGATGGCGACGATGACCAGGCCGACGAGCATCACGAGGAAGAAGCGTCCCAGCTGGCGGCCGTTCGCCGCGACCGAGCCCCACAGGGTGCCGGGGAAGCTGGAGACGATGGAGGTGAAGATCAGCAGCGACATGCCGTTGCCGACGCCGCGGTCGGTGATGAGCTCGCCCATCCACATGACCAGGCCCGTGCCGGCGGTCATGGTGACGACCATGATCAGCAAGGCCGGCAGCGACTCGTCGGGCATGATCGAGGTGCACTGGCCGCCGAACAGCTGGTCGGGGTTGCGGGCGTAGGTCACGTACGTGGCGGACTGCAGGATCGCCAGCCCGATCGTGAGGTAGCGCGTGTACTGCGTCAGCTTGGTCTGCCCCGACTGGCCCTCCTGCTTGAGGGCCTCGAACCGCGGGATGACCACGGTCAGCAGCTGCACGATGATGCTCGCGGTGATGTAGGGCATGATGCCCAGCGCGAAGATCGACAGCTGCAGCAGGGCGCCGCCGCTGAACAGGTTGAGGATGCCGAGGGCGCCGGTGTTGGTCTCGGCACCCTGCAGGCAGGCCTGGACGTCCGTGTAGCTGACACCGGGCGCGGGCACGATCGACCCGACGCGGAACAGCGCCATCACGAACAGGGTGAACAAGATCTTCTTGCGAAGGTCCGGCGTCTTGAACGCACGGGTAAAGGCCGACAGCACAGGTCCTCCTCGGCGACCACGACAACTTACGCAGGGTAGCATCCGCACCCCTGGTGCCCCGCACGCCCAAGGCCCCGGAAGCGACGCTTCCGGGGCCTTGGTGCGGGTGATGTCGGGCGGGAACGGCGGTGCCGGCCTCCCCCGGCGATCAGGCCTGGGTGGTGGAACCGCCCGCGGCCTCGATCTTGTCCTTGGCAGAGCCGGAGAACTTGTCAGCGGTCACGTTGACCTTGACGGTGATCTCGCCCTGGCCGAGCACCTTGACGAGCGAGCCCTTGCGGACCGCGCCCTTCTCCACGAGACCCTCCACGGTGACGTCGCCACCCTCGGGGTACAGCGCCGAGATCTTGTCGAGGTTCACGACCTGGTACTCGGTCTTGAACGGGTTCTTGAAGCCGCGCAGCTTGGGCAGACGCATGTGCAGCGGCGTCTGACCACCCTCGAAGCCCTCGGGCACCTGGTAACGGGCCTTCGTGCCCTTGGTGCCACGACCGGCCGTCTTGCCCTTGGAGCCCTCACCGCGACCCACGCGGGTCTTGGGGGTCTTGGCGCCGGGGGCGGGACGAAGGTGGTGAACCTTCAGGGCGTGCGTGGTGCCGTCGGCAGGGAGCTCCTGCTCGCCGGACTTCTTGGCGGTAGCCATCAGTCAACCTCCTCGACGGTCACGAGGTGCGCCACGGTGCGGACCATGCCCCGGATCTCCGGGCGGTCCTCCTTGACGACGACGTCACCGATGCGCTTGAGACCGAGCGTGCGCAGGGTCTCGCGCTGGTTCTGCTTGCAGCCGACGTGGCCGCGGGTCTGGGTCACCTTGAGTCGAGACATCAGGCACCAGCCCCAGCGGCACGGGCGCGCAGCAGAGCGGCGGGTGCGACGTCCTCGAGGGACTTGCCGCGGCGGGCGGCAACGGCCTCGGGGCGCTCGAGACCCTTGAGGGCCTCGACCGTCGCGTGGACGATGTTGATCGAGTTGTCCGAGCCGAGCGACTTGGACAGCACGTCGTGGATGCCGGCGCACTCGAGCACGGCGCGCACCGGACCACCGGCGATGACACCGGTACCGGGAGCCGCCGGACGCAGGAGCACGACGCCCGCGGCCTTCTCACCCTGGACGGGGTGCGGGATGGTGCCCTGGATGCGGGGGACGCGGAAGAACGCCTTCTTGGCCTCCTCGACGCCCTTCGCGATCGCGGCGGGCACCTCCTTGGCCTTGCCGTAGCCCACGCCCACGGTGCCGTCACCGTCGCCCACCACGACGAGCGCGGTGAAGCTGAAGCGGCGGCCACCCTTGACGACCTTGGCGACGCGGTTGATGGTCACCACGCGCTCGATGTACTGGCTCTTCTCGGCGGAGTCGCGACGGTCGTTGCGCTCGCGACGGTCACGGCGGTCGTTGGTGCGCTCGCCACCGTTCTGGCCGGTGCCGGCGCCGGTTCCGCGGCGCTGAGGTCCTGGCATCAGATGTTCCTCTTTCCTGAAACGTACGTCTGGTGAGCGGTCACAGGTCCAGACCACCCTCGCGGGCGCCGTCGGCGATCGCGGCGATGCGGCCGTGGTACTGGTTGCCGCCACGGTCGAACACGACCGCGGACACCCCGGCCGCCTTGGCGCGCTCGGCCACGAGCTCGCCGACGCGCTTGGCCTTGGCCGTCTTGTCGCCCTCGAAGGAGCGCAGGTCGGCCTCCATCGTGGACGCGCTCGCCAGGGTCTTGCCGACGGAGTCGTCGACGACCTGGACGAACATGTGGCGCGCGGACCGGTTGACCACGAGACGAGGACGCGTCGTGGTGCCGGCGATGCGCTTGCGCAGACGCAGGTGGCGGCGGCCGCGAGCGGCGCTCTTGCCCTTGCCGCGCTTGACGATGAGTCGTGCCATGGCTTACTTACCAGCCTTTCCGACCTTGCGGCGGATCTGCTCGCCCGCGTAGCGGACGCCCTTGCCCTTGTAGGGGTCGGGCTTGCGGAGCTTGCGGATGTTGGCAGCGACCTCGCCGACGAGCTGCTTGTCGATGCCCTTGACCGAGAACTTCGTCGGGGCCTCGACCTGGAAGGTGATGCCCTCCGGCGGCTCGACGACGATCGGGTGCGAGTAGCCGAGGGCGAACTCGAGGTTGCTGCCCCGGGCCATCACGCGGTAACCGGTGCCGAAGATCTCGAGCTTCTTCTCGTAGCCGTTGGTCACGCCCTCGACCATGTTGGCGATGAGCGAACGGGTCAGGCCGTGCAGGGCACGGGACTGGCGCTCGTCGTTGGGACGCTTGACCTCGATCGTGCCGTCCTCGGTCTTCTCGACCGTGATCGGCTCGGCCACGACGTGGCTCAGCTCGGCGTTGTTCTTCTTGACGGTGACGGTCTGACCGTCGATGTTGACCTCCACACCCATAGGCACGGAGACCGGGAGTCGTCCAATTCGGGACATGAGATTCTCCTTTCGCGCCGTGGGTTACCAGACGTAGGCGAGGACTTCCCCACCTACGCCCTTCTGGGCAGCCTGCTTGTCGGTCAGGAGGCCGGTCGACGTGGAGATGATCGCCACGCCGAGGCCGCCGAGGACCTTGGGCAGGTTGGTGGACTTCGCGTAGACGCGCAGACCGGGCTTGGACACCCGGCGCACGCCTGCGATGGACCGCTCGCGGTTGGGGCCGTACTTGAGGTTGATGGTCAGCGTCTGACCCACCTCGGCCTCTTCGATCTTCGAGCCGGCGATGTAGCCCTCGGCCTCGAGGATGTCCGCGATGTTCTTCTTCAGCTTCGAGAACGGCATGGAGACGACGTCGTGGTGCGCCGAGTTGGCGTTCCGGACGCGGGTCAGCATGTCCGCAATCGGGTCAGTCATGGTCATTGGGCTGCTTGCCCTTCCTCACCGCGGTTTCAGTGACGGGGCCTGGCGCCGAGGAATCTCGGTGCCCGGCCGTCGTGCCGACCTGCGATGTAGAGCGGAGTGGAAATTCGAGGTTTGGGTTTACCAGCTGCTCTTGGTGACGCCGGGGAGCTCTCCCGCGTGCGCCATCTCGCGCAGGCAGATCCGGCACAGGCCGAACTTGCGGTACACCGAGTGCGGACGGCCGCAGCGCTGGCAACGCGTGTAGGCGCGCACCTTGAACTTCGGCTTGGCGTTCGCCTTGTTGATCAGAGCGGTCTTGGCCACGGTCAGTTCTCCTTGAACGGGAAGCCGAGCTGCTTGAGCAGGGCGCGCCCCTCGTCGTCGTTCGTGGCGGTGGTGACGATGGTGATGTCCATGCCGCGAACCCGGTCGATCTTGTCCTGGTCGATCTCGTGGAACATCGACTGCTCGTTGAGACCGAAGGTGTAGTTGCCGCGACCGTCGAACTGCTTGCCGGAGAGACCCCGGAAGTCGCGGATGCGCGGGAGGGCGACCGACAGCAGACGGTCGAGGAACTCCCACATGCGGTCACCGCGGAGGGTGACGTGCGCGCCGATCGGCATGCCCTCGCGCAGCTTGAACTGAGCGATCGACTTGCGAGCCTTGGTCACGGTGGGCTTCTGACCGGTGATGGCGGTCAGGTCGCGCACCGCGCCCTCGATCAGCTTCGAGTCGCGAGCGGCCTCGCCGACACCCATGTTCACGATGACCTTGACGACACCGGGAACCTGCATGACGTTGGCGAAGGAGAACTCCTCCCGCAGGGCGGGCTTGATCTCCGCGGCGTAGCGCGCCTTGAGGCGAGGCTGCGTCTTCTCAGAGGTGGTAGCAGTCATGTCACAGGTCCTTGCCCGAGCGGACGGACACGCGCGTGCGGACGGTCTTGGACCGACCGTCACGCTCGACGGTCTCGACGCGCGTCTTGGTACGGGTCGGCTTCTTGGTCTCCGGGTCGACGACCTGCACGTTGGACACGTGGATCGGCGCCTCGGTGTGGACGATGCCACCGGTGCGGTTGGCACCCTGGCCGGCCTTGGTGTGCTTGGTCACCCGGTTGACGCCCTCGACCAGGACGCGCCCGGTCTCGGTGCTCACCGAGATGACCTTGCCCGTCTTGCCCTTGTCGGGGCCGGTGATGACCTGGACCAGGTCACCCTTCTTGATCTTCATCTTCGCCATGGGTTACAGCACCTCCGGCGCCAGAGAGATGATCTTCATGAACTTCTTGTCACGCAGCTCGCGGCCCACCGGGCCGAAGATGCGCGTGCCACGCGGGTCACCGTCGTTCTTGAGGATGACGGCCGCGTTCTCGTCGAACTTGATGTAGGAACCGTCGATACGACGACGCTCCTTGGTCGTGCGGACGATGACGGCCTTGACCACGTCGCCCTTCTTCACGTTGCCACCGGGGATCGCGTCCTTGACGGTGGCGACGATGACGTCGCCGATGCCGGCATACCGACGACCCGAACCGCCGAGCACGCGGATGCAAAGGATCTCCTTGGCACCGGTGTTGTCGGCGACGCGCAGTCGCGACTCCTGCTGGATCACTGTCGAACTCCTGTCGTCGAGCTGGTTCTCACCGGATCCCTCCGGTTGAGCCTGGCCGAACTGTTGGTCGGGCTGGCCTCAGGTGATCCTGGGGCCGATGCTTGCGGGTGAGCGGCCGAACTACTTGGCGCGCTCGAGGATCTCGACCACGCGCCACCGCTTGGAGGCGGACAGCGGACGGGTCTCCATGATCAGGACACGGTCGCCGATGCCCGCCGAGTTCTCCTCGTCGTGCGCCTTGACCTTGCTGCTGCGCCGCAGGACCTTGCCGTAGAGCGCGTGCTTGACGCGGTCCTCGACCTCGACCACGACGGTCTTGTCCATCTTGTCGCTCACCACGTAGCCCTGACGGGTCTTGCGGTCGTTGCGCTCGAGGGTGGTCTCGCTCACGGTGATGGCAGCTTCCTTCTGGTTGTCGCTCATGCCTGGCCACCCTTCGCGGGGGCGGCGCCGATGCCGAGCTCGCGCTCGCGCATCTCGGTGTAGATGCGAGCGATGTCCTTGCGGACAGCGCGCAGACGGCCGTGGTTCTCCAGCTGGCCCGTGGCCGACTGGAAGCGGAGGTTGAACAGCTCCTCCTTGGCCTTCTTCAGCTCGTCGACCAGACGGTCGTCGCCGAGGCCACGCAGCTGCTCGGAGGTCAGGTCCTTGGATCCGACTGCCATCAGATGTCACCACCTTCACGCGCCACGAAACGGCACTTCATCGGGAGCTTGTGCATCGCGAGGCGCATGGCCTCACGGGCGACGGGCTCCGGGACGCCGGCCAGCTCGAACATCACGCGGCCGGGCTTGACGTTGGCGACCCACCACTCGGGCGAGCCCTTTCCGGAACCCATGCGGGTCTCGGCGGGCTTCTTGGTCAGCGGGCGGTCCGGGTAGATGTTGATCCAGACCTTTCCACCACGCTTCATGTAACGCGTCATGGCGATACGAGCGGACTCGATCTGACGGTTGGTGACGTAGGCCGGCTCGAGCGCCTGGATCCCGTAGTCACCGAACGCGACCGTGGTGCCGCCCTTGGCTGCGCCGCTGCGACCGGGGTGGTGCTGCTTGCGGTGCTTCACACGACGGGGAATCAGCATCAGGACTCAGCTCCCTGCTCCGCAGGCTGGGCCTGCGCGGTGTCGGACGCAGCGCCGGCCTCGGCCGGGGCGGCGTCGCGGTTGCTGTCACGACGGGGGCCACGGCCACCACGGCCGGGGCGGTCGGCGCCGTCGCGGCGCGGGCCGCGGGACGGACGCGGGGCGGCGGCCTGCTGGGCAGCCAGCTCCTTGGCCGTCACGTCGCCCTTGTAGATCCACACCTTGACGCCGATGCGACCGAACGTCGTACGAGCCTCGTAGAAGCCGTAGTCGATGTTGGCGCGCAGCGTGTGCAGCGGGACACGGCCCTCGCGGTAGAACTCCGAGCGGGACATCTCGGCGCCGCCGAGACGTCCGGCGCACATGACCCGGATGCCCTGGGCGCCGGCGCGCTGGGCGGACTGCATGCCCTTGCGCATGGCGCGACGGAACGAGACGCGGGCCGAGAGCTGCTCGGCGATGCCCTGGGCGACCAGCTGGGCGTCGACCTCGGGGTTCTTGACCTCGAGGATGTTCAGCTGGACCTGCTTGCCCGTGAGCTTCTCGAGCTCGCCGCGGATGCGGTCGGCCTCGGCGCCACGGCGACCGATGACGATGCCTGGGCGCGCCGTGTGGATGTCCACGCGGACGCGGTCACGGGTGCGCTCGATCTCCACGCGGGAGATGCCGGCGCGCTCCATGCCGTTGGACAGGAGACGACGGATGGCGACGTCTTCCTTCACGTAGTCGCGGTACCGCTGACCGGCCTTGGTGCTGTCGGCGAACCACCGGCTGCGGTGGTCGGTGGTGATACCGAGGCGGAAACCGTGCGGGTTGACCTTCTGACCCATTAGCGGGTGCCTCCCTTGCTAGCGGCCTCCGGCTGGGCCACGAAGACGGTGATGTGGCTCGTGCGCTTGCGGATGCGGAAGGCGCGACCCTGGGCCCGCGGCTGGAACCGCTTCATGGTCTGGCCCTCGTCCACGTACGCCTTGGTGATGACGAGGTTGCGCTCGTCGAAGGCCTGCGAGGCCTGGTCGGCCTTGACGCGGGCGTTGGCGATGGCGCTCTGGAGAACCTTGAGCACCGGGTCGCTCGCCGACTGCGGGGCGAACTGCAGCGTGGCGATAGCCTCGCCGGCCTGCTTGCCGCGGATCAGGTCGACGACGCGGCGAGCCTTCATGGGCGTGACGCGCACGTGGCGCGCAACGGCCTTGGCTTCCATCTGGAATTCCTTGTCGTTGTTGGCCATCAGCGACGACGCCCCTTCTTGTCGTCCTTCTCGTGACCCTTGAAGGTACGGGTGGGGGCGAACTCGCCGAGCTTGTGGCCGACCATCGACTCGGTGACGAACACCGGGACGTGCTTGCGGCCGTCGTGGACGGCGAGGGTGTGACCGAGCATGTCCGGCGAGACCACCGAACGGCGCGACCAGGTCTTGATGACGTTCTTGGTGCCGGCTTCGTTCTGGGCGTCCACCTTCTTCTGAAGGTGGTCGTCGATGAAGGGGCCCTTCTTCAGGCTACGAGGCATGTCCAAAGGCTCCTATCAGCGCTTCTTGCCAGTACGACGACGACGGACGATGAGCTTGTCGCTCGGCTTGCCCGGCTTACGGGTGCGACCCTCGGGCTGGCCCCAGGGGCTCACCGGGTGGCGACCACCGGAGGTCTTGCCCTCACCACCACCGTGCGGGTGGTCGATCGGGTTCATGGCGACACCACGGACGGTCGGGCGCTTGCCCTTCCACCGCATGCGGCCGGCCTTGCCCCAGTTGATGTTGCTCTGCTCGGCGTTGCCCACCTCGCCGACCGTGGCGCGGCAGCGCAGGTCGACGTTGCGGATCTCGCCGGACGGCATACGCAGCTGGGCGTAGGGGCCGTCCTTGGCGACGAGCTGCACGCGAGCACCGGCCGAGCGGGCGATCTTGGCCCCGCCACCGGGCTTCAGCTCGATGGCGTGGATGACCGTACCCACGGGGATGTTCTTGAGCGGCAGCGCGTTGCCGGGCTTGATGTCGGCGCCCGGGCCGTTCTCGACCATGTCGCCCTGGGACAGGCGGTTCGGGGCGAGGATGTAGCGCTTCTCGCCGTCCGCGTAGTGCAGCAGCGCGATGCGGGCGGTGCGGTTGGGGTCGTACTCGATGTGAGCGACCTTGGCGGGCACGCCGTCCTTGTCGTGACGACGGAAGTCGATCACGCGGTAGGCGCGCTTGTGGCCACCGCCGATGTGGCGGGTGGTGATGCGGCCGCTCGAGTTGCGTCCACCGCTCTTGGGCAGCGGGCGCACCAGCGACTTCTCAGGTGTGCTGCGCGTGACCTCTACGAAGTCCGCGACGCTCGAGCCACGACGACCCGGCGTCGTGGGCTTGTACTTACGGATAGCCATGTCTGATCCCTCAGTGTCCTAGTCGATCCTCGGTCGCCGGCGTCAGACGCCAGCGCCTCCGAAGATGTCGATCGACCCTTCCTTGAGGGTGACGATCGCGCGCTTCGTGTCCTTGCGCTTGCCGAGGCCGAACCGCGTGCGGCGGGTCTTGCCCGGGCGGTTGAGCGTGTGCACGGAGTCCACCTTGACCTTGAAGATCTGCTCGATGGCGATCTTGATCTCGGTCTTGTTGGCCCGGGGGTCCACCACGAAGGTGTACTTGCCCTGGTCCATCAGTCCGTACGACTTCTCGGAGACGACCGGCGCGAGCAGGATGTCGCGGGGGTCCTTGATGGTGCTCACTTGGTGTCCTCCTCAGCCTTGGCGTCCGCCGGGGTGCCCTTGGCCAGGAAGGCCTCGAGAGCGCCCTGGGTGAAGACCACGTCGTCCGCGCAGAGCACGTCGTACGTGTTGAGCTGGTCGGCGACCAGGATGTGCACGTTGGCGATGTTGCGGACGGACGCCATGCCCAGCGTGTCCTCGCGCTCGATGACGACGAGCAGGTTCTTGCGCTCGCTGATGCCACCGAGGACGTTCGCGGCCACCTTGGTGGACGGCGCGTCACCCTCGACGAGGGAGGACAGGACGTGGACGCGACCGTGACGAGCGCGGTCCGAGAGGGCGCCACGCAGGGCGGCGGCCTTCATCTTCTTGGGGGTGCGCTGCGAGTAGTCACGCGGCACGGGCCCGTGGACGACGCCACCGCCGGCGAACTGCGGCGCACGCGTCGAACCCTGACGGGCACGACCGGTGCCCTTCTGGCGGTACGGCTTGGCGCCACCGCCGCGCACCTCGGCGCGCGTCTTGGCCTTGTGCGTGCCCTGACGAGCGGCGGCGAGCTGGGCCACCACGACCTGGTGGATCAGCGGGATGTTGGTCTGGACGTCGAAGACCTCGGCCGGCAGCTCGACGGAGCCGGCCTTGGCGCCCTTGGCGTCCAGGATGTCGATGGTCGTCATGTGGATCAGGCCCCCTTGGCGGCCGTGCGCACGAGGACCACGCCACCGCGGGGACCGGGGACGGCACCCTTGATGATCAGCAGGCCCTTGTCGGCGTCCACGGCGTGGATCGTGAGGTTCTGGGTGGTCTGGCGCACGCCGCCCATGCGGCCGGCCATGCGCATGCCCTTGAAGACGCGACCCGGGGTGGAGCAGCCACCGATCGAGCCCGGCTTGCGGTGGTTGCGGTGCGCACCGTGGGAGGACGAGACGCCCTTGAACCCGTGGCGCTTCATGACGCCCGCGAATCCCTTGCCCTTGGTGGTGCCCGTGACGTCGACGTCCGAGCCGACCTCGAAGGCCTCCGCCGTGATCTCCTGGCCGACGGAGTAGTCCGCGGAGTCGGAGGTGCGGAGCTCGACCAGGTGGCGGCGCGGCGACACACCGGCCTTCTCGAAGTGGCCGGTCATGGGCTTGTTGACCTTGCGCGGGTCGATCGCGCCGAAGGCGATCTGGACGGCCTGGTAGCCGTCCTTCTCGGTGTCGCGGACCTGCGTGACGACGCAGGGGCCCGCCTTGATGACCGTGACGGGGATGAGGCGGTTGTCCGCGTCCCAGACCTGGGTCATGCCGAGCTTCTCGCCAAGGACGCCCTTGACGTTGCGCTCGATAGCAGCGTTAGTCATGTCGGGTTCCTCAGAGCTTGATCTCGATGTTGACGTCCGCCGGCAGGTCGAGACGCATCAGCGAGTCGACGGCCTTGGGCGTCGGGTCGATGATGTCGATGAGACGCTTGTGCGTCCGCATCTCGAAGTGCTCGCGGCTGTCCTTGTACTTGTGGGGCGAACGGATGACGCAGAACACGTTCTTCTCCGTCGGGAGGGGCACGGGGCCCACCACCGTCGCGCCCGCACGGGTCACGGTGTCCACGATCTTGCGCGCCGAGCTGTCGATGACCTCGTGGTCGTACGACTTAAGCCGGATGCGGATCTTCTGTCCCGCCATCGCTTCGTTGACTCTCTCTCGTCTGTCCTGCTGGTCTGTGGCCGATCCAGTCGTCCTCCGGCCCCCGCGGTCGGGCGTGTCGCACCCGCTTCGCGGCACGAGCGCACGCAGGATCTGCGGGCTAACCCGTGATGGGGCCGGTCCGTCTGGGCCGGGGCTCGAGCTCCCCCGCAGGGAAGTCACAGGCCATCAGCCAGTCCGAGGACCGTCCGGTGGTGCTAGTAACCTCTCGCGAGGGACGGTGGCGCCGACATGTCCGTGAGGACAGGCGTCGACCACGCGTCAAGCAACCTGTCTAGTCTGACAGATCGACGAGCAGGATCCAAATCCTGGGACGCCCGGCGGAGCGGGTCCCAGCACCGGCGCCAGCCGACACGCCGTCACCGTCCTCTCTCGTCCGTCTGGGAGCATGGGGGCCATGCCCGGAACCGACCCCGCTTCGTCCTCCTCGGCGCTGCGCCCAGCGCCGGCGACGGCCCTCACCGGGCTGACGGCCCGTGACGCCACCGCGCGGGAGCAGGCGGTCGCCGATCTGCTGCGCGAGGCCGGAGCGATGGGACGCAAGGAGCGCCAGGCGCTCGGCAACCAGCTCGTGGAGCTGTTGCAGGCCCCCGACGCCCACACCCGGTCCTTCGCGGCGGTGCCGCTGGCCTACCTCGCTCACGCGCACGCCTGGCGGCGGGCGTGGACCGAGCCCTTCCTGACCTGGTGGGCGGAGGAGCCGGACCAGCGTGGGTACGACGCCCAGCTCGGCTGGGTGCACGCCGTGGCGCACGGCGCCGACGTGGTGGGGGTGCTCGGCGAGACGGGGACCGTGCCGGCGGCGCAGCTGCTCGCCGCGGTGTCCCGCAGGCTTCTCCACCCGGCGGCCACCGTGTGGCGCGACCAGGAGGAGGACCGTCTGGCGCTGGCGATCGCGCAGGTGCTGCTGCAGGACGACCTGACCGAGAAGGTCGCGACCCGGTGGATCAAGGAGCTGACGCCCAGGGTGGGCGACCCCACCGTGCCGATACCGGCGCACACCATCAACACCTGTCGCACGCTGCGCAGCCTCTACGTCCTCGTGGACGGCCGGGTCCCCGCCGAGCGTCCTCGCTCCGTCAAGCACGCGGGACGGGTGCAGCAGCACATCAGGTCCCTGCTCGAGGCCGTCGAGCCGTGGCTCGCACCGCAGGGCTGACGCGAGCCGTCGCCCTGGCGGCAGCCCTCTCGATCGGGGGGTGCCAGGGCGGTCAGCAGCCAGCAGGTCCGGTCGGGTCCGCGCCGGCGACCCTGGCGTCCCCCTCGACCGGGGGCCGGGCACCCGCCGGCCCGGGCCTGGTCTCGAGCAGCGGGGACTCCCCCGCCGCGACCTGTCGCCACGCCGTGCCGTCCGCTGCGCGCCTCACGCCCGGGCAGGACCTCGTCGAGGGCCTGTCAGGCACCTGGGTCGTGATCGCCGACGGCGACATGGTGTCCGGGTGGCAGGTCACCCCGGAGGGCGCTCGGCTCTCGGTCCAGGACGGTCGTGCCTGCTCCGACCGGGCAGGCACCCGCGTGGTGCGCACGACCTGCACCCTCGTGGACCGGGCGCGCTGGGTGCGACGGGGCACCGTGCGGTCGCTGCAGGTGACGCCGTCATGGGTGGCGCGCTCGTGGCCGGGCGCCACGGAGGCCCTCGTCACCCGGCTGCGCTCCGCCTACCCGGAGATGACGCGCCCGGGGATGGCTGACCAGCTGCGCTGCCACATGGCCTTCGCCGCGAGCAAGGAGCGGTGGAACCTCGAGCCGGGCAGGCCCGACGTCGGCTATCCGGCGACCGTCGCGGCGGGCTGCAACCCGGGCGACCTCGTCGACCCCGACGGACGCTGAGTCCGTCGCCCGGTCGACATCCCCCTCATCGTCCGGGGAAGGCCGGCTTCTCCTTGGCCACGAAGGCCCGCACGCCCTCGACCTTG
This sequence comes from Arsenicicoccus sp. UBA6765, assembly GCF_002453335.1. Lineage (NCBI taxonomy): Bacteria > Bacillati > Actinomycetota > Actinomycetes > Micrococcales > Intrasporangiaceae > Arsenicicoccus > Arsenicicoccus sp. UBA6765. Next base: position 218,300 of record NZ_DKGR01000017.1, read on the forward strand.
TCCTCGGTCTCGAAGGCCCGGCGGAAGGCCTGGGCCTCACGATCCAGACCCTCCGGCACCGGGAGCGGAGCCACCTCGGACATCAGTGCCTTGCAGGCGGCGACCGCCACAGGGCTCTTTGTCGCCAGCTCGGCGACGGTGGCCTTGGCGCCCTCGAGCAGGGCGGCCGGGTCGGCATACACGCGATTGACCAGGCCGATGCGCAGGGCCTCGTCGGCCTTGACCATGCGCCCCGTGAAGATCAGCTCGCGAGCCATGGCCGCACCGACGCGCCGCGCCATACGGACCGATCCCCCGAAGCCTGGCACGAGGCCGAGGCTGACCTCAGGCTGGCCGAACCTGGCGTTCTCGGAGGCATAGATCCAGTCGCAGGCCATGGCGAGCTCGCACCCACCACCGAGGGCGAAGCCGTTGACGGCGGCGATGACCGGCAGCGGCAGTGCCTCGAGCCGCTCGGTGACTCCCTGCATCCGGCGCGAGTAGGCCTCCCCCTCGTCCGGGCTCATGCTCTGCATCTCGACGATGTCCGCCCCCGCCACGAAGGCCTTGTCCCCCGCCCCCGTGACGATGATGCCCTTGACGGGCCAGCGGCCGGCGGAGCCCACCTGGGACTCGACCGCCACGGTGAGGGCCTCCAGGTCGGCGATGACCTGTCCGGCCAGGGCGTTCATCGCCGACGGGCGGTTGACGGTGACGACGAGCGCGTCGCCGTCCTGCTCGACCAGCAGGGTCTCGAAGGTGCCGAGGTCCATGGGACTTCCTCCAGTGGTGGGGTGCGCGGGATGCCGGTGCCCAGCCTGCCGCATGGTGGCGGGTATGACGAAGGCGGGGCCCGGACATGATGTCCGGACCCCGCCTCGAGATCGCTCCCGCAGGAGCTCAGATCACTTCAGGATCTTGGTGACCTGACCCGCACCGACGGTGCGGCCACCCTCACGGATGTTGAACTTCAGGCCCTCCTCCATGGCGATGGGCTGGATGAGGTCGACCTTCATCTCAGTGTTGTCGCCGGGCATGATCATCTCGGTGCCCTCGGGGAGGTGGACGACGCCCGTCACGTCAGTGGTACGGAAGTAGAACTGGGGACGGTAGTTGTCGTAGAACGGCGTGTGACGGCCACCCTCGTCCTTGGACAGGATGTAGACGCTGGCCTCGAACTCGGTGTGCGGGGTGATCGAGCCGGGCTTGCAGACGACCTGCCCGCGCTCGACGTCCTCGCGCTTGGTGCCGCGGAGCAGCAGACCGACGTTCTCGCCCGCACGACCCTCGTCGAGGAGCTTGCGGAACATCTCGATGCCGGTGACCGTGGTCTTCTGCGTGCGCTCCTGGATGCCGACGATCTCGACCTCCTCGTTGACCTTGAGGATGCCGCGCTCGATACGACCGGTGACGACGGTGCCACGACCGGTGATCGTGAAGACGTCCTCGATCGGCATCATGAACGGCTTGTCGGTGTCGCGAGCGGGCTCCGGGATGTACTCGTCCACGGTGTTCATGAGCTCGAGCACGGACTTGCCCCACTCGGGGTCGCCCTCGAGCGCCTTGAGCGCGGAGATGCGCACGACCGGCAGGTCGTCGCCCGGGAACTCGTACTCGGACAGGAGCTCACGGACCTCCATCTCGACGAGCTCGAGGATCTCCTCGTCGTCGACCATGTCGGTCTTGTTGAGCGCCACGACGATGTAGGGGACGCCGACCTGGCGGGCCAGGAGGACGTGCTCCTTCGTCTGCGGCATGGGGCCGTCGGTGGCGGCGACGACCAGGATCGCACCGTCCATCTGAGCAGCACCGGTGATCATGTTCTTGACGTAGTCGGCGTGACCCGGGCAGTCGACGTGCGCGTAGTGACGACCCTCGGTCTGGTACTCGATGTGAGCGATCGAGATCGTGATGCCGCGCTGACGCTCCTCGGGAGCCTTGTCGATGTCCTCGAACGCGAACTGGGGGTTCAGGTCCGGGTACGCGTCGTGCAGAACCTTCGAGATCGCAGCCGTCAGCGTCGTCTTACCGTGGTCGATGTGACCAATGGTGCCGATGTTGACGTGCGGCTTGGTCCGCTCGAACTTAGCCTTCGCCACTGGGGGTCCTCCTCAGGACTTCTTTGGTGTTACGCCGTACGACCAAGCAGGACGTGGCGTCGTCTGTCAGGGATGGTGCTTGTTTGAGACGCAATCCGGAAGTCTAGCGGGCAAGCCGCCAGACCTCCGAATCGGTTACTCGCCTCGGGTCTTCTTGATGATCTCCTCCGCGACGTTCTTGGGAACCTCGGCGTAGGAATCGAACTGCATCGTGTAGTTGGCGCGACCCTGGGTCTTGGAACGCAGGTCGCCAACGTAACCGAACATCTCGGACAGCGGGACGAGAGCGCGAACGATCTTGGCGCCGCTGATGTCCTCCATGGCCTGGATCTGGCCACGGCGGGAGTTGAGGTCACCGATCACGTCGCCCATGTAGTCCTCGGGCGTACGCACCTCGACGGCCATCATGGGCTCGAGCAGGGCCGGGTCGGCCTTGCGGGAAGCCTCCTTGAACGCCATCGAGCCGGCGATCTTGAACGCCATCTCCGAGGAGTCGACGTCGTGGTAGGCACCGTCGAGCAGGGTGGCCTTGACGCCCACCATCGGGTAGCCGGCGAGGACGCCCTGGTTCATGGCCTCCTCGATGCCGGCGCCGACCGACGGGATGTACTCGCGCGGGACGCGGCCACCGGTGACCTTGTTCTCGAACTCGTACATCTTGCCCTCGGACGTGTCCATGGGCGCGAAGGTCAGCTGGACCTTGGCGTACTGGCCCGAACCACCCGTCTGCTTCTTGTGGGTGTAGTCGTACTTCTCGACGGCGCGACGGATGGTCTCGCGGTAGGCGACCTGCGGCTTGCCGACGTTGGCCTCGACCTTGAACTCACGACGCATGCGGTCGACGAGGATGTCGAGGTGGAGCTCGCCCATGCCCTTGATGATGGTCTGGCCGGTCTCCTCGTCGAGCTCGACGCGGAAGGTCGGGTCCTCCTCGGCGAGCTTCTGGATGGCCGTGGAGAGCTTCTCCTGGTCACCCTTGGTCTTGGGCTCGATGGCCACGTTGATGACCGGCTCGGGGAAGGTCATGGACTCCAGCAGGACCGGCTGGTCCTGGGCCGCCAGGGTGTCGCCCGTCGTCGTGTCCTTGAGACCGATCATCGCGTAGATGTGGCCCGCGGTCGCGTGGTCGACGGGGTTCTCCTTGTTGGCGTGCATCTGGAAGAGCTTGCCGACGCGCTCCTTCTTGCCCTTGGTCGCGTTGAGCATCATGTCGCCCTGCTTGACCTCGCCGGAGTAGACGCGGACGTAGGTGAGGCGGCCGAAGAACGGGTGCGACACGACCTTGAAGGCCAGCGCCGAGAAGGGCTCCGAAGCGTCGGAGTGACGCTCGATGATCTTCTCCTCGTCCTTGGGGTCGTGGGCCTGGATGGCCGGCACGTCCAGCGGCGAGGGGAGGTAGTCGACGATCGCGTCGAGCAGGGGCTGCACGCCCTTGTTCTTGAACGCGGTGCCGCACAGGACGGGGTTGACCTCGCCCGCGAGGGTGATCTTGCGGACGGCCGCCTTGATCTCCTCGGGCGTCAGCTCCTCGCCACCGAGATACTTCTCCAGCAGCTCCTCGTCGGACTCGGCGACGCGCTCGACGAGCTTGCTGCGCCACTCCTCGGCCTTGTCGGCGAGCTCGGCCGGGATCTCCTCGATCTCGTAGTCCTGACCGATCTTGACGTCGCCGTGCCACACGAGCGCGCGGTTGTAGACGAGGTCGATGACACCGACGAAGTCGCTCTCGGAGCCGATCGGGATCTGCAGGACCAGCGGCTCCGCGCCGAGGCGGTCCACGATGGTCTGCACGGTGTAGTAGAAGTCCGCGCCGAGCTTGTCCATCTTGTTGACGAAGCACATGCGTGGGACCTGGTACTTGTCGGCCTGGCGCCACACGGTCTCGGACTGCGGCTCGACACCCTCCTTGCCGTCGAACACCGCGACCGCACCGTCGAGGACGCGCAGCGAGCGCTCCACCTCGACCGTGAAGTCGACGTGCCCGGGGGTGTCGATGATGTTGATCTGGTGGCCCTCCCAGAAGCACGTCGTCGCGGCGGACGTGATGGTGATGCCGCGCTCCTGCTCCTGCTCCATCCAGTCCATCGTCGCCGAGCCGTCGTGCGTCTCACCGATCTTGTAGTTGATGCCGGTGTAGAACAGGATCCGCTCGGTCGCCGTCGTCTTGCCGGCATCGATGTGGGCCATGATGCCGATGTTGCGGACCTTCTTCAGGTCCGTCAGGACGTCGAGTGCCACGTCTGTTTTCTCATCTCTTCGAGTCGGTGATGAAGCAGGCCGGGTGGCTCCGCGATCGGGAGGCCCGGTGGTGCCGGCGACCCAGGTGGTGCCCGGGTCGCCGGCGTGCAGGTCTTACCAGCGGTAGTGCGCGAAGGCCTTGTTGGACTCGGCCATCTTGTGGGTGTCCTCGCGACGCTTGACAGCGGCGCCGAGGCCGTTGCTGGCGTCGAGGATCTCGTTCATCAGACGCTCGGTCATGGTCTTCTCGCGACGCTGGCGCGAGTAGCCCACGAGCCAGCGCAGGGCCAGCGTGGTGGAACGGCCGGGCTTGACCTCGACCGGGACCTGGTAGGTCGCGCCACCGACACGGCGGCTCTTGACCTCGAGGGCCGGCTTGACGTTGTCCAGGGCGCGCTTGAGGATCAGCACGGGGTCCGAGCCGGTCTTGTCGCGGCAGCCCTCGAGGGCGCCGTAGACGATGTTCTCGGCGATGGACTTCTTGCCGTCCAGCAGGATCTTGTTGACCAGCTGGGTCACGAGCGGCGAGCCGTAGACCGGGTCGACGACGAGGGGGCGCTTCGGAGCGGGGCCCTTACGAGGCATTACTTCTTCTCCTTCTTGGCGCCGTAGCGGCTGCGAGCCTGCTTGCGGTTCTTGACACCCTGGGTGTCGAGCGAGCCGCGGATGATCTTGTAGCGGACGCCGGGAAGGTCCTTCACACGGCCACCACGCACGAGCACGATCGAGTGCTCCTGCAGGTTGTGACCGACACCCGGGATGTAGGCCGTGACCTCGATGCCCGAGGTCAGCTTCACGCGAGCGACCTTGCGCAGCGCGGAGTTCGGCTTCTTAGGGGTGGTGGTGTACACGCGGGTGCAGACGCCGCGGCGCTGCGGGCTGCCCTTGAGGGCAGGGGTCTTGCTCTTGTCGACCTTGTCCTGCCGCCCCTTGCGGACGAGCTGGTTGATGGTTGGCACGTAGTCTCCGTACGTATCTGATGGTCAGCCCCACCGGTCTCCCGGCCGGACTCCTTGTCATGCCGCTCGCCGTGACCCGAGGTCGGGCGTGTCGAGCGGTGCCCCTCCCCGCACTCCCCCGACCAGAGGTCGTGGGCGCCAGGCAGAGGGTGTGTGGTCATCCCCCGAGCCGCCCCGGGGGCCATCAGCCCCCGTGGCCCGCTCGGTGGAGAGGGCACGCAGTGTCCGTGTCAAGCACGACACAGTGGACAAGATTACCGCGATATCACGGAGCGCTCCAAATCACCGACCACCGCTCCCCACCCGGCCCCCGCTCACGCCTCGCTCGCCCACGAGATCGTGAGCGTTTCGTCCAGGATTCTTGGACGAAGCGCTCACGATCGCTGGGGCACGACGAGGTGGGGGCACGACGAGGTGGGGGCACGACGAGGTGGGGGGATGCGAGGGTGGCGACGAGGTGGAGGGGCGTCAGCAGCCGACGAGCGGGGGCCGTAAGGCGGAGCGCCCATGGCGGACGTGGTAGAGGTCAGCGGCGCCGGGCCCGCAGGACGATGGCCGCCAGGACCGCCACCAGCAGGACCAGACCCCCGACGAGGAGCAGCTCGGGCAGGCTCACGGCCATCGGCGACGAGCCGCTGCTGCTCGTGCACTGCTCCACGCCGTCCAACAACGTGCAGTGCTGGCTCGCCGTCGTCTGGAAGACCGCGAAGCCGCTCACCACGACGACGCACAGCCCCGCGAGCATGAGCACCCCGGCCGCGACCACCCACGCCCCCAGGGTGGACGCGCCGGCGCGGCGGCGATAGGACCGAACCGCCCACCAGGTCAGGCCCGCCACCGCCAGCGACAGCAGGATGGGCACGACGAGCCCTTCAGCCCCCACATAGGCAGCGCCGCCGGCGGCGACGACGAACGAGGCCAGGACGAGGACGAAGGCGTACGGCGCGAACAGCGCGGCCAGCAGGAGGATCACCACCTCCCAGCCCGGGATGCCGTCGCCGGGGCGCGAGGCGTTCCCGTCGAGGCGGGCGGGCCCCTCGGCATACTGCGCGGCGTAGACCCGGGGAGGCCCGAAGGCATCCACCGGCCGCTCCCCCGTGTAGGTGACGTGCGACTCCACCTCGGCGACGATCTGCTCACGCTCCTGCGGAGCCACGCCCGCCCGGTCCAGAGCTTCGCGCAGCTCGGTGACATAGCTGCGCAGCTCGAGATGGTCGACCATCATCGGGACCTCCCTGCCCCTGGGGAGAGGATCGTGGTGATCCGCTCCGCGAACCGTGACCATCCGTGGGCCCCCGACTCGAGCGTCCGTCTGCCCGCATCGGTGACCGCGAAGTACGTGCGGGCCGGCCCCGACTCCCCCGCCCGCCAGGTGGAGGTGACGAGACCGTCCTTCTCCAGGCGGTTGAGGAGCGGATAGATCGTGCCGCCCTTGAGGTCCGGCAGGCCGGCCTCGTCGAGCGCCTGGAGCAGGACATAGCCGTAGGCCTCGCCCTCGCGCGCCAGCACCGCCAGCACGGCGAGGGGCGGGGCGGACAGGCTGGGACGGGGACGCAGCGGCGCGGGCCGCCT
>NZ_DKGR01000017.1:225344-313380 GCF_002453335.1 Arsenicicoccus sp. UBA6765
CGGCTCCCAGAAGGAGCCGGCCCGCGCCGTGGACGTCAGCGACGATCAGTGGGTGTCGAAGCCCAGCGTGATGTCGTCGAGACGGATCGCCTCGCCCGACCCCGGCCCGAAGGCCGTGTAGTCGAACTGGTCGTAGCCCGGCATGGAGTACATCGCCGCCTTGGCCTCCTCGGTGGGGTTGACCTTGACGTTGCGGTACCGCGGCAGGCCCGTCCCGGCGGGGATGAGCTTTCCGAGGATGACGTTCTCCTTGAGGCCCAGCAGCGGGTCGCTCTTGGCGTGCATCGCGGCCTCGGTGAGGACGCGCGTCGTCTCCTGGAAGGACGCCGCCGAGAGCCAGGACTCCGTGGCCAGCGAGGCCTTGGTGATGCCCATGAGCTCGGGACGACCGGAGGCGGGCTTGCCGCCCTCGGACACGACGCGACGGTTCTCGGACTCGAACCGGCCACGCTCGGCGAGCTCGCCCGGCAGCAGGTCGGCGTCGCCGGCCTCGATGATCGTCACGCGGCGCAGCATCTGCCGCACGATGACCTCGATGTGCTTGTCGTGGATCGACACACCCTGCTGGCGGTAGACCGCCTGGACCTGGTCCACGAGGTGCATCTGCACCGCGCGGGGCCCGAGGATGCGCAGCACCTGCTTGGGGTCGATGGCGCCCTGGACGAGCTGGGTGCCGACGGCCACGTGGTCGCCGTCGCCGACGAGCAGGCGCGAGCGCTTGCTGACCGGGTAGGCGTGCTCGTCGGTGCCGTCGTCGGGCACGAGCACCACGCGACGGGCCTTGTCGGTGTCCTCGATCTGCACGCGGCCGGTGGCCTCGGCGATCGGGGCGACACCGCGCGGGGTGCGAGCCTCGAAGAGCTCGACCACACGGGGCAGACCCTGGGTGATGTCGTCACCGGCCACACCACCGGTGTGGAAGGTACGCATCGTCAGCTGCGTGCCGGGCTCACCGATCGACTGGGCCGCGATGATGCCGACGGCCTCGCCGATGTCGACGAGCTTGCCGGTGGCCAGCGAGCGGCCGTAGCACTTGGCGCAGGTGCCGACGCGGGACTCGCAGGTGAGGACCGAGCGGACCCGGACCTCCTCCACGCCGGCCGCGACGAGCGCGTCGATGACCACGTCACCGAGGTCGATGCCGGCCTCGGCCAGCGTCTCGCCCTCGTGGACGACGTCCTCGGCCAGGGTGCGGGCGTAGACGCTGGACTCGACGTCCTCGTGCTCGCGCAGCGAGCCGTCGGCGCCACGGACGGCGATCGGCATCATCAGGCCGCGGTCGGTGCCGCAGTCGTCCTCACGGATGATGACGTCCTGCGACACGTCGACCAGACGACGGGTGAGGTAGCCCGAGTCCGCGGTACGCAGAGCGGTGTCGGCCAGACCCTTGCGGGCACCGTGGGTGGAGATGAAGAACTCCAGCACGGACAGACCCTCGCGGAAGTTCGACTTGATCGGCCGCGGGATGATCTCGCCCTTGGGGTTGGCCATCAGGCCACGCATGCCGGCGATCTGGCGGAGCTGGAACCAGTTACCACGAGCACCCGAGTTGACCATGCGGAAGATCGGGTTGTCCCGCGGGAAGTTGGCCTCCATCTCCTTGGAGACCTCGTTGGTCGCCTGCTGCCAGATCTCGATGAGCTCCTGGCGGCGCTCGTCGTCGGTCGTCAGACCGCGCTCGAACTGGAGCTGGACCTTGGCGGCCTTGGCCTCGTAGCCCTCGAGGATCGCCTCCTTGTTGGAGGGGGTGACCACGTCGGAGATGGCGACCGTCGTGCCCGAGCGCGTGGCCCAGTGGAAGCCGGTCTCCTTGAGCGCGTCCAGCGAGTTGGCGACGAGCACCTTGGGGTAACGCTCCGCGAGGTCGTTGACGATCGCGGACAGGCGCTTCTTGTCGACCGGCTCGTTGACGAAGGGGTAGTCCACGGGCAGCGTCAGGTTGAAGATCGCGCGACCCAGCGTCGTGTCGAGGACGAAGTCCCCACGACCCTCGGCGCCGAGCTCCACGCCCTCCGGCAGCTCCTGGCCCATCGGCGGGACGGTGTCCTGCAGCCGGACCTTGATGGGCGAGCCCAGCTCGATCTCGCCGGCGTCGAAGGCCATGCGGGCCTCGTCCGCCGTGCGGAAGGCACGGCCGGCACCCTTGCCGTTCTCGACCTCGGAGGTGAGGTGGAACAGCCCGATGATCATGTCCTGGGTGGGCATGGTCACGGGACGGCCGTCGGCCGGCTTCAGGATGTTGTTGGAGGACAGCATCAGGATGCGGGCCTCGGCCTGGGCCTCGGCCGACAGCGGCACGTGCACGGCCATCTGGTCACCGTCGAAGTCGGCGTTGAACGCGCCGCAGACGAGCGGGTGCAGCTGGATGGCCTTGCCCTCGACGAGCTGCGGCTCGAAGGCCTGGATGCCGAGGCGGTGCAGCGTGGGCGCACGGTTGAGCAGCACGGGGTGCTCGGTGATGACCTCTTCGAGGACGTCCCACACGACCGGGCGGGCGCGCTCGACCATGCGCTTGGCCGACTTGATGTTCTGCGCGTGGTCGAGGTCGACCAGACGCTTCATCACGAACGGCTTGAACAGCTCGAGCGCCATCTGCTTGGGCAGACCGCACTGGTGCAGCTTGAGCTGCGGGCCGACGACGATGACCGAACGGCCGGAGTAGTCGACGCGCTTGCCGAGGAGGTTCTGACGGAAGCGGCCCTGCTTGCCCTTGAGCATGTCGGACAGCGACTTCAGCGGACGGTTGCCAGGACCCGTGACCGGGCGACCACGGCGACCGTTGTCGAACAGCGCGTCCACGGCCTCCTGGAGCATGCGCTTCTCGTTGTTGACGATGATCTCGGGCGCACCGAGGTCGAGGAGGCGCTTCAGGCGGTTGTTGCGGTTGATGACGCGGCGGTAGAGGTCGTTGAGGTCCGACGTCGCGAAGCGGCCACCGTCGAGCTGCACCATCGGGCGCAGGTCCGGCGGGATGACCGGGACGCAGTCCAGCACCATGCCCGTGGGGCTGTTGCTGGTCGTCTGGAAGGCCGTGACGACCTTGAGGCGCTTGAGGGCGCGGGTCTTCTTCTGCCCCTTGCCGGTGGCGATGATCTCGCGCAGCAACTCGGACTCGGCGTCCAGGTCGAAGGTCTCCAGGCGCTTCTGGATCGCCGCGGCGCCCATGCCACCCTCGAAGTACAGACCGAAGCGGTCACGCATCTCGCGGTAGAGCATCTCGTCGCCCTCGAGGTCCTGGACCTTGAGGTTCTTGAAGCGGTCCCAGACCTGCTCGAGGCGCTCGATCTGCACGTCCGCACGCTTGCGGATGGCGTTCATCTCGCGCTCGGCGGAGTCCTTGAGCTTGCGCTTGACGTCGGACTTGGCACCCTCGGCCTCCAGGGCCGCGAGGTCGGTCTCGAGCTTCTTGGCGCGGGTCTCCACGTCGGCGTCACGACGGTTGACGTGCTCCTTCTTCTCGACCTCGATCTGCGCCTCGAGCGACGGCAGGTCGCGGTGACGCGACTCCTCGTCGACGGAGGTGATCATGTAGGCCGCGAAGTAGATGACCTTCTCGAGGTCCTTCGGAGCCAGGTCGAGCAGGTAGCCCAGGCGGCTCGGCACGCCCTTGAAGTACCAGATGTGGGTGACCGGGGCGGCGAGCTCGATGTGGCCCATCCGCTCGCGGCGCACCTTGGCGCGGGTCACCTCGACGCCGCAGCGCTCGCAGATGATGCCCTTGAAGCGCACGCGCTTGTACTTGCCGCAGTAGCACTCCCAGTCACGGGTGGGGCCGAAGATCTTCTCGCAGAAGAGCCCGTCCTTCTCCGGCTTCAGGGTGCGGTAGTTGATGGTCTCGGGCTTCTTGACCTCGCCGTGGGACCACTGGCGGATGGAGTCCGCCGTGGCGAGGCCGATACGCAGCTCGTCAAAGAAGTTGACGTCGAGCACGTGTGTCCTTCTCTCGTCTTGCGACTGATTCAAAGTCTGTGGGTCTGAACGGTGTTCGTGGCCGACCCCGGGTCGGGGCGGCGATCGATGTCGTGCGGGTCTCGGCCGTATGGCGGGCGCGGCTGCTCGGCCGTGCGGCTGGGCAGCCGCGCCTCGTCATACGTCACGAAACCGTCAGACCTCCTCGACGCTGCTCGGCTCGCGCCGGCTCAGGTCGATGCCGAGCTCCTCCGCCGCGCGGAAGACCTCCTCGTCGGCGTCGCGCATCTCGATGGTGTTGCCGTCGCTGGACAGGACCTCGACGTTGAGACACAGGGACTGCATCTCCTTGAGGAGGACCTTGAACGACTCCGGGATGCCCGAGTCGGGGATGTTCTCGCCCTTGACGATCGCCTCGTAGACCTTGACGCGGCCGGGGACGTCGTCGGACTTGATGGTGAGCAGCTCCTGCAGCGTGTAGGCGGCGCCGTAGGCCTCCAGGGCCCACACCTCCATCTCGCCGAAGCGCTGGCCACCGAACTGGGCCTTACCACCGAGCGGCTGCTGGGTGATCATCGAGTACGGGCCGGTCGAGCGGGCGTGGATCTTGTCGTCGACCAGGTGGTGGAGCTTGAGGATGTACATGTAGCCCACCGAGACCGGCTCGGGGAACGGCTCGCCGGAGCGGCCGTCGAACATGCGGGACTTGCCGGACTCGCCGACCAGGCGCTGCCCGTCGCGGGTCACGTTGGTCGACTCGAGCAGACCCTTGATCTCCTCCTCCTTGGCGCCGTCGAACACCGGCGTGGCCACGCGGGACCCGGCGGGGGCCTCGTGGGCGTCGGCCGGGATGCGGACGGCCCACTCGGCGCCCTCGGGGACGTTCCAGCCGCGGCTGGCCGCCCACCCGAGGTGGATCTCCAGGATCTGACCGACGTTCATGCGGCCCGGCACACCCAGGGGGTTTAGCACGACGTCGACCGGCGTGCCGTCCTCCAGGAAGGGCATGTCCTCGATCGGCAAGATCTTGGAGATGACGCCCTTGTTGCCGTGACGACCGGCGAGCTTGTCGCCGTCGGTGATCTTGCGCTTGTTGGCGACGTAGACGCGCACCAGCTGGTTGACGCCCGGGGGAAGCTCGTCGCCCTCCTCGCGGTCGAAGACCTTGACGCCGATGACCGTGCCGGTCTCGCCGTGCGGGACCTTCAGCGACGTGTCGCGGACCTCGCGGGCCTTCTCGCCGAAGATCGCGCGCAGCAGCCGCTCCTCCGGGGTCAGCTCGGTCTCACCCTTGGGCGTGACCTTGCCGACCAGCAGGTCGCCGTCGCGGACCTCGGCACCGATGCGGATGATCCCGCGCTCGTCCAGGTCCGCCAGGACCTCCTCGGAGACGTTGGGGATGTCCCGCGTGATCTCCTCGGCGCCCAGCTTGGTGTCGCGGGCGTCGACCTCGTGCTCCTCGATGTGGATCGAGGACAGGGTGTCGTCCTGCACCAGGCGCTGGGAGAGGATGATCGCGTCCTCATAGTTGTGGCCCTCCCACGGCATGAACGCCACGAGGAGGTTCTTGCCCAGGGCCATCTCGCCGCCGTCGGTCGCGGGACCGTCGGCGATCACCGAGCCGACCTCGAGCCGGTCGCCGGCGCTGACGATGACGCGCTGGTTGTAGCAGTTGCCCTGGTTGGACCGGGAGAACTTCATGATCCGGTAGGTCTGGTAGGACCCGTCGTCGTTGGCGACGCTGACCAGGTCGGCCGAGACCTCCTGGACCACGCCGGGCTTGGTCGCCAGGACCACGTCGCCGGAGTCGAGCGCCGTGCGGTGCTCCATGCCGGTCCCGACCAGTGGGGACTCCGAGCGCACCAGCGGCACGGCCTGACGCATCATGTTGGAGCCCATGAGCGCGCGGTTGGCGTCGTCGTGCTCCAGGAACGGGATCAGCGCCGTGGCGGCCGACACCATCTGGCGCGGGGACACGTCCATGTAGTCGACGTCCGCGGCCGGCACGAAGTCGACCTCGCCGCCCTTGGTGCGGACCAGGACGCGCTCCTCGGAGAAGCGACCGTCCGCCTCCATCGGGGCGTTGGCCTGCGCGATGACGAGCTCGTCCTCCTCGTCGGCCGACAGGTAGTGCACCTCGTCGGACACGACGCCCTCGTTGACCTTGCGGTAGGGGGACTCCACGAAGCCGAACGGGTTGATCCGCCCGTAGGACGCCAGCGAGCCGATCAGACCGATGTTGGGACCCTCAGGGGTCTCGATCGGGCACATGCGGCCGTAGTGCGACGGGTGGACGTCACGAACCTCCATGCCGGCACGGTCACGGGACAGACCACCCGGGCCCAGCGCGGACAGACGACGCTTGTGCGTCAGGCCGGACAGGGGGTTGTTCTGGTCCATGAACTGCGACAGCTGCGAGGTGCCGAAGAACTCCTTGATCGAGGCCACCACGGGGCGGATGTTGATCAGGGTCTGCGGGGTGATCGCTTCGACGTCCTGCGTGGTCATGCGCTCGCGGACGACGCGCTCCATGCGGGACAGGCCGGTGCGGACCTGGTTCTGGATGAGCTCGCCGACGTTGCGCAGACGGCGGTTGCCGAAGTGGTCGATGTCGTCGACCTCGACGCGCACGTCCACGGCCTCGCCGCCACGCGAGCCCGGCAGGGTCGCGTCACCGTTGTGCAGGGCCACGAGGTACTTGATCGTCGCGACGACGTCATCGATGCGCAGGACGGACTCGTCCAGACCCGCCTCGATGCCGAGCTTCTTGTCGATCTTGTAGCGACCGACCTTGGCCAGGTCGTAGCGCTTGGGGTTGAAGTAAAGGTTGTCCAAGAGAGCCTGGGCGGCCTCCTTGGTCGGCGGCTCGCCCGGGCGCAGCTTGCGGTAGATGTCCAGCAGCGCGTCGTCCTGGCCGGCCGTGTGGTCCTTCTCCAGGGTCTGGCGCATCGACTCGTACTCGCCGAACTCCTCGAGGATCTGCGCCTCGGTCCAGCCCAGCGCCTTGAGCAGCACCGTGACCGACTGCTTGCGCTTGCGGTCGACGCGCACGCCCACCATGTCGCGCTTGTCGATCTCGAACTCCAGCCACGCGCCACGGCTCGGGATCACCTTGGCGGAGTAGATGTCCTTGTCGGAGGTCTTGTCCGGGGTCCGCTCGAAGTAGACGCCCGGGGAACGCACCAGCTGGGACACCACGACACGCTCGGTGCCGTTGATGATGAACGTGCCGCGCTCGGTCATGAGCGGGAAGTCACCCATGAACACCGTCTGGGACTTGATCTCACCGGTGTTGGTGTTCATGAACTCCGCCGTCACGAACAACGGGGCGGAGTAGGTCATGTCCCGCTCCTTGCACTCCTCGATCGAGTGCTTCTCCTCCTCGAACCGGTGGTTGCGGAACGAGAGGGACATGGAGCCGGAGAAGTCCTCGATCGGAGAGATCTCCTCGAAGATCTCCTCCAGACCGGAACGGTTGGGGACGTCGTTGCGACCGGCGTCCTTCGCGGCGGCCACACGGGCCTGCCAGCGCTCGTTGCCGAGCAGCCAGTCGAAGCTCTCCGTCTGGAGCGCCAGGAGGTCCGGGACCTCCAGCGGCTCCTTGATCTTTGCGAAGGACAGACGACCGGAAGCCGTCTGAGCAGTGGACACAGTCTGGGTCGCGGGTCGCGAGGCAGCCAAGGATGGTCCTTCCACGGGCCTGGAGCTATGGAGTCGAAGCGAGCACGTGCCGCACGTCCACCAGGACGCGGGGCTATGAGGCAGCGCAAAGCGACAGCATAGTACAAGACGCCACCCTGCGTCCAGCCCGACTCCCCCGGGCCCAGGACCACGGACCTCACCGCCGGGGACACGGGCCTCACCGCCGGGGAGGCGGATGCCCCATCACTATGGGCGTGGCCTGGGACGGCGTCAAGGGCAACGCCCCGCGACGCGCCGATCGTTACCCCGATCGCCGCAGGCTGGCACACCCCGTGGGGATGGCGGACCGCCCGCGTGCGTGGCCGCCGTGAGCAGCGGCAGCACCGCCACCGCGCGCGCACCACGACGAGGCGGGTCGCATCCCGGGGGATGCGACCCGCCTCGTGAGGTGGATCAGTGGCCGGACGTCATCCGGCCCGAGATCACTTGAGCTCGACGGAAGCGCCGGCGCCCTCGAGGGCAGCCTTGGCCTTCTCCGCGGTCTCCTTGTTGACACCCTCGACGACCGGCTTCGGGGCGCCGTCGACCAGGTCCTTGGCCTCCTTGAGACCGAGGGACGTGAGCGCGCGCACCTCCTTGATGACCTGGATCTTCTTGTCACCGGCGGCGGTGAGGATGACGTCGAACTCGTCCTTCTCCTCCGCAGCGGCGGCGTCGCCGGCACCGCCGGCGGGGGCGCCGGCGGCCGCGACGGCAACCGGGGCGGCAGCGGTGACACCGAAGGTGTCCTCGAACTGCTTGACGAACTCGGAGAGCTCGATCAGGGTCATCTCCTTGAAGGCCTCAAGGAGCTCGTCGTTGCTGAGCTTAGCCATGGTGGCTTCCTTCCTGTCTGTGCCGTGAGTGGCGCGTGCTGGGTACGAGCGGATCCGAACGGATCAGCTCTCGTCGCCACCCGCGGCGACGTCGTCGGTAGCCTCGGCCGTGGCCTCGGCGGTGTCGTCGGCAGCCGGAGCAGCCTCGACGGGGCCCTCCGCCTCGACCTTTGCGCGCAGGGCGTCGACCACGCGGGCCGTCTGCGACAGAGGAGCGGCGAAGAGGTAAACAGCCTTGCTGAGCGAGGCGTTCATGGCGCCCGCCAGCTTGGAGAGGAGCACCTCGCGGGACTCGAGGTCCGCGAGCTTGGTGATGTCCTCGGGGCTCAACGGCTTGCCGTCGAGCACACCGGCCTTGATCACAAGGGCCGGGTTGGCCTTGGCGAAGTCACGCAGGCCCTTGGCCGTCTCCACCGCGTCACCGGTGATGAAGACGATGGCGCTCGGACCACTCAGGTGCCCGTCGAAGGCCGTGATACCGGCCTCCTCGGCGGCACGCTGGGTCAGCGTGTTCTTGACCACGGCGTAGGTTGCGTGCTCACGGATCGAGCCGCGCAGCTCCGAGAGCTGCTTCACGGTCAGACCGCGGTACTCCGTCAGCACGGCCGCACCCGAGTTGCGGAACTTGTCCGCGATCTCGGCGATGGCAGCGTGCTTCTCAGCGGTTGCCATGTGGCCTCCTTCCGTAGCGTGAAGCCGGTGGCCACATGAAAAAGAGCCCCGGCGCAGGCGCACGGAGCTCGAGGTCTCGCCAGGGGCGAGCACGATCGTCGTAGCCTGCGCTGGACGCCCCGTCACGGGACCTTCGTGCCGCTATCGGACCCGAGCAGGACTCGGGGTGATCACGGCAGACCGGCGGTCATTGGTCTCGCCCAGCGTACGGGGCGCCCGGCCCACCACCAAATCGGCTGGTCAGCGCGCTGCGCTGGCGCTGGCGCTGGCGCTGGCGCTGCCGCTGGCGCTGGCGCTGGCGCTGGCGCTGGCGCTGGGCGAGGATGTCGCCGCCGTGCGCTGGGAACCCGGCGCCGGAGCCACGTCGTCGGCAGCCGGCGCCTCGATCGACACCGGCGCGCCCCAGCGGGAGTACTCCGTGCGGTCCACGAGGTCGGACTTCTTGGTGGGGATGGTCGCCGTCACCGACGTGGGCGCACCGGACGCGTCGAGCACCACCACGAGCTTGACCGGCTTGGTGACGGCACCGCGCAGGGCTGCGGGCGCCGACACGGCGTCGAGGTACTGGGTGGCGGGCACCGTGAACGCCACCTGCGCCCCGTCCCCGCGCGGGGTCCGGTCCCCCAGCAGGCCGCCCAGCATGGCGGTGAAGCGAGCGGGGTCGAGGGTCTCGGCCACCCGCGCCTGAGTGCCGAGCTTCTGGCTGATGGCGTCGGTGCCGCTCGGGTCGAGGAGCAGCCACCGACGGACGTCCTGCTTGGGCCTGGCGCCGGGCGTCGCCGCGGGCACGGGGACCTGGACGGTGCCCGCCCCCTTGACCCAGGTGCGGTCGCCGAGGTGGACCAGGGTGACGACGCGTCCGGACGCGTCGACCTCGACCCGCATGGCCTTGGTCCGGGTGTCGACCTGGGCCTTGGCGGCGCCCGCCGGGGTGGTCATCGCCATGCGGACCGAACCCTTGGCTGCGATCAGGTCCTTCATCGTCTGCGCGAACTGGTCACCGGGCACCCCCTCGCCGGACGGCACCGGCTGGGCGTTGGGATCCGGTGTCGTGCCTGCGAGGGACGCGCCGTCGCTGGGGAGGGTGGCCGTGGCGGTCGTCGTCGGCGCCGAGGTCGCCGCCCCCAGCGTGGAGGTCGTCGTGTGGGAGCCCGCGACGCACCCCGACAGCAGCAGCGCCGTGCCGAGAGCAAGGACACCGCCACCGGCGCCCCGCGAGACCCGGACGGGGCCCGCAGGAGGCGTCGGCCGGAGGTCGGGACGGGCAGCGCGCATGATCACCGATCCTAGAGGCCGGGCGGACGGCATACCGGAAGGCTCACCCGGGAAGCGCGAAGCCCGGGCCGACGAGGTCGGTCCGGGCATCGCGGGCTGGAGGTCAGGCTCAGGCCTGGACCTCCTCCTCGGAGGTGAGGTTGCGGGTGCGGTTGGCGTCCAGGGGGATGCCGGGGCCCGTCGTCGTCGCCATGGTCGCCTTGGTGATGTAGCGACCCTTGGAGGCGGACGGCTTGAGGCGCAGGATCTCCTCGAGCGCCGCCGCGTAGTTCTCCACCAGGTTCTTCTCGTCGAAGGAGACCTTGCCGATGATGAAGTGGAGGTTGGCGTGCTTGTCGACGCGGAACTCGATCTTGCCGCCCTTGATGTCGTTGACGGCCTTGGTCACGTCCATCGTCACGGTGCCGGTCTTGGGGTTGGGCATGAGGCCACGGGGGCCCAGCACCTTGCCCAGACGACCGACCTTGCCCATGAGGTCCGGGGTCGCGACGACGGCGTCGAAGTCGAGCCAGCCGCCCTGGACCTTCTCGAGCAGGTCGTCGGAACCGACGAAGTCGGCGCCGGCGGCGCGGGCGGCCTCGGCCTTGTCGCCGTTGGCGAAGACCAGGACGCGAGCGGTCTTGCCCGTGCCGTGCGGCAGGTTGACGGTGCCGCGCACCATCTGGTCCGCCTTGCGCGGGTCGACGCCGAGGCGGAAGGCCACCTCGACGGTCGCGTCGTACGTGTTGGACGCCGTCTCCTTGGCGAGACGGACGGCCTCCAGCGGGGCGTAGAGCTTGGCGTCGTCGATCCTGTCGGCGGCGGCGCGGTAGGCCTTGCTGCGCTTCATGTGCTTCTCCTTCGGGGATGTCGGGTGGCCCGGAGGCTCACCCTGCGGGAGTCGTGGTCGATCGGACCAGCGCTGGTCCTGCCACAGCGGACCCGGTGGGCCCGCAGGTCACGAGCTCAGGACTCGTAGCCGGGGGTGTTGATGCCCATCGAGCGGGCGGTGCCGGCGATGATGCGGGCGGCCATCTCGATGTCGTTGGCGTTGAGGTCGTCCATCTTCTGCTGGGCGATCTCGCGGACCTGGTCGGCGGACAGCGTCGCGACCTTGGTCTTGTTGGGGACGCCGGAGCCCTTGGGGACGCCCGCGGCCTTCTTGATCAGCTCGGCGGCCGGCGGGGTCTTGGTGATGAAGGTGAACGAGCGGTCCTCGTAGACCGTGATCTCGACCGGGATGACGTTGCCACGCTGGGCCTCCGTCGCGGCGTTGTAGGCCTTGACGAACTCCATGATGTTGACACCGTGCTGACCCAGGGCGGGACCGACGGGCGGGGCCGGCGTCGCGGCACCGGCCTGGATCTGCAGCTTGATGAAGCCGGAGACCTTCTTCTTGGGAGGCATGTAGAACTTCCTTGCTGTGTGATGGGCCGACGCCGTGGGCGATGACCCGGTTGCAGGACCGCCGCGGGGTGCCGCGGGGCCGGAGGGCTGCGATCAGATCTTGGCGACCTGGTTGAAGCCCAGCTCGACCGGGGTCTCCCGGCCGAAGATCGACACCAGAACCTTGAGCTTCTGGGTCTCGACGTTGATCTCGGAGACCGTGGCGTCGAGGGTCTCGAAGGGGCCCTCCATGACCGTGACCGACTCGCCGACCTCGAACTCCACGTCCACCGTGGGGCGCGGGGAGGCCGCCTGGCCGGAGCCGGTCTGACCGGCGGTGCCGGACGCGGCCGGGGCCGCGGGCTCCTCGAACTTGGGGGCCAGCATGGTGACGACCTCGTCGAGGCTCAGCGGCACCGGCTGGTGGGTGTGACCCACGAAGCCCGTCACGCCGGGGGTGTGCCGCACGGCTCCCCAGCTCTCGTCGGTGAGGTCCATGCGCACCAGGACGTACCCGGGCATCCGCACGCGGCGGACGACCTTGCGCTGGCCGTTCTTGATCTCGGTGACCTCCTCCATAGGGACCTCCACCTGGAAGATGTAAGGCTCCATGTTGAGGCTGGTCACGCGGGTCTCGAGGTTGGTCTTGACGCGGTTCTCGTAGCCCGCGTAGGAGTGCACGACGTACCAGTCGCCCTCGAGCATGCGCAGGTCGCGCTTGAACTCCTCAAGGGGGTTGACCGCGGGGGCGTCCGGTACGGAGGGCTGCTCCTCCGTGTCGATCGGCTCGACAGGCTCGGCGTCGTCGGCCTCGGCGCCGGCGTCCACGGGGGGCGCGTCCACGTCGGCGGCCTCGACGTCGAGGGCCTCGGTCTCGGTGGGTGCGTTGACGTCGGCCTCGTCCGTCAGGACCTCGGTCGTCTCGACGGGAGCGTCGACGTCGGCCTCGTCGCGGGTGGCGAACGGGTCGTTCGAGGGCTGGTCGGACACGGTGCGGGCCTACTTCCTTGCTGGTGATCGGGCGGGTGCCGCCACGGGGCGATGCTGACCGGAGGGCCGGTCGGGCCGTCAGCTGCCGGCGAACGCCCAGAAGACGAGCTTGCCGATCCCGTAGTCGAGGGCCGCGACGAACAGCATGACCGCGATCACGAAGACCATGACGACCGTGGTGTAGGTGATCAGCTCCTCGCGGGTGGGACGGACGACCTTGCGGAGCTCGTCCAGCACCTGGGCGACGAACAACGCGATGCGCCCGAAGAAGCCACGACGGGACGCGGTGTCGTGCCCAGCACCACCACGGGTGTTGACCTCGCTCACGGCCCCTCGTTTCGTCAGACAATCACGTGATCCGCAGGGCAGGAGGGACTCGAACCCCCAACCGCCGGTTTTGGAGACCGGTGCTCTACCAATTGAGCTACTACCCTTCAGGACGGTTCGAGCCGGCCGGCGCAGCACAGCGACGATCGACGCGGGATCCATCCAAGAGACGAGCATACGTCAGAGGGACGGCCCGAGGCGAACCGACGCGTGAGCCGGCGACCGGCTGTGACGCCGGGCGGACGGCATACGGTCAGGAGCAGCCCTCGCCGCGCGCCCGCCAGGTCTGGAGCGCCCGCTCGCGCTCGGCCCCCTCGAGCAGGACGGGCAGGCCCTGGGTCACCCGGGCGGGGTCGAAGGCCATGGTCGGAGCGCCGGCGTCGCCCGGGACGGTCACCGTCAGGACGCCGGACGCGCGGGTCTCGGCGCTGCTGCCGCTGCCGAAGACGAAGTTGCCGATGCCGTAGGCCACCGCCGTGTCCCCGACGGTCGTCGTCGTCTGCAGCACGTGCGCGTGCGCCCCTACCACGACGGTCGCGCCCGCCTCGGCGAGCGCGGAGTCCGTGAGGACCTGACGAGGCGTCGGGCAGCGCTGCTTCTCGATCCCGGAGTGAAGGTAGACGACGATGACGTCGGTCGGACCGGCGGCGCGGGCCCGACGGACGCCGTCCAGCAGCTTGTCGAAGCCCTCCTTGTCCTTGACCTTGGCCAGACCGGGCTTGCCGGGCCCGGCCTTCCAGTCCAGGTGCGAGTCGAGGACGTCCGTCGCCCCGAACACCACCACCCTGCGACCCTTGACGTCCGTCGACCAGGGCGCCCAGGCCTCGGTGTCGTCCTTGCCCAGCCCCACCATCGGCACCGGGGAGGACGCCTTGGCAGCGAGCATCTGCGTCATGCCGCGGTCGCCGAAGTCCATCGTGTGGTTGTTGGCCGCCGTGACCACGTCGACGCCCTCCTTGCGCAGCGCGCCCAGGATCGAGGGGCCGGTGACGAAGGTGAACGGCTTGGGCTGAGGTCGCAGCCCCGTGCGGTCGGCAGCGACGACCGTCTCGAGGTTGACCATGGCCAGGTCGGCGCGGGCGAGCAGCCGACCGGTGGCGCCGAGGCCCTCGTCGACGATGCGGCCGGCGGACCCGTGGGCCTGGGTGTCGCCCCCGAACGCGAGGGTGATGGGCTGGGCCCCCGGCACGCCCTGGCGCCTGGCACCGGTCGTCGGCGAGGCAGTGGGGGTCGGCGCGACGGTCGAGCCGGCTCCGCCCGCGGCCGAGGTGGCGATGGCGGACGACCGGGCCGCGGGGGTGGCGCCTTCGCGCGCGAGCGTGGCCGGCGTGGGGTCGGGCGGGCCGAAGGCGTCCACGACGGCGAGCCCACCTGCGGTGACGGCGGTCGCGACCACGGCCAGCAGCCCGACCTTGGTGCTGCGGCGGGCACGGCTGAGCAGGGGGTCTGGGCTGGGCATCGGTGACCTCGGTGAGCTCGACGACGGGCGGCGACAGGGTGTGCTGCGCGGCTGGGTGTGGCGGACGCTCCGGGTGGAGCGACCCCACCGTAGGCACAGCCCCCTGCGTCGGCGGCCGCGGCGCGCGGGCGGCCACCGTGGCCGAGCGTTCGCCACCGTCTGTGAGGATGACGACATGCCCCGCCCCCTCGACCAGCTCCCCAAGGCGCACCTGCACCTGCACTTCACCGGGTCGATGCGGCTGTCCACGCTCGCCGAGCTCGCGGCCACCGAGGGCCTGCGGCTCCCCCACGCCCTCGTCGACGAGTGGCCGCCGCGGCTCACCTCGGTCGAGTCGCGCGGGTGGTTCCGGTTCCAGCGGTTGTACGACGCCGCCCGGGCCTGCGTCCGGTCGCCGGAGGCCATGCGCCGGATCGTGCGGGAGGCGGCGCTCGACGACGCCAGCGAGGGGTCGCGGTGGCTCGAGATCCAGGTGGACCCGACGTCCTACGCGCCCTTCTGCGGGGGGCTGACACCAGCGCTCGAGCTGGTCCTGGAGTCGGCGACCGCCGCGGCGGCGGAGTCCGGCATCGGGGTGGGCGTGGTGGTGGCCGCCAGCCGGATCCGCCACCCCATGGATGCCCGGACGCTGGCCCGCCTGGCGGCGCGGTACGCCGGCGAGGGCACGGGTGCGGTGGTGGGCTTCGGGCTGTCGAACGACGAGCACCGAGGCGCGGTCGAGGACTTCGCGCCGGCGTTCGGGATCGCCCGCGGTGCGGGTCTGGCCCTCGTGCCCCACGGCGGCGAGCTGGTGGGGCCGGAGGCCGTCATACGGACCCTCGACGCGCTCCTGCCCGACCGGATCGGCCACGGGGTGCGCGCCGCCGAGGACCCCCGGGTGTTGGAGCGGCTGGCCCGCGAGGGGGTCGCGCTGGAGGTGTGCCCCGGGAGCAACGTCGCCCTCGGGGTGTATGACGCCGCGCCCGCCGTGCCGCTGCGGACCCTGCTGGGCGCGGGGATCCAGGTGGCGCTGGGCGCGGACGACCCGCTGCTGTTCGGGACGCGGCTGGTGGACCAGTATCGCGCGGCGAGAGAGGTGCACGGGCTCGACGACGAGGCGCTGGCGGGGCTGGCGCGCATGTCGCTGCGGGCGTCGACAGCACCGCGCGACGTCGTGGCGCGGGCCGAGGAGGACATCGACGTGTGGCTGGCCCAGCCCGACGGCTGACTCGGTGCTGGTCGGTGCTGGTCGGTGCTGGTCGGTGCGGCGCTGCGTCTGGACGGGGCCTCGCGCGCGGATCTACCTGAGGTAGTCACATCCGCCTGGCGTGCGAAGGCGGGCCGATGTGACTACCTGAGGTAGGTCGGGAGGGAGAGGTTGACGAGGACCGGCTCGTTGACCAGCGTCACGCCGAATGCCTCGTGGACGCCGTCGCGGACCGTGCCGGCCAGGGCCAGGACGTCCTCGGCCGTGGCCCCGCCCCGGTTGGTGACGGCGAGGGTGTGCTTGGTGGACAGCGAGGCCTCGCCCGGCAGCCCGAAGCCCTTGGTGAAGCCCGCCTTGTCGATGAGCCAGGCGGCGCTGGTCTTGACCATGCCCTCCCCCGCGTCGAAGCGCGGCGGCTCCGGGCCGTCCGCCCCGAGGTGGGCGCGAGCCCGCTCCTGCAGGTCCGCGAACTCGCGCGCGAGCAGGATCGGGTTGGTGAAGAAGGAGCCGCAGGACCACGTGTCGTGGTCGTCCGCGTCGAGCACCATCCCCCGCCGGCGCCGCTGCACCAGCACGGCCTCGCGGGCGTCCTGCAGCGGCACGCGCGTGCCCAGCGGCACGTCCAGACCGGCCGCGAGGGCGGCATACGCCACCGGGCGGGAGAGGTCGGCGGCCTCGAGCTGGAAGGCGACGTCGAGGACGACATAGCGGTCGGCGCCCTTGAACACGCTGTGGCGGTAGGTGAAGGCGCAGTCGTCGGGGAAGAACGTGCGGACGCGCTGCTCACGCCGGTCGTAGACGCGGACCTGCGCGATGGTCTGGGCGACCTCCTGGCCGTAGGCGCCGACGTTCTGCACCGGGGTGGCGCCGGTGAGGCCCGGGATCCCGGACATGGCCTCGATGCCCGCCCAGCCCTCGGTCACGGCCCGCTCGACCAGGCCGTCCCAGGACTCCCCCGCCGCCACCCGGACGAACGCGCCGCCGCAGTAGTCCTGCGACTGCACGTCGACGCCCTGCGTGGCGACCCGGACGACCGTGCCCTCGAAGCCCTCGTCGCTGATCACGAGGTTGGACCCGCCCGACACGAGCAGCAGCGGCTCGTCGGCGTCGTCGACCTCGCGCACCGCGTCGACGAGCTCGTCGGTCGTCTCCACGGTCACCAGCCGGGCGGCGGGGCCGCCGACGCGCATCGTGGTGAGCGGTGCGAGGGGCGCGTCGTGCTCGACCTGCATGGATGTCCTTCGGGGGATCGGAGGTATGACGGGTCCACCGGCGCTGAGGCCTGGTGACCCTGAGGCCTGGTAACGCTGAGGCCCAGTGACGCTGAGGCCAGGTGGCGCGGCGCCGTCAGAGGCGGACGACCGCGAGCGCGCGCCCGAGGACCTTCTTGCCCTCGCACGTGGCGCTGATCTCGACCGTAGCCCGTCCGTCCTCGACCTTCTTGACGACACCACCGAGGACGACCTCAGCTCCGGTGTCGTGAGGGACGACGACGGGGGCCACGAACTTGGTGGAGTACTCCACGACGCGGCCCGCGTCACCGCACCAGTCGACGACGACCTGGACGGCCGAGCCCATCGTGAGCATCCCGTGGGCGATGACGTCGGGCAGGCCCACGCCCGTGGCGAAGCGCTCGTCCCAGTGGATCGGGTTGCGGTCCAGGCTCGCGCCGGCATAGGCCACCAGCATCGCGCGGGTGATGGGCAGGGTCCGCTCGGGCAGGGTCTGGCCCACCTCGACCGCACCGAGATCGGTGCTGCTGGCGCTGCCGGTGCTGCTGGTGCTGCTGGTGGTCATGTCAGTCCTCTCCCCGGATGACGAGGGTGCTCGTCGCCGTGCAGCGGGCCTCGCCGCCGACGGTCGCGAGCTCGCTGCGGGTGGTCACCATCGCGTGGCCGCCGACGAGGCGGACGGTGTCGACGGTCATCGTCGCCACGACCTCGTCCCCGGCGGTCAGGGGGTGGTGGTGCACGAACTTCTGCTCGCCGTGGACGACGCGGCTGAAGTCGACGCCCGCCTCCGGGTCCTCCATCAGCTGTCGGTCGGCCTGCTGGGCGATCAGCACGGCGAAGGTCGGCGGGGCGATGACGTCGGCGTAGCCGCGGGCGCGGGCGACCTCGACGTCGGTGTGGACCTCGTCGACGGCTCCGACGGCCCCGGCGAACTCCGCGATCTTGGCCCGGCCCACCTGGTAGGGCGCCGTCGGCGGGTAGGTCCGCCCGGCGAACTGCTCGTTGACTGGCATGGGCGTCACCCTAACGGCGTCGCGCGGTTACCCGCCGGTCGTGGGCGGCCCGTCTAGAACTGACCAGTCGACGAAGACGGCGCGTCGGGAGCTGACCGGTCGACGAGGGGGGGGCGGTGCGGCATACGAGCCGGTATGACGCACGAGCGCCGCCCCTCCGGGTGGAGGGACGGCGCTCGGGATGCGCAGGACGCGCTCAGCGGGTCTCGCGGTGCGCGGTGTGCTTCTTGCAGCGAGGGCAGTACTTCGCCAGCTCGAGCCGGTCGGGGTGGTTCCGACGGTTCTTCTTGGTGATGTAGTTGCGCTCCTTGCAGTCAGTGCACGCCATGGTGATCTTGGGGCGAACGTCTGCGGACTTGCTAGCCACGGGGCAACCTGCTCTCGGAGTGGGTGCCGGAGGATCCGGCCTTGCGAAACGATGAACTTGGTAGCGGGAGCGGGGCTCGATCCCGCGACCTCACGATTATGAGTCGTGCGCTCTAACCAGCTGAGCTACCCCGCCTTGGGACAAGCCCCACCGCGGTGGACGGGGCTTGCGAGAGCCCCCTGTCGGAATCGAACCGACGACCTTTTCCTTACCATGGAAACGCTCTGCCGACTGAGCTAAGGGGGCCCGAGTGCCTAGGCGCTCGGAAGTGCACTCGTTGGGAGTGCGTCGACCAAAATACACGGGTTGGGCCGAGAGATGAAATCGGGGTGACGCCCCCAGGGCCTGCTCCGGCGCCAGCCCCCGCCGCCGCAGCACGTCGGCGCCCAGCATGTGAGCCCTACCATGGACGAAGGTGCCCGACGGCGCCAGCCATGCATAACATGGCGTTTGGTTGATCCAAAGATGTCGTGTCGATGAAAGCGAAGTGAGTTCGCCCTTATGGCCACCAAGGCAGTCCACCGGCTCGAGCGTGTCGTCATCCGGTTCGCAGGAGACTCCGGTGACGGCATGCAGCTGACCGGCGACCGGTTCACCTCGCAGACCGCCGTGCTCGGCAACGACCTGTCGACCCTGCCGAACTTCCCGGCCGAGATCCGGGCACCGCAGGGCACCCTCCCCGGCGTCTCGAGCTTCCAGCTGCACTTCGCCGACCACGACGTGCTCACGCCGGGCGACAACCCCGACGTCCTCGTGGCGATGAACCCGGCGGCGCTCAAGGCCAACCTGCCGGACGTGCCCCGCGGCGCCACCGTCATCGCCGACCAGGACGAGTTCACCAAGCGCAACCTCGGCAAGGTCGGCTACGACAGCAACCCGCTCGAGGACGGCTCGCTAGACAGCTATCACCTGCACGCCCTGCCGCTGACCTCGATCACCGTCGAGGCCCTGGCCGACTTCCCGCTGTCCCGCAAGGACAAGGAGCGGGCCAAGAACATGTTCGCCCTCGGGCTGCTGTCCTGGCTCTACACCCGGCCGCTGGACTCGACCGAGAGCTTCCTGTCCGCCAAGTTCGGCAGCAAGCCGGACATCCTCGCCGCCAACGTCGCCGCGCTGCACGCCGGCCACGCCTACGGCGAGACCACCGAGGACTTCGCGGTGGCCTACGAGATCGGCCCCGCGCCGATGCGGCCCGGGCTCTACCGCAACATCACCGGCAACACCGCCCTCGCCTACGGCCTCGCGACCGCCGCGTACAAGGCCGGCCTGCCGCTCGTGCTCGGCGCCTACCCGATCACCCCGGCCAGCGACATCCTGCACGCCCTGTCCGGCTTCAAGAGGTACGGCGTCACCACGATCCAGGCGGAGGACGAGATCGCGGGCATCGGCGCGGCGCTCGGCGCATCCTTCGGCGGCGCCCTCGGCGTCACGACCACCTCGGGCCCCGGCCTCGCCCTCAAGACCGAGACCATCGGCCTCGCCGTCTCGCTCGAGCTGCCACTCGTGATTGTCGACGTCCAGCGCGGCGGCCCCTCCACCGGCCTGCCCACCAAGACCGAGCAGGCCGACCTGCTGCAGGCGATGTACGGCCGCAACGGCGAGGCACCGGTCCCGATCGTCGCCGCGCAGTCCCCCAGCGACTGCTTCGACGCGGCGCTGGAGGCCGTGCGCATCGCGGTGACCTACCGCACGCCGGTGTTCCTGCTCTCGGACGGCTACCTCGCCAACGGGTCCGAGCCGTGGCAGGTCCCCTCCGTGTCCGAGATCGCCTCGATCGACCCGGGCATCGCGACCGAGCCCAACGCCACCGCCGCCGACGGCACCCCCGTCTTCCACCCCTACCTGCGGGACCCCGACACCCTGGCCCGCCCGTGGGCGATCCCCGGGACGCCCGGCCTCGAGCACCGCGTCGGCGGGATCGAGAAGAAGGACGTCACCGGCGAGATCTCCTACGACCCCGACAACCACGACCGGATGACCCGGCTGCGGGCGGCCAAGGTCGCGGGCGTGGCCGGCATACCCGACGTCGAGGTCGACGACCCCACCGGCGAGGCCAAGGTGCTCATGCTCGGGTGGGGCTCGACCTACGGTCCGATCAGCGCGGGCGTGCGCTACGCCCGCTCCACCGGCGCCGAGGTGGCGCAGGCCCACATCCGGCACCTCAACCCCTTCCCCGCCAACCTCGGCGAGGTCCTGCGCGCCTACGACCGCGTGATCGTCCCGGAGATGAACATGGGCCAGCTCACCACGATGCTGCGCGCGGAATACCTGGTGGACGTGCGGGCGCTCACCCAGGTGCGGGGCCTGCCGTTCACGGCGAGCACGCTGTCCGACGCCATCCACGAGGCGCTGCACGAGCTGGACCCCCGTCATACCCCCGCTCCCGCGACCCCCAAGGAGGAGCGCGCATGACCACCATCGACCTCGGCATCCCCACCCACGGGCTCAGCGGCGTGCCGCGCCTCGCAGAGGGCGACGCCCCTCAGAACAAGAAGGACTTCACCTCCGACCAGGAGGTGCGCTGGTGCCCCGGCTGCGGCGACTACGCCGTGCTGGCCGCCGTGCAGTCCTTCCTGCCCGACCTGGGCCTCAAGCGGGAGAACATCGCCTTCGTCTCGGGCATCGGCTGCTCGAGCCGGTTCCCGTACTACCTCGACACCTACGGCATGCACTCGATCCACGGCCGTGCCCCGGCCATCGCGACCGGTCTGGTGACGGCGCGTCCCGACCTGTCGGTCTGGGTCGTCACCGGTGACGGCGACGGCCTGTCGATCGGCGGCAACCACCTCATCCACGCGATGCGGCGCAACGTCAACATGACGATCCTGCTGTTCAACAACCAGATCTACGGCCTGACCAAGGGGCAGTACTCCCCCACGTCCGAGGTCGGCAAGGTCACCAAGTCGACCCCGGCCGGCTCGGTGGACCACCCGTTCAACCCGCTCTCGCTGGCGCTCGGCGCGGAGGCGACCTTCGTCGCCCGCACCATGGACTCCAACCGCAAGCACCTGCTCGAGGTGCTGCGCGCGGCGGCGGAGCACCGCGGCACGGCCTTCGTCGAGATCTACCAGAACTGCCCGATCTTCAACGACGGCGCGTTCCAGCTGCTCAAGGACCGCGGCGAGGCGGCGGCCCGGCTCGTGCACCTCGAGGACGGACAGCCGGTCCGCGCGGGTGCCGACCACGTCGTCGTGCGGTCCGACTCCGGCTCGCTCGACGTCGTCCACGAGGGCTCGGTGACGGACGAGAGCCGGATCGTCGTCCACGACGCCGGCGCCGACGACCCCGCCCAGGCCTTCGCGCTGTCGCGGCTCGACTCCGGCGATCACCTGCACGTGCCCATGGGCATCTTCCGGTCCGTCTCCCGACCGACCTACGACGACCTCGTGCGCGGCCAGATCGCCGGTGCGGTTACCTCCGCCGGGGGCCCCGCGGGCGACGCCGACCTCGACGCCCTGCTGCGCGGCAAGGACACGTGGACCATCGGGTGAGGGTCGCCGGGCGGGCGGCCCGCCTCGCGTGGCGGGCCCAGCAGGCCGTCTGGCGCCGACGCCCCTCCCTGCGGCCGGCTGCCCAGCCGGTGCTGGGAGCGGCGCCGGACCTGTCCGTCGGGGTGGGGTCGGGCGTCCCGCGCCCCGAGCACCCGCGTCCGCAGCTGGTGCGGACGCGGTGGCTGAACCTCAACGGCGAGTGGGAGTTCGAGACCGACCGCGGCGACAGCGGCTACGAGCGGGGGCTGGTGTCCCGCCCGCTGTCGGGCCGGATCCTCGTGCCGTTCTGCCCGGAGTCGACGGCGTCCGGCATCGGGGACGAAGACTTCCACGAGGCGGTCTGGTATCGCCGGACGGTGGTCGTGCCGGCGTCCTGGGCCGGGGCCGACGCGTGGCTGCACCTGGGCGCCGTCGACCACGACGCGACCGTGTGGGCCAACGGCGTCGAGATCGCCCGCCACCGCGGCGGGTTCACGCCGGTGTCCGCGCCCCTGTCCCGCGCCGGGGTGGGCCCGGGCGACACCGTCGAGATCGTCGTGCGGGCGCGTGACCCGCGCCGCGGGCCGCAGGCGCGGGGCAAGCAGGCGACGAGCTATGCCCGGTCGGGCTGCTTCTACACCCGCACCACCGGCATCTGGCAGACCGTCTGGCTCGAGGCCGTCCCACCGGTGCACGTGCGACGGCTGCACGTCTCGCCCGACCTCGCGGGCGGGGCGCTGGACGTGTCGATCCCGTTGAGCGGCAACCTGCCCGGTGGCCGGGTCGTCGTGGAGGTCACGCGCGACGCAGGGCTGGGCGACGCCGGTGCTGGGCCGGGGGACGACGGTGGCGGGTCGGGTGACGTCACGGACCGCACCGACGACGCCGACGCCGGGGCCGCCGTCGTGATCGCCTCCGCCACGACGCGATCCGACCTCGACCTCGCGCCACGGGTGCGAATCACGCTGCCGGAGGCAGAGATTCGTCCCTGGTCACCCGGCGACCCACACCTCTACGGCCTCGTCGTGCGGCTGGTCGACCGCGACGGGGAGGTCGTCGACGAGCTGACGTCATACGCCGGGTTGCGCTCGATCTCGGTGCACGGCAACGAGATCCGCCTCAACGGCGAGCGACTGTTCCAGCGGCTCGTCCTGGACCAGGGCTACTGGCCCGGGACGCTGATGACGGCCCTGTCGGACGCCGCGCTCGAGCTCGACATCCGGCTGGGCCTGGCGGCGGGATTCGACGGAGCCCGCCTGCACCAGAAGGTCTTCGAGGAGCGCTACCTCTACCACGCCGACCGGCTGGGCTACCTCGTGTGGGGCGAGTTCGGCGACTGGGGCGCCAAGGTGCGCGAGGGGCACGGCGAGATCCAGTCCCCGACAGCATCCTTCGTCACCCAGTGGGTCGAGGTGCTGCAGCGGGACGTCAACCACCCGTCGATCATCGGGTGGTGCCCGCTCAACGAGACCGAGCAGGACCTCGCCGACGACATCACCGTCCTGGACGACGTGACGCGGGCGATGTTCCTGGCCACCAAGGCGATCGACCCGACGCGACCGGTCATCGACGCGTCCGGGTGGTCGCACCGCGTGCCCGAGACCGACGTCTACGACGCCCACTGCTACGAGCAGCGACCGTGGAGGTTCCGGGTCCTCATGGAGGGGCTGGCCGCGGGTGAGCCTCTCGTCGACCTGCCCGGCCAGGACTGGTCCGTGCCGTACGCCGGACAGCCCTATCTCGTGTCGGAGTACGGCGGGATCTGGTGGGCGCCAGCGGGATCGGGTGACGCGTCCGGCGGAGCCGAGGGGCAGGACGGGACTCGCACCGACGGGGCTCACGCCGACGGGACCGACCAGGACAGCTCGTGGGGCTACGGGCAGCGGGTGCGGGACCTGGACGAGCTGTACTCGCGCTACGAGGGGCTCACGCGCGTGCTGCTCGACGACCCCGGCGTGGCGGGCTACTGCTACACCCAGCTCACCGACGTCTTCCAGGAGCAGAACGGCATCTACGCCTTCGACCGCTCCCCCAAGCTCGACGCCTCGCGGATCGCCGCGATCCAGCGGCGGCCGGCGGCATACGAGCAGGTCGACGACCGCTGAGCCCCCCACCTCATCCCCGACATCGGGGAGCGGGGAGCGGGGAGGTGAAGGGCGGAGTGGTCAGCCGGTGACGAACCGGGCCAGGCGGTCGAAGCCCTCGGTGACGTCGGCCGGGCTGCCGGCGTAGGAGATGCGCACGAAGTGGCTGCCGTCCAGCGCCGGGTCGCCACCCGGCCGTGAGGGGGCGAAGTCCACGCCGGGGGTGAGGGCCACGCCCGTGCGCTCCATGACCTCGGTGCACCACGCGACCGAGTCGCTCGTGAGGTGCGCGACGTCGCACCACGCGTAGAACGCGCCGGACGGCGGCACCTGGTCGTGCACGCCGATCTCCGGCAGCCGCTGCAGCACGAGGTCACGGTTGTGGGCGTATCGCTCGACGTGCGAGCGCAGCTCGTCCTGCGCGTCCGGCGTGAGGGCGCCGAGCGCGGCCGCCTGGCTGACGGCGGGCGGGCACAGGTTGAGGTTGCCGAGGAGCAGCTCCACCGGCCGCAGCAGGTGGTCCGGCAGGAGCATCCAGCCGAGCCGCCAGCCCGTCATCGAGAAGTACTTCGAGAAGCTGCCGACGACGGCGGCCGCGCGGGAGGTGCTCCGCGCCGTGGTGGGCTGCGCGCCGGCATACGAGATCCCGTGGTAGATCTCGTCGCTGACGAGCAGGACGTCGTTCGCCTCGCACCAGCGCGCGACGGCCGCGAGCTCGTCCGGCGGGACGACGGTGCCCGTGGGGTTGGCGGGGCTGGCGAGGATCAGGCCGGCTGGTGGGGTCGCGAGCGCCTCGAGCATCGCGATCGTGGGCTGGTAGGCCGTCTCCGGCCCGCAGTCGAGGTCGACGACGCGGCACCCGAGGGCCTCGAGGGTGTTGCGGTAGGCGGGGTAGCCCGGCCGGGTCACCACGACCTCGTCGCCGGCCTCGAAGGCCGCGAGGAACAGCGCCGTGAACCCTCCGCTGCTCCCCGTCGTGAGGATCACCTGCCCCGGGTGGACGTCGAGGTCGTATGTCGCGGCGTAGTGCTCGCAGATCGCCTCCCGCAGAACGAGGTCCCCCACCGCCTCGGTGTAGCCGAGCACCTGACCGTCGATCGCGGCGATGGCGGCGTCCCGCGCTGCCCGGGGTGCGCCCGTGCTGGGCTGACCGACGTGCAGGCCGATCACGTCCCCGTGCGTGATCCGCCGCCGCGCAGCGGACTTCATGACCTCCATGACGTGGAACGGCGGGACCTGGCCCCTCAGCGACATTCGGCTCATGCCCACCACCGTAGGCGCCGTCACCCGGCGGCGTCGCTCGCCCCCGGCTCGTCGAGGTAGGCGTGCACGAGGGCGGCGCCCTCGCCGGAGGCCGAGGCGACGCGCTTCATGGAGCCGGCGCGGACGTCGCCCACGGCGAAGACGCCCGGCAGGTTGGTGGCGAACGACGCCGGCGGGCGGCCGTCGGACCAGCAGGTCTCGTCCGTGTCGGGTCCCGTGCGCACGAACCCGCGCTGGTCCAGGGACACCTTGGGCGGCAGCCACGCGCAGTGGGGCTGGGCGCCGAGGAGGAGGTAGAGGCCGGCCGCGTCGACCCGTCGCTCGTCGCCGGCGGTGTCCCGCAGCGTGAGCCAGGCGAGGCGCGGGTCGCCGCCGCCGTCGACGACCTGGGTGCGGGGCAGGACGGTGATCCGACGGTTGCCGTCGAGCTCGCGGATCAGATAGTCGCTCATGGTCGCTCGCAGGTCGTCGCGCCGGATGACGATCGTCACCGACCGGGCGAACCGGCTGAGGTGCAGGGCCGCCTGCCCCGCGGAGTTGCCGCCCCCGACGACGTAGACGTCCTGGCCGGCGACCTCGCGGGCCGAGGAGGCGGCGGCGCCGTAGTGCACGCCGCGTCCCACGAGGGCCTCCAGCGGCTCCACGCCGAGCCGGCGCTAGGTCACGCCCGTCGCGATGACCACGGCGCGGGCCTCGAGGGCTGCTCCGTCCGCGACGGTGATGCGGTGCAGCCCGCCGGGCCGCAGCTCGGCGCCGTGCACCCGCCCGGGCTCGAGCGCCTCGACGGGGGTGCCTGCGAAGAAGCGCGCCCCGAACCTGATGGCCTGCATGCGGGCTCGCTGCGCCAGCCGCATCCCCGAGATGCCGCGCGGGAAGCCGAGGTAGTTGCGGATCATCGAGCTGCTCCCGGCCTGCCCGCCGATGGCGTCGGCCTCGACGACGACGGTGGTGAGGCCCTCGCTGGCGCCATACACGGCCGCCGCCAGGCCCGCCGGACCGGCACCGATCACGGCCAGGTCCGCCACGAATCCCTCGCCAGGGCGTCGAACCCGCCGTAGAGCGCCCGCCCCACGTCCGCGATGGTCGCATCGACGATGGTCTCGCGCCCGTGCGCGACGATGACCGGGAGGACGGGGGTCTCCTGGCCCTCCCGAGCCAGGCCGTCGAGGATCGCCCGGCCCTCCTCGGAGCTGTCGACGACCGAGCGGCAGGGCATGCCCATCCGGTCGAGGAAGTCCCGGATCCCTGCGGTGCGAGGGCAGTTCGTCTCGCACACGATGGTGAGCATCGGCACCTCGGGGGCCGCGACCGTGGCGCCCCAGTCGGAGAGCAGGTCGGTGACGGCCGCGTGGAACTCCTCGTCGCGCGGCCCCCGCGGCAGCATGAGATAGGTGTCGATGGCGCCGCGCTGCTGCGCCTCGCGCATGGCCGGGAAGTGCTGCGTGGCGTCCGGACCGACGAGGAGCACGAGGCGCTTGGCCGTCGGCAGGGCCTGGTGCAGGACCCGCAGGGCCAGGAGCGCCGTGCTGTCGGGCAGATCCACCTCGGCCGCGACCAGGGCCACGAGACGCTGGCGCGCCGCGAATCCCTGGGCCACGTCGAGGGCCTCGTCCAGCCCGGTGGTGAGGACGAGGTCGTAGTCGGTGCCGTAGCGCGCTGCCAGCTCCCGCTCGATGTCGGGGCCGTGCGCACCGCTGACGACCAGGATGGCGGGGCGGTTGCGGTCCTCGGCAGGCATGGCGGTCAGTCTGCCGTATGACGAGGCGGGGTGCGCCTCCCCCTGACGCGCACCCCGCCCCGAGCTCCTACAGCACCGCGCGGTGCCGTGTCAGCCGGCCGTGAACCAGGTGAGGGCGCCGAGCGCCACCGCGGCCAGCACGTAGACCCAGCCGCTGGCGGCCGCGAAGGCTTGCGCTGCCGCGCTGCCCCGACCGTCGGCGGTGTCAGATCGGCTGTAGCGGTCGCGACCGTCCCGCGGGTCGCGGACCGGGTCGGTCGGACGGCCGGCCAGACGCCGGTTGCCGACCACGGACAACGCCAGGAGCAGTGCCGCCACGAGGCCCATGACCAACGGATCCGCGGAGAACGCCGTCTGCTGGAGCACGACCGAAAGGGCGGTCGCGCCCACGAGCCCGGCGCCCAGGAAGAGGGACCCGGCCACCACGTGACGCAGCAACGCGGCCAGGACCCGCGCGGTCAGGAGCACGAACACGGCCAGGAAGGCGAACGAGGCCAGCTGACCGACAGAGATCTCGACCTCCTGCCCCAGGCGCACGGCCCGGATCGTGGCGGTGGCTGCCGTCAGACCCATCAGGCCCGCCACGACCGGCCCCAGGAGGCCCAGCCAATCCCTGGCCGTGGCGGTGATCAACAGGTCGTTCGGGAAGTCCAGGCTGGCGGCGTACTCCCGCGGGTCGCCGAAGGCTTCCTGAGCAGTCTCCCCGCTCTCCGCGCAGTGGGACTCGACGGCCGCGGCGGCATCGCCGATCGCGTCCCCGCGCACGTCTCGCAGCCGCAGTGCGATGACGAGCTCCTCGATCCACTTCCGATCCTGTGCCGTCATGGTCATCACTGCTCCTCCTCGGAGATGAAACGTGTGGTGTGGTGGGCGAACTCGCGCCACTGGGTGGACTGCCGCCCCAGTGCCTCTCGGCCGTCGACGGTGAGCTGGAAGTACTTGCGGCCGGGGCCGCCGTCGCCCTGGCGCCACTCGGTGGTGACCTGGCCGGCCGTCTCCAGGCGGCTGAGCAACGGATAGAGCGTCCCGCCCTTGATCGCGCCGAACCCGTTGTCCTCGAGGGTCGTCGCGATGGCGTAGCCATAGGTGGGGCCGTCCGCCAGGACCCGGAGGACCGCCAGGGTGAGGAGTCCTCGGAGCCATTCGCTCGGCCACGGTTGCTGGGGCATGGCTAGACAGTATCTCTACTTAATCAGCCTGTCTACCTAGAGCGTCTGACTAGTTTGCTCGGATCCGTAGCAGATCTTCGGGTTGGAAGCCGAAGATCTGCCACGGAGGCGAATGCAGGCTGGACGAGGAGGCGAGTGCGGACGAGGGGGCGGGCTCGGGCAGGAGGGCAACTCAGATGCGGCCGGCTCGGCGACGGGCCGGCCCGTGGCGGCGACGGGCGCGCACCCGCGCCCTCTCGACCCGCTCCAGCAGGAGCGCGGGGGTGTCGAGCATCTCCTTGCTCACCCGCACGACCTCCACCCCGAGGTCGCGGACGTCGTCCTCGCGGACCTTCTCGCGCAGCAGGGCGTCGTTGCGCGTCGTGTCCTGCGGGCCGGCGACGTACTTGACCTCCCCGTCGTGCTCGAGGGCCACCCACTCCCCCTCGAGCATCGCGTCCAGCCTCCGGGGCCCGCGCCGGGTCATGACCGGCACCTGGGGCTCCAGGCGGTAGCCCAGGCCGTGCGCCACCCACGTCATACGAGACTCGCCGGGGGACTCGTGCCTCACGTCCACGAGGTGCAGGACCGCGGCGAGGCGCGCCACGCTCCGACGGCCAGCGCACCGACCTCGCCGTCCACCACCCGCGCCGCACGGACGAGATCCGCCCCTCTTGCCGGGCCGAGGCGAGGTCCGCCGACGTGACACCACAGGCACGAGCCTCCGCCGTCGAGAAGACGGGGCGGGCGATCAGCTCTGGGGGGAGGTCCATGCCGCCAGGGTGGCCGGGCCGGCGCCTCCGCGAACGACCTGGCGACGGACCTGTGGACGGCGGCGCGGCAATCCGCGCGCCTCGATCGCCCTGTGGACGAGGCGGCGCTCACGGTCCTCGCAGACCTCCGGGTTGCCACCCGAAGATCTGCGAGGGAGACGAGTGGGGAGGGGCGGTCAGGCCTGGCCGACCTGGCGCAGCAGGTCCTGGAACCAGTCCTGCGAGGCGTCGAAGGCCTTGTGCCCCGCGATGCGCGGGAACTCGATGACGCGCAGCTCGTCGCCGCGCTCCTCGTCGTTGCCGACGACGCCGGGCGTGCTGGCCTGGGCCGCGTCGACCGCCACGTCGCACATCTGCTTGATCAGCGCGAGGTCGGTGTCGTTGGCGGCGGCGGAGCGGGAGAAGTAGCCGGACTTCTGGACCATCGTCTTCTCGGCCTCGATCTTGGCGCCGAACTCCTTGGCGAAGTAGCTGCCCGGGTTGATCGTGTCGAGCTTGACGTGCCCGAAGGGGTCGCGGGCGACCTCCTGGCCGGACGCCTCGAGCTGCTTGACGATGTCGTCGACGCCGGCGCCCTCGGACAGGAAGATGTTGACGCAGCCGATCTCGTCCATGACCTTCTTGAGCCGCGCGGCCTCCGCGTCGAGGTCGATCTGCACCTCGGGGACGTAGACGCCGTGGATCGCCCAGCGCTCCGGGGTGAGGCCGGCCTGCGGCAGCCAGGTCTGCTGGCCGTGCCAGGTCATGTAGTCGCGGGCCGCCGCCGCCGTCAGCCAGCCGCAGTTGCGGCCCATCACCTCGTGGACGATGAGCATGCGCGGGTTGGAGCCGTGCTCGGCGATGATGTTGCGGGCGAAGATCGCCGCCTGCTCGGCCGCCGTCTGGGCGCCGAGGGACTGGCGGATCGGGACGATGTCGTTGTCGATCGTCTTGGGCAGGCCCACCACGGTCAGCTCGTAGCCCTGCTCGTGCAGGTAGGCCGCGAGGTCCGCCGCCGTGGTGTTGGTGTCGTCGCCGCCGATGGTGTGCAGGACGTCGACGCCGTCCTCCTTGAGGCGGTTGGCCGCGACCTCGAGGGGGTTCTCGCCCTCCTTGACCAGGCCGCGCTCGACGAGGTTCTTGGCGTTGGTGAGCTTGACGCGGGAGTTGCCGATCGGGCTGCCGCCGAAGTTGCGCAGCACCCCCGCGTTGCGGCGGGTCTCCTCGTCGAAGACCGTGTAGCTGCCGGTCAGCACGCCGTGGTAGCCGTGGCGGTAACCGATGAGCTCCACGTCGGGCAGCATCTCGGTGTAGCGCTCGATGAGGTCGCCGACGGCGGCGGACAGGCAGGGGGCGTAGCCGCCGGCGGTCAGCATGGCAACGCGCTTGATGGTCATCGGGAGGGTCCTCCTGCGATAGCGGATGAGGGGGTATGACGGTCGCGACTCTGCGACCTCCACCCTATCGAGGGCGCCCCGGGTGGGCAGACCCCCCCGGGGTGGCTGCGGCGATCAGTCGTCGACGCCCCGGGCCGCGAGGGCGTCACCGACGCGTTCGGCGTGCCGGACCGTGCGGATGACGAGGGGCGTGGCCACCGCCCGCACGGACCGGTCCAGGCCGCGGGCCCGCCTCGCGTCCAGGGTCTGCTGCAAGAGCTGCCCCACGACGGGGATGCTGCGCAGCGTCAGGCTGACGGTCAGGGCCACGCGCTCCGGCGAGACGCCGACGTGCCGCAGCGGCTGGGCGAGGCGCTGCACCCCGTCGAGCATCTCGGACACGCGCGTGGTGAGGGTGACGAGCCCGGCCGCCGCCACCGCGACCACCATGCCGCCGAGGGTGACCACGACGGCCTCCCACCCGCCGCTCCACCACTGGAACGGCGCCATCACCAGCAGGAACCACCGCAGCGGCCGCACCTCGCCCCACGCCAGGCGCAGCGAGATCCGGCACAGGGCGTAGACGCCGAGGACGACCAGCGCCGAGGCCGCCGTCATCCAGGGCCGCTGCACGAGCGACACCGGCACGAGGAACACCGCGAGCGCCAGCAGCTTCCAGGGCACCGGGAGGCGGTGCAGGAGCGAGCGGCCCTCGGCATACGCGCCGGTCAGCACGTCAGGCCCCCATCAGCCGGCGGTAGAAGGGGACCACCTCGCCGGCCGGCCCGTCGGCCGCCACCCGACCCTCGTCGATGCACACGACCCGCTCCCACCCCTCGAGCAGCCACAGGTGGTGGGTGACGAGCACGACCTGCTGGTCGAGGGCGTCGAGCAGCCGCGAGACCTGGTGCGAGTGGCGCAGGTCGAGCAGGGTGGTGGGTTCGTCGCAGACCAGCACGTCGGGCCGAGTGACGAGGATGGCGGCGATGGCGAGGAGCTGCTTCTGGCCCGAGGAGAGCTGGTGCGCGGGGTGATCCGCGTGATCGGCCAGCGAGTAGCGCTCGAGCACCTCGTCGACCAGCCGCCGCTTGTCGTCGTCGCTGAGGTCACGGCGGCGCCGCAGCGAGAACTCCACGTCCTCGCGCACCGTCGGCATCACGATCTGCGCCTCGGGGTCGGGGAAGACGAAGCCGACCTTGCGCCGCACCGCCGCCCCGTCGCGCGCCGCGTCCAGGCCGTCGACCAGCACCCGCCCCTCCGTCGGCTCCACCAGGCCGTTGAGCATGCGCGCGAGCGTGGACTTGCCCGAGCCGTTGGCGCCCACGATGCCGACGCGCGGCTCCGTGAGCGTCAGGTCGACGTGCTCGAGGACGCGGCGATCGCCATAGGCGTGGGCGACGCCCTCGATGCGGATGGTGGGCATGGGTCGTATGGCGGACGCCTGCTGCGAGCCGTGGTCGGCGTCAGCGGCGGCGGGCCGGCACGAGGTCCGGCAGCGCCTTGTGGACGGCGGTGGCGACGACGCCCGCGACGACGGCCTTGACGAGGTCGCCGGGCAGGAAGGTCGCCGAGAAGGTCGCCGCGCCGGCGAGGTCGAGCTTGGCCGAGCGCCAGGCCATCCCGGGGATCCCGAGGGCGTAGGACACGACGATGCCGCCGACCAGGCAGGCGCCGACCGCCGCCATGACGTGCAGGCGCGGGAGGAAGCGCTGGACGAGCAGGCCGATGACGAGCGCGACCACGGGGTAGCCGACGACGAAGCCGACCGTGGGGCCGGTGAAGATGGCGAGCCCGCGCACGCCGCTGGCGAGCACAGGGAGGCCGGCGACCGCGAGGACCACGAACAGCAGCACGGCCAGGAACCCGCGGCGCGCCCCGAGCACGGCGCCGGCGAGCATGATGCCGAGGTTCTGCAGGACGATGGGGGCGGCGCCGCCGACCGGGACCTTGACGGGGACCAGCGCGACGATGAGGGCGCAGAAGGCGGCGACCAGGGCCAGGTCGCGGGCGGTGAGGCCGCGTCGGGTGGCGGGCCGGGTGGTGGGTCGGGTGTGGTCGCCCCCGTCGCTGCTGCTGCTGGTGCTGCTGGCGCTGGGGTCGCTGCTGGTGGAGGTGCGGCGGGCGGCGGTGGACATGGGGCGAAGCGTACCTGAACGGCGTTCAGGAGGTGGCGGTCGGGCCGGGTGATGGTCGACACCTGAGCCGGAGGGGCGCGTGCCGACGAGGCCCACCTAGGGTGCTGGGGTGATCGCCCCTCCCGCCCGCGTGCTCGTCACCGGGGTCGCCGTGGGCGCCGTCGTGTGGGCGGGCCTCGCGCTGCTGGCCCTGCCGTCGCCATCGCTGTTCGGGGGGCTGGCGGCCGGGGCGGTGCTGGCGTTCGGGTCGCCGCGGGCGCCCCAGCTGCCGCGCTGGAGCGTGGTGCTGGCGCAGGCCTTCGTCGGGGTGACCATCGGCGAGACGGTGACGCTGTCGGCGCTGCGCCAGATCGCCGCCGACTGGCCGTCCGTCCTGATCGTCACCGTGGTGACGCTGCTGCTGAGCCTGCTCGCGGGCGTCATACTGGCGCGTCTGCACCCGATCTCGCTGGCCACCGGACTGTTCTCGATGGCCGCCGGCGGGGCGTCGGGCATCACGTCGATAGCCGACGAGCTGGGGGCGGACGCGCGGGTCGTGTCGATCCTGCAGTACCTCCGGGTGCTGCTCGTCCTGGTGACCCTGCCGCTCGTCGTGGGTCTGGTGTTCCACCCGCAGACGGGGCAGGGCGGGGACGCCGCTGCCGGCGGGGCCGGTGACGGCTGGGTCGCGTCCGCGGTCTTCGTCGCCCTGTCGGTCGGGGTGGGGCTCGGGCTGGCCCGGCTGGTGCCGGTGTCGACGTTCACGCTGATCGGGCCGCTGGCCGTGGCCGGAGGGCTGACGCTGTGGGGCGGGCTCGGCGCCGCGCAGACACCCGGCCTGCTCGTGTCCTTGGCGATGCTGGCGATCGGCCTGCAGGTCGGGGTGAAGTTCACGCGCGACAGCGTGCGGGCGATCGGGCGGCTGCTGCCTGCCGGGCTCGTGCTGATCGCGGCTCTGCTGATCCTGTGCGGGGTGCTCGGCTGGGTGCTGTCGCAGGTCACGGGCGTCGACCCGCTGACGACCTATCTGGCGACGACGCCGGGCGGGCTGTTCGCGGTGCTGGCGACGGCGACCGCCAGCGGCGCCGAACCGACCTATGTCTTTGCCGTGCAGCTCGCTCGGCTCCTCGCGATCCTGGCGCTGGCGCCGCTGCTCGCGCGCTGGCTGCGGACCCGCCAGGGAGCGTGGACCCGCCGGGGGTAGAGGCATCAGCCTGGGGAACGAAGGCCGGTTGATGCCTCTACCGGGGGTGGGTGCGGTAGTCGGTGGGGCCGTCGACCAGGACGCCCGCTCCCCCGGTCAGCTCGGCGACCAGCGCCGCGAGCTCGTCGCGCTCCTGCGGCTCCGCGTCGAGCCTCAGCGTCGCCCGCTCCGCGTAGTCGGTGCCGTCGACGTGCACCCCGCGCGAGCGCAGCGCCGCCTCCACGCGCCCCGCGTCCGCGTGCACGACCTCCAGCGAGAACCGTTGCGCCAGACGGCGCTCCAGCACCTGGGCGGCATCGCACGCGGCGCGCACGCTGTCGCCATACGCCCGGATCAGCCCACCGGTCCCGAGCAGCGTCCCCCCGAACCACCGCGTGACCACGCACACCACGTCGCTCAGCCCGCGGCCGCGCAGGACCTCGAGCATCGGCGCCCCCGCCGTCCCCGCCGGCTCGCCGTCGTCGGACGACCGCTCCGTCATCGCCTCCGGCCCCAGCACGAACGCCGAGCAGTGGTGCCGGGCGTCCCAGTGCGCCCTGCGGGCCGCCTCCACCACGGCCCGGGCCGCCGCCTCGTCCTCGACCCGCTCCAGCCGCGCCAGGAACCGCGAGCGCCGCACCTCGATCTCGACGTCGACGGGCGACGCGACGGTCAGGTAGGACTGGGGCACCAGGCCATCCTCCCCTAGGCTCGACGGGGTGAGCGACCTCCCTGTCCCCCTGCCCACCACGCTGCCCGACAGCCGCGTCCCCGACCCCCGTGAGGCTCCCCCGCTGCGGTGGGGCGTGATCGGGCCCGGCGGCATCGCGCGGGCGTTCGCCGACGGGCTGCACACGCACACGCGCAGCCGCGTCGTCGCCGTCGGGTCGCGGTCCCTTGACCGCGCCGAGGCCTTCGCGCGCGAGGTGGGGGGCGCGACGGCATACGGCTCGTATGCCGAGCTCGTCGCGGACCCCCAGGTCGACGCGGTCTATGTGGCCTCGCCGCACAGCGAGCACCGCGAGCACGCGCTGCTGGCCGTCGCGGCGGGACGCCACGTGCTGGTGGAGAAGGCCTTCACGCGCACGGCGGCCGAGGCGCAGGAGGTCGTCGACGCCGCCCGCGCCGCCGACGTGACGTGCATGGAGGCGATGTGGACGCGCTACCTGCCGCAGAGCGACGTGATCCGACAGCTCGTCGCCGACGGGGTGCTGGGCGAGCTCGAGACGGTGCTCGCCGACCACGGGCAGTGGTTCGCCGAGGACCGGTCGTTCCGGCTGTTCGCGCCGGAGCTGGCGGGCGGGTCCCTGCTCGACCTGGGCATCTATCCCGTGTCCTTCGCCTGCGGCGTGCTCGGTATGCCGCAGCGGGTCACCGCCGTCGGCACGACGGCCTTCACCGGGGTGGAGGCGCAGGCCTCGATGATCCTGTCGGACTTCGCGGCGGCGCCCAGGGCGCACGCGGTGCTGACGACGACGCTGGCCGCCAAGACCCCCACCACCGCCTCCATCTCGGGGTCGCTGGCGCGCGTCGAGCTGGACGGCGACTTCTACCAGCCCGGTCGGGTGCGGCTGGTGTCGCGCTCCGGCGAGGTGGTCGAGGGCCCGGAGCCGGTCGTGCACGGGCACCGGGGGCTGTGCTACGAGGCGGCCTACCTGGCGCGGCTGGTCGCGGAGGGGCGACGCGAGTCGGAGCTGCTGCCCCTGGACGAGACGGTCGCGATCATGGGGCTGCTCGACGAGGCGCGGCGGCAGATCGGCGTGCCTCTGTGAGATCAGCTGAGGTAGGTCAGAGCTCCTCGAGCTCCTTGCCGCGCAGCTCGGGCAGGCCGAGGGCCGAGAACGCCGCGATCGCGAACGCCACCGCGAAGGTCGTGAACACCAGGCCCGTCCCCCCGGCCGCCTTGAGCGGCGGCACGGCCAGCGGCGCCAGGATCGAGGCGATGCGCCCGAACCCCGCCGACGCCCCGGACCCGGTCCCCCGCATGACGGTGGGGTAGATCTCGGGGGTGACGGCATACAGCGCACCCCAGGCACCGAGGTTGAAGAAGCTGAGCGCGCACCCAGCGGCGAGGATCGCCGGCACCGACGAGGCCATCCCGAACGCCCCGGCGGCGCAGGCCGACCCGATCAGGAAGGTCGTGAGCGTCGCGCGGCGCCCCCACGCCTCGATCAGCCAGGCCGAGACGGCATAGCCGGGGAGCTGGGCGAGGGTGATCCACAGGGTGTACTCGAAGGACTTGACCATGTCGAAGCCCTGGGCGAACAGGAGCGAGGGCAGCCAGATGAACGCGCCGTAGTAGGAGAAGTTGACGCAGAACCACACGACCCACAGCGACGCCGTGCGGAGCCGGTAGCGCGAGCTCCACAGCCCGGGCACCGGCCCGGTCGGCGGGACGGGGGCGTCGATGGCGGCGTCCGGCGCGTGGTCGGGGGCGGGCACCCCCGCCGGCTCCTCGAAGCTGCGGACCGCGGACTCCGCCTCGGCATACCGGCCCTTGGACTCCAGGAAGCGCACCGACTCCGGCAGGGTGGCGCGCACGACCAGGGCATAGAGCGCCGGCACGACGCCCAGCGCCATCGCCCACCGCCACCCGTCGGCGCTGCCGGGGATGACGAAGTAGCCGATGAGCGCCGCCAGGATCCACCCGATCGCCCAGAAGGACTCGAGGCCGACGACGACGCGGCCGCGGATGTGCGCCGGGGAGTACTCGCTGATCAGGGTGGACGCGACGGGAAGCTCAGACCCGAGGCCCAGCCCGACGACGAACCGCAGCGCCATCAGGACCGCCACGCTGCCGGCCAGCGCCGACGCGCCCGTGGCGAGGCCGTAGACGAGCAGGGTCAGCGCGAACACCTGGCGCCGCCCGATCCGGTCGGCCAGCAGGCCACCGAGGGTCGCCCCCACCGCCATGCCGAGCGAGCCGATCGAGGCGATCCAGGACACCTCGGTCGGCGTGAGCTGCCACTGGCGGGCCAGCGCGGTCAGGACGAACGAGATGAGGCCGACGTCCATCGCGTCGAGCGCCCAGCCGACGCCGGAGCCCGCGAGCAGACGGCGGTGCTTGCTCGTGAACGGCAGGCGGTCGAGCCGCTCGGTGCGGGTGAGGTGGCGGTCGAGGCCGGTGGCGGGACCGGTCGGGCCGGTCGATCCGAGGGGACCGGTCGAGGTGGCGGGCATGGCTGGCTCCTGCGGGGGCGAGACAGGGTGGAGCGGGCGGGTCGAGCGGGTCGGACGACGGATCAGGCCGTATGACGGACGCCGCACCCGGGACGCGGGGGCAGGCGAGGCGCCTGTTGTGCTCACTATAAGCATTAATGGCGCGGCGTGATTCCCCGACCCCGCAGGTTCACCCGGACGTGCTCAGGAGCCGCGCACGTCCGGGCGTCAGGACGGGCGCCGGTCAGACCACCTCGAGGTCCGGATAGACCGGGTGCCACATGCGCTGGTAGACCGCCTGGACGGGCTCGTCGACCTCGACCGTCGCGAGCCCCTCCTCCTGGGCCGCCTTGACGACCGCGAGCGCGACCGTCGCGGAGACGTAGCGCAGCTGCGTGATCGAGGGCAGCAACGACATCTCGGGACGCGTGACCTGGCTGATCCCGGCGATGGCCTCCGAGGCCGCCGCGATCATGCCGTCCGAGACCCGCGAGGCCCCGC
Organism: Arsenicicoccus sp. UBA6765; assembly: GCF_002453335.1. Taxonomy (NCBI): domain Bacteria; kingdom Bacillati; phylum Actinomycetota; class Actinomycetes; order Micrococcales; family Intrasporangiaceae; genus Arsenicicoccus; species Arsenicicoccus sp. UBA6765. The sequence goes on from NZ_DKGR01000017.1 coordinate 262,445, forward strand.
ACACCGCGACGCCGAGCCCGAGGCCGGGGAACACGAGCGCGTTGTTGGCCTGCGCGATCTCGTAGGTGCGCTGGTGGAAGGTGACGGGGGCGAACGGCGACCCGGTCGCGATCATCGCCTTGCCGTGCGTCCAGTCGACGATGCGCTCCGGGATGCCCTCGGACAGGCTCGTCGGGTTGGACAGCGGCATGATGATCGGGTTGCGGGTGTGCGCGGCCATGTCCCGGACGATCGCCTCGGTGAAGGTGCCTGGCTGGCCGGACGTGCCGATGAGGATCGTGGGGTGGGTGTTGCGGACGACGTCGGCCAGCCCGATCCGGCCCGCGACGTCGAGCCGCCAGCCCTGCACGTCGGCGTCGGTGCGGGCGTAGGGCTTCTGGAACGGCCGGACCCGGTCGCCGAGCGCCTCGGTGATCAGGCCCCGCGACCCCAGGCACCAGAACCGCGCGTTGGCCTCCTCCGGCGACGCCCCCTCGCGGATCATGATGTCGCGCAGCAGGTTGGCGATGCCGACGCCGGCGGTGCCGGCGCCGTGCACGACGATGCGCTGGTCGCTCATCCGCTCGCCCGTGGCCTTGACCCCGGCGAGGGCCGCGGCGGCCACGACGGCGGCCGTGCCCTGCACGTCGTCGTTGAAGGTGCAGATGTCGTGGCGGTACTTCTCGAGGATACGGTGCGCGTTGCTCGCGCCGAAGTCCTCCCAGTGCAGCATGGCCTTGGGGTAGAGCCGGGTCGTGACCTCGACGAACTTGTCGATGAACGCGTCGTAGCGCTCGCCGCGCACCCGAGCGTGCCGCACGCCGAGGTAGAGCTCGTCGTTGAGCAGGGCGAGGTTGTCGGTGCCGACGTCGAGCACGACCGGGATGGCCCGGCGCGGGTGGATGCCGGCGGCCGCGGTGTAGACGGAGAGCTTGCCGATGGCGATCTGCACGCCACCCACGCCCTGGTCACCGATGCCGAGGATGCCCTCGGAGTCCGTGGCGACGACGAGGTCGACGTCCTCCGGCTCGAGGCCGTAGTTGAGGAAGGCGTTCTCGATGCCGTCCGGGTCGTCGATCGATAGGAAGACGCCGCGCGGGCGGGAGTACCAGTGCGAGTAGCGCTGGATCGCCTCGCCGATCGTCGGCGTGTAGACGATCGGCAGCATCTCCTCGAGGTGCTCGGCCAGCAGGCGGTAGAAGAGCACCTCGTTGCGGTCGCGCATGGCCGACAGGTAGACGTTCTTGGACAGCGCGTCCGGCTGCTCGCGGAACTGCTGGTAGACCCGCGAGATCTGCCCCTCGATGGGCACGATGCCGCTCGGCATGAGGCCGTTGAGCCGCAGCGAGTCCCGCTCGGCCTTGGTGAACGCGGTGCCGCGGTTGATCAGGGGGATGGCCAGGACGTCGTTGCCCCGCACGCGGACACGGACCGTGGTGCCGGTGGGGGTGGACTCGAACTCGAAGGGGCGACTCGACATGGCCCCCAGCCTAGAGCCGATGGGCCTGGTCACCGCCCTCGGAGCTGGCGCACGAGCCGCTCGGGCGCGCCGATCATGGCCGGGCCGTACCACGTGAGCGAGCGGCCGTCGACGAGCGCGCTCGGGAGGGGGTCGAAGGCCTCCGGGCCGTCGTCGTCGGTGAACCGGTAGGGCTCGTCCGGCAGGATCGCCAGGTCCGCGCCGGGCAGCTCGTCCAGCGGCACCGCGGGATAGCGCTCGTCGTGCCCCCGCAGCACGTTGTCCACGCCGAGCCGGCGCAGCACGTCCCCGGCATAGGTGTCCTGGCCGACGAACATCCACGGACGACGCCAGATCGGTATGACGGCGCGCACCCTCCTCGCGGGGTCGACGCGCGTCGGCGCGGCCCAGGCGTCGTGCGCGTCGTCCAGCCAGCTGGGCGGCGGCACCTCGAGGGCGTCTATCAGGCGCGCCATGGAGCGCAGCGCCCCGTCGACCGTGCGGATCTGCGTGGTCCACACCGGGATCCCCGCGTCGCGCAGCGCGGCGAGGTCCGCGGGGCGGTTCTCCTCGTCCTCGGCGACGACCAGGTCGGGGCGCAGCGCGACGATCGCGTCGAGGTCGGGGTTCTTGGTGCCCCGCACCCGCGTGACGTCGAGGTCGGCGGGGTGCGTGCACCAGTCGGTGGCGCCGACGAGCGCGTCGGGGGCGCTCCAGGCGACGGCCTCGGTCAGGGACGGCACGAGGCTGACGACGCGCCGCGGCGTCCCGTCGATGACGACGGACAGGCCGAGGTCGTCGAGGTAGCGCGTCATGCCGTCACCTCGTGCTCGTCCTCGTGCTCGGCTACGGGATCCCGCTCGGGCTCCCGCACGGCCGCCAGCGGCACGTCGTGCTCCTCGCCCCAGGCCTCCCACTCGTCCGGCGTGCGCCCGGCGAGCGTCGCGGCGATCTGCCCGTGGTCCGCCCCGAGCAGCTCCTGGGCCCTCGCCCAGAAGTGCGGCTCCAGGGCGGCCAGCGCGACGTGGCCCCCGCGAGCGGCATACAGGCCGTATCCCGCGAAGCCGCCCCCCAGCAGGGAGCCGGGCGTGGTCATCCCGCGGCGCACCGGCGCCCCGAGGTCGTCGGCGCAATCACCCAGCCCCACCTCGCGCAGCGTCCCCTCCCCCGTCCGCTCCCGCAGCAGCAGCCCGGCGAGGGTCTCGCTGACGGCCCGCTCCGCGCCCGCGAGGTCGGCGGCCAGCGTGCGCGGGGCGGCCGGAGGGGTGAGGATCCCGGCGGCGGCCTGGTAGGTCAGGTCGTGACCGGGGACGTCGGCGCGCTCCCCGGCCCGTCCCACGATCGAGGTGTGGACCAGCCGAGGGAGGGCCTCGTGCAGGTGCGACCAGTCGAGCCCGAGCCGAGCCAGGGCCGCCGGCCGGGTGGCCGTGACCAGCACGTCGGCGCCGGCGAGCAGCAGGTCCAGCTCGCGCCGCTGAGCCGGGTCCTTGAGGTCGAGCCGCCGCACCTCGAGACGGCGGCTCAGGTCGGCATACCACCCCGGCGCGTAGCGCTCGAGGGGGTCACCGTCGGGAGGCTGCACCACGATCCCCCGCGCGCCCAGGTCGACCAGGCGCGCCACGGCGACCGGGCCGGGCACGTTGACGGCCAGGGAGACGACGACGACCCCCGACAGCGGTTGGGACATGACCCCATCTCACCTGGTCAGGGGGCGGACCGCCACCGGTGACCGGACGTGCACCACCGGATCCCCCGACCGGACGACGCAGAACGGCCCAGGACGTGGAGATCCTGGGCCGTTCCTGTGCAGCGTGACGCTGTGGTGGCGGGTGAAGGATTCGAACCTTCGTAGCTTTCGCGATGGATTTACAGTCCACTCCCATTGGCCGCTCGGGCAACCCGCCATGGTGCGTCGGAAAGCATAGCAACGACGAGCAGGTATGCCGAATCCGCGATCCGCGCGGTGGCGAGCGGGAGGCGGCGGTCCGCCATACGGCCCGATGTTTGGGAGACTGGGCGTCAGCACCCACCGGACACCCGAGGAGGACTCCATGGCGGACAGCTCGTTCGACATCGTCAGCAAGGTCGACAAGCAGGAGGTCGACAACGCGCTCAACCAGGCGTCCAAGGAGGTGTCGCAGCGCTACGACTTCAAGGGCGTGGGCGCGTCCATCGAGTGGAGCGGCGACAACGTCCTGATCAAGGCCAACACCCCCGAGCGCTGCGCCGCCGTCCTCGACGTCTTCGAGACCAAGCTGGTGCGCCGCGGCGTCTCGCTCAAGTCCTTCGACTTCGGCGAGGACAAGGAGGCCAAGCCGTCGGGCAAGGAGTACCGCCTCGAGGGGGCCATGCGCGACGGCATCACGCAGGACAACGCCAAGAAGATCTCCAAGCTCATCCGCGACGAAGGCCCCAAGTCGGTCAAGGCGCAGATCCAGGGCGACGAGCTGCGGGTCTCGTCCAAGTCCCGCGACGACCTGCAGGCCGTCCAGCAGCTGGTGAGGGAGGCCGACCTCGACTTCGCGGTGCAGTTCACCAACCGCCGCTGAGCCGAGCACCGAGACGCACGCCCGCACCCCGGCAGCGCTGGATAGCCTGCCGGGGTGCTTGCTGCCCTCGTCCAGGTCGTGCTGCCCGTCGTGCTCGTGGCGGCGGTCGGCTACGTGCTGGCGCGGTCGTTCGCCCTGGACCGGCAGACCCTCAACAAGGTGGGGATGCACGGGCTGACGCCGGCGCTGGCCTTCACCTCGATCGTCAAGACCGAGGTGTCCCCCGGCCAGGGCGTGTGGCTGGTCGCGGGCTATGTCGCGGCCAACGTCCTGGCGGGGCTCGTCGCCTGGGCGGTCGGCGGTCGCTGGCCCGGGCGCACCCGCCGCGGCGTGGTGGCCTGCACCGTCATCGGCAACAACGGCAACTTCGGCCTGCCCGTGGCGCTGCTCGCCCTCGGCCAGCCGGGGCTCGACCAGGCCCTGGTCCTGTTCATCGTGTCGGTGGTCGTGATGTTCACGATCGGGCCCGTGCTCTACGGCTCGCACGACGGGCTGGGAGCAGGGCTGCGGTCGCTCGTCCGCCTGCCCGTGCTGTGGGCTCTCGTGGCCGCCACCGTGGTGCGCCTGACCGGTATGACGGTCCCCATCGGCGTCATGCGGGGCATCGAGCTGCTCTCGGCCGCCGCCATACCCCTGGTGCTGCTGCAGCTCGGGGTGCAGCTGGGGCAGTCACGACGCATCCACCTGACCGCCCCGGTGCTGGTGAGCGTGGGGCTGCGGTCGGTGCTGCTGCCGCTGCTCGGGCTCGCCGTGGCGGTGCTGCTGCCGCTGCCCACGCTGTCGGCCCAGTCGCTGGTGCTGGCGCTGGCGATGCCGACGGCGGTCAACGCGTTCCTGCTCGCCGAGGAGTTCCGGGGGGACTCGGAGATGGTGGCGAGCGTGGTCGCGGTGACCACCGTCGTGGCGGTGCCGGTGGTGGCGCTGGTGGTCAGCCTGCTGCCCCTGATCCGCTGACCCGCCGGGGGTAGAGGCATCAGCCTGGCGTGCGAACCCAGGCTGATGTTCCTACCTGAGGTAGGTCTGTTCGCCTGGCGTGCTAACCCAGGCGGACGTGACTACCTGAGGTAGGTCTAGAAGGTGTCGCGGGAGAGAAGGACCTGGCGCAGCACCGACTCCTGGTCGACGATCCCGCGCCGCACCGCCGCGGTCAGGTCCGAGCGGCCCTGCGCGTCCTGCGACCGCTGCAGCGCCTCCGGCTCGGCGAGCTGCACGGGATAGGCCAGCTTGGCCACCCGGGCCATCGCGTCGTCGCCCACCCACGCGCACATCGCCGGCACGTCCTCGAAGTAGCGCTCGACGTAGGGCCGCAGCACCGCCGTGTCGCCGCTGCGCCAGAAGGACCCGGCAAGGGCGTTCATCTCGTGGTTGGAGCGACCGCGCTGCTCGGTCAGCTCCGCCCAGGCCCAGGCCTTGTCCTCGCCGTGGGGTCGCGCGGCTCGTGCACCGAGCCAGGCGAGCGTGCCCGTCACCGTGGCGTCGGCCGCGTGCGCCTCCTCCAGCTCCTCGACCGAGAGGGCGCCGTCACCGGCGAGGGTCGTGGCGACGAGCCAGCGGAAGTCGGCGTCGCCCTCGAGACCCGCCGGCAGGTCGCTCCCGGCATACCACCGGCGCAGGAGCTCCTCGTCGCGCGACGTGGAGGCGACCACCCGCGCGGCCGCGAGCGCCCGGGTGGAGCCGGGCTCCGCGGCCTCGAGGGCGGCGGCACCGGCCTCGGCGACCCGGACCCGGGCCTCGGCTCGCTCGTCGGCGGGGAGGTAGACGGCCACGACCACCTCGGGGACGTAGCGCCCGGCCGCCGAGAGCACCGAGTCGTCCGACTCCAGCGGCCAGGCGGCGCAGAACACGTCGACGACGAGCCGCGGGTCGACCGTCGCGAGGGCGACGCCGTCGCGCAGGGCGTTCCAGAGCACGACGCGGGCGGCCAGGTCGTCGACCTGGGCGAGCTGCTCGGGCAGGCGCCGGAGCGTGTCCTCGTCCAGGACCACCGTCGCCCAGGTCAGGTCGGAGGCGTTGGGCACGAGGATCGCCGGGCGCGGCCGGTCGAGCAGCTCGTGCACCACGCGGCGGTCCTCGTCGAGGGTGAGCCGTGCCCGCACCTGCTCGACCCCGTCGGTCCAGCCGGCGACGTCCAGGGCGTGCGAGCGCCGCGCCGGGTGCGCCTCGGGAGCGACCTTGACCAGCTCGGCGCGCCGCACGAGGTCGGACTCGTCGGCGCAGTCCACGTCGAGACGGATCGCGTCGAGCCCCGCCGTGCGCAGCCAGGCGTCGGTCCAGTCGGTCAGCGAGGCGCCGTGCGCCCGCTCCATCGCCGCGAAGAAGTCGCTCATCTCGGCGTTGCCGTACGCGTGCCGCTGCAGGTAGTCCCGCACGCCGGCCACGAACGCCTCGTCGCCGATGTAGGCGATCAGCTGCCGCAGCACCGCGGACCCCTTGGCGTAGGAGATGCCGTCAAAGTTCTGCAGGGCGGCGAGGGCGTCCTCGGAGCCGTTGCCCGCCACCGGGTGCGTCGACGGCGAGCGCTCGGCGGAGTAGCCCCAGGCCTTGCGGACGATCCCCTGGTCGGACCAGGCGTCGGGGTAGAGCCCGCTCTCGACGACGCACCGGCTGGCCATGTACTCCGCGAACGACTCGTTGAGCCACAGGTCGTCCCACCAGGCCAGCGTCACCAGGTCGCCGAACCACATGTGCGCCATCTCGTGGCTGACGGTGTTGTCCCGCGACAGCAGCTCGGCGCCGGTCACGCGGGAGCGGAAGAGGTACTCGTCGCGCAGGACCACGCAGCCGGGGTTCTCCATCGCGCCGGCGTTGAACTCCGGCACCCACACCTGGTCGTACTTGCCGAAGGGATAACGGATCCCGAACAGCTCGTGGAAGTAGTCGAAGCTGCGGCGGGTCACCTCCAGGACCCGCGGTGCGTTGGCCTCGAGCTGGGCCCGGATCGAACGGCGGGCGTAGAGGCCCAGCGGGATCCCGTCGTGCTCCTCGGTGACGCTCACGTAGGGGCCGGCGCAGATCGACACGAAGTAGGTCGCGATCGGCGCCGTCTCGGCCAGGTGCCACACGTCGCCCTCGCGGGTCGCGGCGCCGTTGCCGATCACCACCCAGTCGCTCGGCGCGGTCACGGTGAACGTGCAGGGTGCCTTGAGGTCCGGCTGGTCGAAGCAGGCGAACACCCGCGGCGCCGCGTCCATGAACGAGTGGCCGTAGACGTAGTGCTCGCCGTCGGCCGGGTCGACCGCCCGGTGCAGGCCGGAGCCGTCCTTGCTGTAGCTCATCGTCGCGCGGACGATGAGCTCGTTGTCGGCCGCCAGACCGGTCAGCCGCAGCCGACCGTCGGCCAGGGCGTCGGACGGCACCGGCTCACCGTTGAGCGTCGCCTCCTGCAGCTCGGTCGCCTTGAGGTCGACGAAGGTGCTCTCGCCCGGGGTGGCGGCGAAGGTGAGGACGGTGCGGCTGCCGAAGGTCGTCTCGCCCTGGGTGAGGTCGAGCTCGACGGCATAGCGGGGGTGCTTCACGGTCGTGGCGCGCCCTCGCGCCTCCGTGCGGGTCAGGCTGGTCATGGGCCCACCGTTTCACACCCCGGGTCGTGCCGGTGGGTCGGCGACAGGCAGCAGTGCCGTATGCCGCGGGCCGGCGGCATACGGCGCTGCGTCACGAGGCCCGAACGGGCGCGGTCAGACGGCCGCGGTCAGCGCCCGTGGTAGCCGGCCATCTGCTCGAGCCGGGAGATCCGGTCGGCAGTGGCGGGGTGGGTGCTGAAGAGCTTGCTGACGTCCTGCGCGCGGAAGGGGTTGGCGATCATCATGTGGCTCGCGTTCACGACGTCGGGCTGGGGCGCCAGGGGCGCCCGGGCCACGCCGAGCTCGAGCTTCTTGAGGGCCGAGGCCAGGGCGAGCGGGTCGCCGGTGAGGGAGGAGCCGTCCTCGTCGGCGTCGAACTCGCGGGTGCGGGAGATCGCCATCTGGATCAGGCTCGCGGCCAGCGGGGCCAGCAGCGCCATGAGGATCATGACCACCGGGTTGGGGCGGTCCTCGTCGTTGCCGCCGCCGAAGAACATGGCCATCTGCGCGACGCTCGTGATGACCCCGGCGATCGCGGCCGCCACCGAGCTCGTGAGGATGTCTCGGTTGTAGACGTGCATCAGCTCGTGGCCGAGGACGCCCCGCAGCTCACGCTCGTCGAGCAGGCGCAGGATGCCCTCGGTGCAGCACACCGCCGCGTGCTGGGGGTTGCGTCCCGTGGCGAACGCGTTGGGCGCCTCCGTCGGGGAGATCCACAGCGTGGGCATCGGCTGACCCGCCTTGGCGGACAGCTCCTCGACGATGCGGTACATCGCCGGAGCCTGCTCCCGCGTGACCGGGTAGGCCTGCATGGCCTTGAGCGCCAGCTTGTCGGAGTTCCAGTAGGAGTAGAAGGTCATGCCGAGGCCGACCAGGGCGAACAGCCAGATGTAGCGGCCGTTGCCGATGAGGGCGCCGAGGCCGAGGAGCAGCGCCCAGATGACGCCGAAGAGCGCAGCGGTCTTGAGACCGTTGAAGTGCCGATGCATGCCAGGAACAACGCCGGTGCGCCCGCGAACGTTCCGGGTGGGTTCGTGGGCGGCGCCGACGGTCAGGGCGTCACGTCGGCGGGCACGAGGTGGGAGGGCCCGGCGTCGCCGTGGCTCTGGCGCCGGACGGCCTCGTCGGCCTCGTTGACGGCCTGCCACAGCCCACCCTCGGTGTGGTCGTCGGTGTAGGCCAGCCCCACCAGGACCTCCACCTCGGAGGACCGCTCCCCCAGGTCCTGCTGGAGGCGACGCCGCAGCAGCGCCAGGCGGTCCGCGCCGGGCACGACGAGCACCAGGTCGCGTCCGCTGACCCGGCCCACGACGCCCCTCCCCCGCGCCAGCTCGTGCAGGCTCGTCGCCACGAGGGCGAGGTCGGCCTCCAGGGCGGTGCCCTGCCCCTCGCCCCCGCGGGGCAGCACCGAGGTCAGCAGGATCCCCGTCCGGCGGGCGGGCGGCAGGTCGAGGAACTCCCGGGCGAGGCCCGCCCGGGTCAGCACCCCCGTGGTCGGGTCGGTGAGGGTGAGCACGTGCAGCCGGTTGAGCGAGGTGAGGCGGCGGCGGCGCACCATGGCCGCCAGCAGCGCCGTCACCGCGACCAGCCCGACCGCGAGGATGGTGATGCTAAGGGCGTGCGGCAGCGCGGTGGGACCCACCGCCGTGGCCAGGACGAAGCTCACCGGCAGGAGCACGACCATCCACTGCGCCCACACCCGGTCCAGGAGCACGCCCGCGATGGTCGCGGGGTAGGCCGCGAGCACCACCACGAGGTAGCGCGCCTCGACCGTGGGCACGTTCATCACCACCATGACGGTGACAGGGAGCGTCAGCGTCACCAGGAGGCGCCCCACCCGTGGGTGACCCGTGTCGCTCTGCGCGACCCACATCCCCCCGCAGGCGAGCGCCAGGCAGGCGGCGTAGACGAGCAGGTCGACGGGGCTCGACTGATCGGGGCGCCGCGGCACCGCGCTCAGCAGGATGCCGGTGCCGGCCAGCCACCACCCGAGCACCCGGGCATCGCTGCCCGGGAGGTCGGGCTTGTCGGGCTCCTCCTGCCGGGGAGGCGCCGCCGGCACCGGCTGGGGCACCGGGACCGGGACATAGGTCTCGGGCTCGAACTGCTGGGCGTCGATCCCCCCGGTGGACAGCTGCGCGGCGGTGACCCGCTGGCGGGCGCGCTCGACCATCGGGACGAGCTGCCCCTCGGCCAGCAGGTCCAGGGGGATGCCCCAGACGACGCCGGCACTGGCGGTGACCGGGCGCTGCGGGCTGGCCACCCGCACCGCGCGCAGCAGGGACGGCACGAGCAGGTCGGGGTCGATGTCGCTGACCACGATGAACTCGTGGTCGACGAACCGGCTGACGAGGTGGCTGCGGTGGTAGGCGCGCTCCAGGGCCACGGCGACCCTGGCCATCACATGGTCGGCAGCGGCTCCGCCCCACGCCGAGGCGGCCTCGTCGAAGGAGTCCAGGTGGATGGACACCAGGCACACCGGCTCGGCTCCCCGCCCCCGCTCCGACCACTCGCTCAGCTCGTGCTCGAGACCTCGCCGGTTGAGCACCCCCGTGACCGGGTCCAACCGGGTCTGCTCGAGCACCGACCGCTCCCGGCGCCGCACCCGTCCGAGGACCAGCGCGGCCACCACACCGGGCATCACGATCGCCGCCGCTCCCGCCACCACCTCGTGCGCGTAGCGGGCCACGTCGACGTCGCTCAGCGCCAGGAAGATCCAGCCGCAGCCCAGGCACCCGACGGTGACCAGGGCGGCGTGGGCGGGTCGGCACAGGTAGGCCGCCAGCACGACCACGGGCTCCAGCAGCCAGAACCACACGATGGGAGGCCGCGGATCCACCAGGAAGGTCGTGAAGAGCGGGGACGACAGCGCCGACGTCGTCAGGATGACGGGCGCCCACCACGTGTCGGTCCATCCCGGCCGTCCGAGCGTCACCGCCAGCTGTGCCGTGTAGAAGGCCGCCACCAGAGCGAAGCCCAGCGCCATACCGAGGTCGGCGAAGCCGGAGGAGGTGGCCAGGTCCACCGCGCCCACGAGGAGCCCGCCCGCGGGAGCGCACGCCAGCAGCAGGGACGCCTCGCGCAGGCCGAGCCAGGACGCCAACCCCACCGACGTGGGTCGCGAGGCAGGTGTCATCGGCAGGTCGTCCTTCGTGGGGTGGTGTGCCCCTCCAGGCTAGTCCCGGGCGCCGACGCCGACGGGGCATCGGGTCGCCGCTCCCCCTGATGCATCAGGTGCCGACGCGACGCAGGACGACCAGCCCCGCCTCGCTGCGGAACTGCCCCGGGCTGAAGTAGCCGATGCCGGCGACGATCCGGTGGGTGCCGGCGAAGGTCGCGAGGATGGGGTCGCGCTGGGCCATGGCCTCGATCCCGTCGCCGTGGATGCCGTCGGTGGAGACGAGCACCACGTCCGGCACCCGACCGGTCCGGCGCATCCAGTCGGTGGTGTAGCGGCCCTGCTCGCCGAAGTCCTCGAGCCACACGATGTTGGTGTCCGCCCGCGCGCCCGACGTGAGGAAGGCGCCGGTGACCGCGCCGTAGACGAGCAGGCTCTCGCCCGGCCGCACCCAGGTGTCGGTCGTGTCCTGCACGATCCGCAGGTGCGCGAGCTCGCGCCCGCCGCTGTAGAGCCCGCCGTAGGCCCCGGCCGGAGCCGGTGTCCGGGCCGCCCAGGGCGAGCTGCCGTAGAAGTTCGTCGCGAACTGCGACGCGAGGATCGCGAGCACCGAGACGAGGGCGTAGCGCTTGAGCGCGCTCACGTCGCTCGGGCCACTGATCCGCTCCACCACCCGGCCGGCGCCGACCGTCGTCGCGATGGCCAGCGCCACGGAGGCGGGCGGGAACTCGCCGTACCACGGGCCCGCGAAGGTCGTGGCGGCGACCATCGGGTGGCCGACGAGGGCGGTGGGGGCGGCGAGGAGCAGCAGGGTCGCGACCTCGCGGTCACCTCGGGACCGCACCCACCACAGGCAGACCGGGAGCATGACCAGGGCGGTGTAGAGCTGGACGGACCCGACGTAGCGCATCAGGTTGACGTCGTGCACGAGCAGCGCGAGCAGGCTGGTGGCGCCCAGCACCACGGGGAACCAGGTGACGGCCCCACGCCGCCACCGTGCGGAGAGCATGGGGACGGCCGCGCTGAGCCCCAGCAGCACGGCGGGGAGGCGCACCGGCGTCACCAGCTCCTTGAGCCAGGAGGTCGAGGTGAATGCCAGCCGCTCGAGCGGGCCGGACCGTGGTCGTTGGTACTGCACCGTGTAGTCGAGGGTGTCGCTGATCGCCGACCAGCCGACGACGCCGAGGAGGTAGACCGCGACCGGCAGGGTGACCAGCGCGGCGGTCCCGACGAGCCAGAGCACGGCGTCGCGGCGCCCACCCCGCCACAGGAGCACGACGAGCACGAGCAGGCTGAGCCCCACGGCGGGGAGCAGGGACTGCAGGCTCACCGCGCCGAGCGGGGCGGTCAGCCCCACGGGCACCACCCAGCGTCGGGCGCTCGCTGCCGGGCCCAGCACCGCCGCGAGGCCGCAGCAGGTGAGGACGACCATGGCCAGGGTGGGGACGGTGTTGTAGGACAGCCCGACCACGTGGTAGCTCGTCACCATCAACGATGCCGCCACGGCGGGGAACGCGACGAGCGGGCGCAGCCGCGTGCGCAGCGCGCGGTAGCACAGCACGCCGACCAGGACGGCCACCGCGACGTAGCAGTAGCGGTAGGCAAGGACGAGGTAGGCCTGGCCGAACAGGTGGGTCCACACCCACACGAACGGCGCCCCGGCGGCGGAGCCGACGGCCTGGGCGTTCATCTCGTCGGCGAACAACCGGTCGCCCTGGGCGATGCGCTGCGCGAGGGCGACGACGTGCGAGCCGTCGTAGAGGTCGGCCCCCGACCGCACCCGCACCAGGAACCACAGCACGAGACCCAGCGAGGCGAGTCCCACGCCCCGCTCCTCGCGGGTGGCCCGGGACCACGTGGCACGAACGCCCCGACGGGCGCGACCGCCGCCGTGGCCGTGGGGTGCGGCGGGGTGCGCCACCTCGACGGTCGACATGCGTGCGGGGTCCTCCAGCGGTCCGGGACGGGACGGCCCCGCCGCGCCCAGACTACCCGCGTGCGCCCGGCGCCCCGTGGCGCCACCCTGCTGGCGTCACCTGCCGAGGACCTGGGTGAGGTAGTCGTTGCCGAGCAGCCGGTCGGGATCGAGCTCGTCGCGCAGCCGCAGGAAGTCCGGGAGCCGGGGGTAGAGCTCGAGCAGCCGGTCGACGCCGAGCGTGTGCATCTTGCCCCAGTGCGGGCGACCGTCGTGGGCGGCGACGACCTGCTCGAAGGCCGCGAAGTAGCGGCGGGGGTCGACCGAGCGGTGGTGGTGGACGGCGACGTAGGCGTTGGCCCGCTCGTAGCCCGTCGAGAGCCACGCGTCGTCGGCGGCGGCGAACCGGATCTCCACCGGGAAGGCCACGTGCTCGCGCGAGCGCTCGATGAACCGGTCCAGGTCCCGCAGCACCTCCGGGAGGGCGGCACGCGGCACGGCATACTCGCTCTCGGTGAAGCGGACCGTCCGCGGGCTGGCGAACACCCGGTAGGAGGAGTCCGTGTAGGTGCGGGCCGACAGGGCCCGGCTCGCGACGGCGTTGATGGGCCGCGTGGTGGCGGGCACGCGCGCCGACAGCCGGCAGGTCAGGTCGAAGACACCGTTGGACAGCAGCTGGTCGTCCAGCAGGTAGCGCCAGCGCGGAAGGGCCTTGCCGGAGGTGTCGTCGGGGGCCAGGCGCCGGTTGTGCTTGGCGAGGACCCGGTCGGTGTGCGGGAACCAGAACATCTCGAAGTGGTCGTGCCCGTCGACGTGCTCGTCCAGCTGCGCGAGCACGGCGCTCAGGCCGGCCGGCTCCTCCCGCGCCTCGATGCGGAAGGCCGGTACGCACGCGAGCGTCACCTCGGTGACGATGCCGAGGGCGCCCAGCCCGACGCGCGCCGCGTGGAACAGGTCCGGGTCACGCTGCCGGTCGCACCGGCGCACGCGCCCGTCCGGGGTCACGATCTCCAGCGCCTCCACGAGGCCGGCCAGCCCGGGCAGGGTGGCCTGGTGCCGTGGGTGCCGGTCGACAGCGCGCCCGCGACGGACTGCCGGTCGATGTCGCCGAGGTTGGCCATGGCCAGCCCCTGCGCCTCCAGGAGCGCGTTGAGGTCGCACAGGCGCGTCCCGGCACGCACCCGCACCCGGCCGTAGTCCCGGTCGACGGCGACCAGCCCGGTGTGCGCGTCGAGGCTGACCTGGACGCCGTCGGTGAGGCCGATGGCGGTGAACGAGTGCCCGGCCCCGATCGGCTTGACCCGCAGCCCGTCTCGAGCGGCGTCGGCCATGACCTGCGCCACCTCGTCCACCCCCACGGGGGTGAGGACCCGCGCGGGTCGGCAGCTCTGGTTGCCGCTCCAGTTGGTCCACGTGCTCATCCGAAGGCCCTCCCCTTGCCGCGATAGGTCGGCACCTCGTCGACCACCTCTGTCCCGCTGACCAGCAGCAGCCGGTCCACGCGCTCGCACAGCTCGCCGGCCTTGGCGTGCCGGAACCACACGTGGTCGCCGATCCGCAGGTCCTCGGCGGCTCGTCCGGTCACGCGCGTCTGGACCTCCCCGGCGCCCTCGGCCCCGAGCAGCGGGAGGCCGTATGGCGACACCGGGCTCGGCAGCCGGTCGCGTCCCGCCGCGCCGCTGGCGGCATAGCCCCCGGAGAAGCACGTCGCCACGCGCCTCGCGGGTCGCCGCACCACCGGGAGCACGAACCACGCCGCGGGCCGGTGGCGGAAGGCGTCGTAGCCGTCGAATAGGCGCGGTGACATCAGTCCTGAGCCGGCCGCCAGCTCGGTGGTGGCCGGGTCCGTCGGCGAAGAGGTGCAGGCTGCCCGTGCCGCCGCCGTTGACCAGCTCGAGGGGGTGACCCAGCACGTCCTCGACGGCGGTCACCACCGCCGCACGACGTCCCAGGAGCTCGCGGACCGACGCCGCCTTGACGAGCCGGACCGCGGGCGAGCTGTCCTGGAGCCCGGCGACCTGGGCGTCGTAGGACATGACGCCGACCAGGCGCAGCTCGGGGCGGGCGAGGACCGCCCGCGCGGCGGCCGCGGCGGCCTCGGGGGTCCGCAGGCAGGAGCGTCGCACCCCCAGGTGCACGGGGCCGATCCTCAGCGATGCGTCGAGGTCCAGGCACACGCGGATCGGGCCGGCCGAGGCCTCTCGCACCACCGCGGCGAGACGCGTGACGTGATCGGGGTGGTCGATCATCACGGTCACCGTGTCGCGACGGGGGTGCGTGGCGAGGCGCGAGAGCGAGTCGAGACCGACCGGCGGGTAGGCCACGAGCAGGTCGTCGACCCCCTGGTCGGCGAGCCACAGTGCCTCGTCGAGGCTGTAGGTCAGGACGCCGCTGAATCCCTGGGAGAGGGCCCGCTCCACCAGGGCACGACATCGCACCGACTTCGTCGCGAGCCGGACGGGCAGCCGCCCGGCCCGTCGCAGCAGGTCCTGGGCGTTGGCGTCCCACGCATCGAGGTCGACGACGGCGAACGGCGCCTCCCGTCCGGCGAGGGCGAGACGCAGCTCGTCGGCGCGCAGGTCCCGGGCCGGGGCGGAGGCGGTCATGAGCGCACTCTAGGGCGCGGCCGCCCCTCCTGGGGCGTGATTGTCCTCACCGGCCTACCGACAGGTAGGGCTAGACCTCGCGGTCCACCACGCTGGCCGCGAGAGCACGGAGGGCCCGGACCGCCTCGCCGTCGCCCAGCGGGTCCAGGACTCGCTGGGCCTCCTCGGCGACCTGACGGGTGTAGGCCTGGGCGCGATCCAGCGCCGGGTGGGTGCGCAGCAGCCCCAGGGCCTCGGCGTGCGCCTGGGCGTCGGTGCGCAGGTCCGAGGACAGCAGCTCCTGCAGACGGGCGTCGGCGGGGTCGGTGGACGCCTTGACGTAGAGCACCGGCAGGGTGTCGACACCCTCGCGCAGGTCGGTGCCGGGCTCCTTGCCGGAGTCGTCAGAGGTGATGTCCAGCAGGTCGTCGGCCAGCTGGAAGGCGACACCGAGCTTCTCGCCGTAGGCCTCGAGGATGCGCTCGGCCTCCTCCCCCGCCCCGGAGAACATGGCGCCGTAGCGCGCCGCGGTGGCGATGAGCACCCCGGTCTTGTCCTCGAGCACGCCGAGGTAGTAGTCGACCGGGTCCGTCCCCTCGGGGCAGGCGCGGTCGTCACGGATCTGGCCCGAGCACAGGCGCACGAAGGTCTCGGCCTGGATGCGGACCCCGAGGGGCCCGAGCTCGGCGATCATCTTGGACGCGGTCCCGAAGAGGAGATCCCCCACGAGGATCGCCGTGGAGTTGCCGTAGGCGGCGTTGGCGGACACCACCGCGCGGCGCATCTCGGCCTCGTCCATGACGTCGTCGTGGTAGAGGCTCGCCAGGTGGGTCAGCTCCACGGCCGCGGCGGCGGTCTCGACGTCGCGGCTGAAGCCGCCGCCCAGCTCGGCGGCGAGCAGCGTGAGGATGGGACGGAACCGCTTGCCCGCCGACAGCAGGTGCGCGGAGGCCCCGGCGATGAAGGGGTCCTCGTGGTCGACCTCGGCCCGGATCCGGGCCTCGACGGACTGCAGCCCCGAGGTGAGCCGGTCCATGAGCTCGGGGCTCGCCCCCGGCATCGTGGCCAGGGCGACGGTCGGGGCGCCCTCGGCGGGCGCCCCGACGGGAAGCGGCATGCCCGTCATGGGAGGAACGTGGCCGCACGTCCGGCCAGGTCCAGCAGCGGGGTCGGGAAGACTCCGAGGACCAGGGTGACCGTCACGCCGAGGGCGATGGCGATGGTGCTCCCCACGGACGGCATGACGACCTCGGCCGTGAAGCCGTCGCGGTCGCCGTGCCAGAGCGCACCCACCACCCGCAGGTAGGCGAACGCGGTGACGAGCGAGCACAGGACGCCGACGACGGCGAGGACGGTGCCCATGCCCCCACCGTGGGCGACGGCGGGGTAGAACGCGGCGAACTTCGCGGTGAAGCCCGACGTCAGCGGGATGCCCGCGAAGGCCAGCATGAGGAAGCTGAACACCGCGGCCGTCACCGGGTGCCTGCGTCCGAGCCCGGACCACTGCGAGATCGTGGTCGCCTCGGACCCGCCACGGCGGACCAGGGAGACGATGGCGAACGCCGCGATGGTCATGAAGCCGTAGGCCACGAGGTAGAAGATCGTGCCGATCACGCCGCTGCGGTCGAACGACAGCACCCCGACCAGGATGAAGCCGGCGTGGGCGATGGAGGAGTAGGCGAGCAGCCGCTTCATGTCGGTCTGCGTGACCGTCAGGACGGCACCGACCACCATCGTCAGGATCGCGACGACCCACAGGCCCGGCAGGTAGGACCACCGGTCGCCGGCGAGGCCGACGTAGAGCAGGCGCAGCAGGGCGCCGAACGCCGCCAGCTTGGTGCAGGCGGCCATGAAGCCCGTGACCGGCGTCGGGGCGCCCTGGTAGACGTCCGGCGTCCACGAGTGGAACGGCACGGCGCCGACCTTGAAGAGCAGACCCACCATGAGGAAGAAGGCACCCGGCAGCAGGAGCCCCTCCATGCCGATCGTCGTGCCGATGGCGCGGGAGATGCCCGCCAGCCGCACGGTGCCCGAGTAGCCGTAGAGCAGGGCGGCGCCGAACAGGAAGAACCCGGACGAGAACGCACCCAGCAGGAAGTACTTCAGCGCGGCCTCCTGCGACAGCAGGCGGCGGCGGCGGGCCAGCCCGGCGAGGACGTACAGCGGGAGCGAGAGGACCTCCAGCGCCACGAACATCACGACCAGGTCACCGGCTGCCGGGAAGAGCAGCATGCCGACCATGGACAGCATCGTGAGGGGGAAGACCTCGGTGGTGGTGGCGCCGAGACGCAGGGCCATCGACTCCCCGTGCGAGCCGGGGGCGGACGACGCGGACTGCGTGAACGCGTCCGGCGCGGACGAGTCGAACCGCTCGGCCATCGTCAGGACGCTCATCACACCGAGGATCAGCAGCGCACCCTGGATCAGGAGCGTCGGCCCGTCGACCACGACGGCACCCGCGGCGGTCGAGACCCAGCCGTCGTTGGCGCACGTCACGAGGGCGGCGAAGGCGCCGAGCAGACCCAGCAGCGCCACGACGACCTGCACGCGGTAGCGCAGCTCGCGCTTGACGAAGGCCTCCACGAGCACACCGACCAGCGCGGCGATCGCCACGACGAGGACGGGCGACACGGCCGCGTAGTCGATGGACGTCACCTGGAAGTCCGCGGCAGGCAGGACGGCCTGCGGCATACCGGACAGTCCGGTCACAGCCACCAGGCTGCTGACCAACGCACTCACTTGGCACTCCCCTCGGAGGTGGCCTGCGCGCCGGTCGACGGCGCGGGGTCGGCGATGCCGACCGTCTGCAGGGTCTTGGTGATGGCCGGGTTGACGACGTCCAGCGCGGGCTTCGGCCACAGGCCGAGCACGAGGAAGCTCGCGATCAGCGGCACGATGACGACCTTCTCGCGGCCGGTCAGGTCACGGACCCGGTCGACACCCTCGGGCCGGGGGCCGGTGAACACGCGCTGGTACATCAGCAGGATGTAGAGCGCCGCGAGGATGACCGCGACCGCGGCGATGCCGCCGATCACGTGGTGCCGCTGGTAGGTCCCGACGAGGACGAGGTACTCGGACACGAAGGCTCCGAGGGGCGGCAGGGCCAGACCGGAGAGACCCGCGACCAGGAAGCACCCGGCCAGGGCCGGGGTGACCCGCTGCCAGCCGCCGTAGGCCGGGATCTTGGCGCTGCCACCACGGCGGATCAGCATGCCCACGATCAGGAAGAGCGCCGCGGTGGTGAAGCCGTGGTTGACCATGTAGAGCGCCGAGCCGTTGCCGCCGGTGATCGTGAAGGCGAAGATCCCCAGCACGATGAAGCCGAAGTGGCTGATCGAGGTGTAGGAGATCAGCCGCAGCATGTCCTTGCTGCCGATCGCGAGGAAGGCGCCGTAGAAGATCGAGATCAGGGCCAGCACCAGGATCGCCGGGGCGGCCCAGCGGGACGCGTCCGGGAAGAAGGGGAGGCAGAAGCGCAGCATCCCGAAGGTGCCGATCTTGTCCAGGACACCGACGAGCAGCGTGGAGGTGGCCGGGGTGGCCTCCTCGGCCGTGTCGGGCAGCCAGGTGTGCAGCGGCCACATCGGGGCCTTGATCGCGAAGGCGATGAAGAAGCCCACGAACATCAGGCGCTCGGCCATCGGGCTCATCTCGAGCCCGACCAGGCGGGTGATCATGAAGCCGTCGGCGCCACCGGGGCCGTGGACGTACAGCGCGATCAGGGCCACGAGCATGACCAGGCCGCCGGCCAGCGAGAACAGCAGGAACTTCAGCGCGGCCTGGCGGCGGCGGGCTCCGCCGTAGCCGGCCACGAGGAAGTAGACCGGGACCAGCATGGCCTCGAAGAACACGTAGAACAGGAAGACGTCGGTCGCGGCGAAGACGCCCACCATGAACGGCACCAGCGACAGCAGCAGCGCGAAGTAGGTCTTCTCCCTGCTGCCGCCCTCGGGCGCGTCGTGCCAGGCGGCCAGGATGCACACCGGGGCGAGGACGAGGGACATGAGGATCAGGCTCAGCGAGATGCCGTCGACCCCCACGGCGTAGGACACGCCGAAGGACGGGATCCACTGGTGCTGCTCGGTGAGCTGCAGCGCGCTCGAGTCGGTGTCGAAGCGCAGCGCCGCGACGATCCCGACCACCAGGGTCACGAGCGAGAAGCCCAGCGCGACCTGCTTGGCCTTGCTCGCGAGAGAGGACGGGAGGCAGGCCACGACCAGCGATCCCACGAGGGGAATCACCAGCATCGCGGTCAACCAGGGGACGTTGGACATCACTGCACCACCCACAGAGCAAGGAGGATCGCGACGACGCCGGCCAGCATCGTCAGGGCGTAGGAGCGAACGAAGCCGTTCTGCAGCTTGCGGACGCCGTTGGACGTGGCCTCGACGACCTCGCCGAGCCCCAGCACCCCGCCGTCGACGCCGTTCTTGTCCGCCGAGCGCAGGCCGCTGATGAGGCCGTTGCCGGGCCGGACGAACAGGCCGTCGTTGACGTCGTCCTGGTAGAAGTCGCGACGCGCAGCGCGGGTGAGGACCGAGCCGCGGGGTGCCACGACGGGCACCTCGTCGCGCCAGTACTTCATCCAGGCGACGGCCACGCCGATCACCATGAGCAGCTGGGTCAGGAGGGTGATCGCGAGGACCGGGAGGACCGGGTGCTCCTCGCCGTGCCCGCCGACGACCGGCTCGAGCCAGTGGGTGAAGCCGAAGAAGTTGAGGACGAAGCCGAGCGCGACCGAGCCGATGGCGAGGATGATCATCGGCACCGTCATGGTGGCCGGGGACTCGTGCGGGTGGTCCTGCGCCAGCCAGCGGCGGCGGCCCTGGAAGGTCATGAAGAACAGGCGGGACATGTAGAACGCGGTCAGCCCCGCGACGAGCATGGTGACCGAGCCGAAGACCCAGGGTCGCCAGCCCTCGCCGATGAACGCGGCCTCGATGATCTTGTCCTTGGACCAGAAGCCCGACAGGAACGGGAAGCCGATGATGGCCAGCCAGCCGGCACCGAAGGTGAGCCAGGTGGTCGGCATCTTGCCGGACAGGTTGCCGAAGGTGCGCATGTCGACCCGGTCCCCCATGCCGTGCATGACCGAGCCGGCCCCGAGGAACATCCCGGCCTTGAAGAAGCCGTGCGTCAGCAGGTGGAAGATCGCGAAGGCGTAGCCCACCGGGCCCAGGCCCGCGGCGAGCATCATGTAGCCGATCTGGGACATCGTCGATGCGGCCAGGGCCTTCTTGATGTCGTCCTTGGCGCAGCCGATGATCGCGCCGAGCGTCAGCGTGATGGCTCCGACGATCGTGACGGCGAGCTGGGCGTTCGGCGCCGCGTTGAAGATCGCGTGCGACCGGACCACCAGGTAGACGCCGGCGGTGACCATCGTCGCCGCGTGGATCAGGGCGGACACCGGGGTGGGACCGGCCATGGCGTCACCGAGCCAGGACTGCAGCGGGAACTGTGCCGACTTGCCGCAGGCCGCCAGCAGCAGGGCCAGGCCGATGAAGGTCAGCAGGGCGGGGCTGGCGTGCTGGACGCCCGCGTCGACGCCGGCGAAGGACACCGTCCCGAAGGCGGCGAACATCGCCATCATCGCGACGATCATGCCCACGTCGCCGACCCGGTTGGCGATGAAGGCCTTGTTGGCGGCCGAGGCGTACGGCGGGTTCCAGTTCCAGAAGCCGATGAGCAGGTAGGACGCCAGGCCGACGCCCTCCCACCCGACGAAGAGCATCAGGTAGGAGTTGCCGAGCACGAGGGTGAGCATCGCCGCGACGAACAGGTTGAGGTAGGCGAAGAACCGGCGCTTGTCGGGGTCGTGCTCCATGTAGCCGAGCGAATAGACGTGGATGAGCGATCCGACGAAGGTCACGAGCAGGACGAACGCGATCGAGAGCGGGTCGAGCAGGATCCCGGCCTTCAGGTCGAAGCCGCCCGCCGGCACCCAGTGCCACAGGTCCTTGGTCATGGACCGCTGCTCGGGGTCGGCCCCGAGCATCTGCAGGAAGATCATCAGGCCGACGGCGAAGGATCCCCAGGACAGCAGGGTGGCCAGGCCGGGGCCGAACCTGTCGGTCATCCGTCCGCCGACGAGGAGGAGCGCAGCGCCGAGGAGCGGGAGGGCGATGAGCAACCACCCCCAGGACGCGACGTCGGTCGCCTCCACCACGGGGGCAGCGCCCTCCGCGGCGAGGAGGGCCGAGGTACTGAGCAGAGTCACGCCAGTCGCTCCTTTACAGCTTCAGCAGGTTGGCGTCGTCGACCGAGGCCGACCGGCGCGCGCGGAAGATGGACATGATGATGGCCAGGCCGACCACGACCTCGGCCGCCGCCACCACCATCACGAACAGAGCGATGGCCTGGCCCTCGAGCGTGCCGTGCATGCGCGCGAACGTCACGAAGGCGAGGTTGGCTGCGTTGAGCATGAGCTCGACGCCCATGAAGACGATGATCGCGTTGCGTCGCACCAGCACGGTCACCGCGCCGAGGCTGAACAGGATCGTCGCCAGGTAGATGTAGTTCATGAGGCTCATCGGGTGCGCCCCTCCTCGATCTCGCGCTCGATGGCGTGCTCGATGTCCTCGAACTGGCCGGGCTGCGCCACCTGGTCCCGGGCCTCCAGCACGGCGGAGACGGACAGCTCGGACGGGGTGCCGTCCGGCAGGAGGGCGGGGGTGTCGACGGCGTTGTGCCGGGCGTAGACACCGGGCGCCGGCTTGCCGGCGGGGAACCGACCGGTCTTGAACCGCCGCTCCGCGTAGACCCGCTGCGTCGTCTTGGGGATGAGGCGCTCGCGGTGGGCGAGCACCATGGCCGCCAGGGCCGCGGTGATCAGGAGGGCGGACGTGAGCTCGAAGGTCCAGACGTACGGCCCGAAGATCAGGTCCGCGAGGCCGTTGACGTTGCCGCCGGCGTTGGCCTCGTCCAGGCCGACGGGGGCGGGCAGCCGGGACTGGCCGATGACGGCGATCAGCAGCGCGCCGAGGCCGAGGCCCAGCAGCACGCCCCAGACGCGGATCCCCTTGTGGGTCTCCACGGTCGAGTCGGCCGAGTCGACGCCGATCATCATCAGGACGAACAGGAAGAGCATCATCACGGCGCCGGTGTAGACGACGACCTGGACGATGCCGAGGAAGTCAGCCCCCTGGGCGAGGTAGATGGCGCCGAGGTTGACCATGATCACGGCCATGCTCATGGCGGCGTAGACCGCCTTGCGGGCGAAGACCAGGCCGAGCGCCGCGAGCACGCAGACGATCGACGAGATCCAGAAGAAGACGGCCTCGCCGCTGGAGGTCATCGCCGGACTCCCTTCACCGAGTCTCGGGTGGCCTGCCGGCCGGAGCTGATCGTGTCGACGCCCTCGACGGGGTCGCCGGTGGGCGCCGTGCCGTCGGCCGGGTGGGCCTCGTGCTCGTCCACCCAGGACTGCTGCGCGGGGGTGGCCTTGGTGACCCGACCCCGGAAGTAGTCGCGCTCCTCCATGCCCTCCACCATCGGGTGCGGGGCGGCGATCATGCCCTCCTGCACGGGGGCGAGCAGCTGGTGCTTCTCGAAGATCATCTCGCCGCGGGTGTGGTCGGCCAGCTCGTAGAAGTTGGTCATCGTGAGCGCGCGGGTCGGGCAGGCCTCGATGCACAGGCCGCAGAAGATGCAGCGCAGGTAGTTGATCTGGTAGACGCGGCCGTAGCGCTCGCCGGGCGAGAACCGCGCCTCCTCGGTGTTGTCAGCGCCCTCGACGAGGATTGCGTCCGCCGGGCAGGCCCACGCGCACAGCTCGCACCCGACGCACTTCTCGAGGCCGTCAGGGTGGCGGTTGAGCTGGTGACGGCCGTGGAAGCGCGCCGCGGTGGGGCGCTTCACCTCGGGGTACTCCTCGGTGTAGCGCTTGCGGAAGAAGGTCCGCAGGCTCACGCCGAAGCCGGCCTGCGGGCCCAATGCCTCGATCAGGGGGTTGGCCCTGGGGCGCTCGTCCTGCGCGGCGCGGTGCTCACGGCTGACCTCGCCGCCCGTGCGGGACGCGGGGTCGAGCGAGCTGCCGGGCTCGGGCTTGGAGTCAGCCACGGTGGTCCTCCTCGTGGTCGTTCGCGGAGCTGCGGCCGGTGGCCGGAGCGGCGGTCACCGTGCGGTGGCTGGCGAGCGTGGGCTCGCGCAGCGTCTGGCCGGGCATCGGCGGCACGGGGTGGCCACCGGCGAAGGGGTCGATCTCGGCGGGCTGCTCGGGGCGCGCGGCCTCGCGACGGGACTCGTTGCGGCTCTCGATCAGCCAGGTCGCCACGACCGCTCCCAGGAGGAAGACCCCGATGATGATCAGCAGGGAGACGTAGAACGACCGACCGAAGGCGGTGATCGCGGTGTCGCCGAGGTGACCGAGCATGGCGGCGCGCACGAAGGCGACAGCCATGACCCACACCAGGGTGAGCGGGATCAGGAGCTTCCAGCCGAAGGCCATGAAGTGGTCGTAGCGCGTGCGGGGCAGGGTGCCGCGCACCCACACGAAGAAGAACATGAAGCCCCACAGCTTGAGGGTGAACCACAACAGCCCCCACCAGCCGTGGTTGAGCATGCCGTCGTTGATCAGCGTCAGCGGCGGCGGTGCCTGCCAGCCGCCCAGGAAGAGCGTGGTGGCCAGGGCCGAGACCGTGAACATGTTGACGTACTCGCCGAGGAAGAACATCCCGAACTTCATGCCTGAGTACTCGGTGTGGTAGCCACCGACGATCTCGCCCTCACCCTCGGCGAGGTCGAACGGCAGGCGGTTGGTCTCGCCGAACATGCAGATGACGTAGACGATGAACGAGAAGATCGCCGGGATCAGGAACCACAGGCTCGCCTGCTTGGCGACGATCTCCGAGGTGGACATGGATCCGGCATACAGGAACACCGCGACGAGGGAGAGACCCATCGCGATCTCGTAGGAGATCACCTGGGCGGTCGAGCGCAGGCCACCGAGCAGGGGGTAGGTCGACCCGCTGGACCAGCCGGCGAGGATGAAGCCGTAGGCGGCGATGGATCCGGCGGCCAGCACGAGCAGGACCGCGACGGGGCCGTCAGTCAGCTGGAGCGGGGTGCGGTGGCCGAAGAGGTTGACCTCGCCCGCCATCGGGATGATCGAGAACCCGATGAAGGCCGTGGACCCCGCGATGATCGGCGCCAGGTTGTACATGAAGGTGTCGGCGTTGGCCGGGGTGAACGTCTCCTTCCACACCAGCTTGAAGGCGTCGGCAAGGGTCTGGAAGATGCCGCCGGGACCGAACCGGTTGGGGCCGGGCCGCTGCTGCAGGAAGCCGACGATGCGGCGCTCGAACCAGATCACGACGACGACGCTGAGCATCAGGTAGACGAAGACGAGCAGCGCCTTGATCAGCGTCAGCCACCAGGGGGTGTCGCTGAAGTCCGCGCGGTAGGTCCCGCCGGGGGCGAGCTCGGTCGCGAGCCGGTTGGTGCCCGCGAGCGCGGTGGCCGCGAGGGTCGGGAATGTGCTCACTGCGCAACACCCTTCGTCAGCGTGACGACGTCGCCGTTGTCGGCGACGAGGCGGGAGCGGACCGACTGGCCCGCGGAGCTGGTGGGGATCCACACGACGTGGTCGGCCATGTCCTCGGTGATCCGGACGGGGTAGGTCACGGTCCCGGACTCGGACTGCACGGTGACGACCTCGCCCTCGGCCAGGCCTGCGGCCTCGGCGGTGGCGACGGACATGCGGGCCACGGGCTCGACGGCCGTGCCGGCGAGGTAGGGCTCGCCGTCCTGCAGCGAGCCGCCGTCGAGCAGCTCGTGCCAGGTCGCGAGGACCGCGCGGCCCGAGCCGGTGCGGCCCGGAGCCACGGGGGCCACCGGGTTGACGCCCGTCCGCGCGCCCGTCCAGGGGCCGAGGCGGTGCATCTCGCGCTCGACCTGGGCGAAGGTGCGGGCCCCGAGGTAGGAGCCCAGCTCCCCGGCCAGGAGGTCGAGGACGCGGTAGTCGCTCATCAGCTCGGTCTCGATCGCCGCCTGGAACGGACCCACGCGGCCCTCCCAGTCGAGGAACGCGCCGGACTTCTCGGAGAAGGCGGCGACGGGCAGCACGACGTCGGCGAGCCGCGTCACCGAGGACTCACGCAGCTCCAGCGACACCACGAAGGCGCGCTCGAGGCCCTCGCGGGCCGTCCTCGGGTCCGGCAGGTCGTCCGCGTCGACACCGCCCACCACCAGGGCGTCCAGCTCGCCGTCGGCGGCTGCGCGCAGCATCGACGACGTGTCGAGGCCGGGCTCGGTGGGCAGCGTCGCGTCGTCCCAGGTCTGCGCCAGGGAGGCGAGGCCCTCGGCGGTGACGGGACGGCCGCCGGGCAGGAGGCCGGGCAGGCAGCCGGTCTCGAGCGCCCCCCGCTCCCCGGCACGGCGCGGGATCCAGGCAAGACGAGCGCCGGTGGCGCGGGCGACGTCCATCGCGGCGTAGTAGCCGCCCGAGGTGGCCGCGAGCCGCTCGCCCACGAGGATCACGGCGTCGGAGCCGGCCTCGCGCAGCGCGGTGCCCGCGTCGGCGAAGACGCCCTGGGCGTCACGCACCGCGGAGAGGACCTCGCCCTCGAGGCCGGGCGCCGCCTGCAGGACGGTGCCCCCGAGCTTGGTCGTGCCCCGGGAGGCGTACGGCGCCACGGTGTAGATCTTGAGGCGGTTCTTGCGGAAGGCCTTGCGCAGGCGCAGGAACACGATGGGCGACTCGTCCTCGGGCTCCAGACCCACCAGGAGGACGACCTTGGCCTGCTCGAGGTCCGCGTAGGTCACCGCGCCGTGGTCGGGCGCCGTGAGCGCCACGTGGGACGCCAGGAACTCGGCCTCCTCCACGGAGTGGGGACGGGCCCGGAAGTCGATCGAGTTGGTGCCGAGGACCGTCCGCGCGAACTTGCTGTAGGCGTAGGCGTCATGGATCGAGGTCCGGCCGCCGACCAGGACGCCCGAGCTGCGGGCCCGCTCGAGCCCGGCCGCGGCGACGGCGAGCGCCTCGGGCCAGGAGGCGACGTGCAGCTCCCCGTCCTCGCGCCGCACGAGCGGCATGTCGAGGCGGTCGGCCTGCGTGGCGTACTGGAAGGCCCAGCGACCCTTGTCGCAGTTCCACTCCTCGTTGACCTCCGGGTTGTTGGAGGCGAGGCGGCGCAGGACCACGCCGCGGCGGTGGTCGGTGCGGATGGAGCAGCCGGACGCGCAGTGCTCGCAGGTGCCCGGCGTGGAGACGAGGTCGAACGGTCGGGACCGGAACCGGTAGGCCGCTCCCGTGAGGGCGCCCACCGGGCAGATCTGGACGGTGTTGCCGGAGAAGTAGGACTGGAAGGGCTTCTCCTGGTAGATGCCGATCTGCGAGGCCGCGCCGCGCTCGGTCAGCGAGATGAAGGGGTCTCCGGCGATCTGCTCCGAGAAGCGCGTGCACCGCTGGCACAGGACGCACCGCTCACGGTCCAGGAGCACCTGCGAGGAGATGTTGACGGGCTTGGCATAGGTCCGCTTGACGTCCTCGAAGCGCGAGGTGGCGCGCCCGTTGCTCATCGCCTGGTTCTGCAGCGGGCACTCGCCACCCTTGTCGCACACCGGGCAGTCCAGGGGGTGGTTGATGAGCAGCAGCTCCATCACGCCGTCCTGGGCCTTCTCGGCCACGGGCGAGGTCAGCTGGGTCTTGACCTCCATGCCCGGCGCGATCGTCATGGTGCAGGCCGCCTGGGGCTTGGGCATCGGGGCGATCTTGCCGTCACGCCCCGGCGTCGCCACCTCGACGAGGCACTGCCGGCAGGCACCGGCGGGCTCCAGCAGGGGGTGGTCGCAGAAGCGCGGGATCTGGATGCCGATCTGCTCGGCGGCCCGGATGATCAGCGTGCCCTTGGGCGCGCGGACCTCCACACCGTCGATGGTCAGCGTGACCAGGTCGGCGGCGCTGGTGGTGGGGGCGGTCATCGGGACACCGTCTCCTTCGCGAAGAGAGTGGAGGCCTCCGGCGGGAAGAGGTCGTACCACGGCGTGTGCATGCCGGCCTCGAACTCCTCGCGGAAGTGCTTGATGGCCGAGGAGATCGGCGTGGTGGCGGCGTCGCCGAGCGCGCAGAAGGAGCGGCCCAGGACGTTGTCGCAGATGTCGAGGAGCTTCTCGATGTCGCCCTCGTGGCCCTGGCCGACCTCGAGGCGCTCCATGATCTGCTTGAGCCACCAGGTGCCCTCGCGGCAGGGGGTGCACTTGCCGCAGGACTCGTGGCGGTAGAAGTCGGTCCAGCGGGAGACGACCCGCACGACGGACACGGTCTCGTCGAACACCTGCAGCGCGCGGGTGCCGAGCATCGAGCCGGCGGCGGCGACGGAGTCGAAGTCGAGCGGGACGTCGAGGTGCTCCTCGGTGAAGATCGGCGTCGAGGAGCCGCCGGGGGTCCAGAACTTCAGGCGACGCCCGTCGCGCATGCCGCCGCACAGCTCGATCAGCTCGCGCATGGTGATGCCGAAGGGGGCCTCGAACTGGCCCGGGCTGGTGACGTGGCCGGAGACGGAGAAGATGCCGTGGCCGGCGGACTTCTCGGTGCCCATGCCCTTGAACCACTCGGGGCCGTGCAGCAGGATGCCCGGCACGGAGGCGATGGACTCGACGTTGTTGACCGAGGTCGGGCGGGCGTACAGCCCCTGAGCCCCGGGGAAGGGGGGCTTCAGGCGCGGCTGCCCGCGACGACCCTCGAGCGAGTCGAGCAGGGCGGTCTCCTCGCCGCAGATGTAGGCGCCGGCGCCGGCGTGGACGACGATGTCGATCCGCTTGCCGGTGCCCATGGCGTTGTCGCCGAGGTAGCCCGCGGCGCGGGCCTCCTCCACCGCGCGCAGCAGGCGGCGGTAGACGTGGACGACCTCACCACGGAGGTAGATGAAGCCCAGCTCGCCCTGCACGGCGTGGGTGGCGATCGCGAGGCCCTCGATGAGGTGGTGGGGCGCCGCCATCATGAGCGGGATGTCCTTGCAGGTGCCCGGCTCCGACTCGTCCGCGTTGACCACGATGTAGCGGGGTCCGCCGTCCGGGGGTGCCATGAAGCTCCACTTGAGCCCCGTGGGGAACCCGGCGCCTCCGCGGCCGCGGATGTTGGAGTCCTTGACCGCGCCCAGCACGGCGTCGGGCTCCATCGACAGGGCCTTGCGCAGGGCCTGGTAGCCCTCGGCCTTGGCCTCGTAGGTCGCCAGCGTCCACGAGCGCTCCTGGTCCCAGGTGCGGGTGAGGACGGGGGTCAGCTCGGTGGTGGTCACTTGGTGTCCCCCTTGGGGTCGGAGGTGTTGCCGGCGGACGCCTGGTCGTCGACGGGCGACGTCGCGGGATGCTTGGCCTCGGAGCTCTTGCCCGCGGCGGCCTCGGCCTCGGCGGAGCTCTGCTTCTCGCCCGGTCCGGGCTGGGCGTCGACCTTGCCGCTCTCGCTGCTGCCGGCACCGTCGGCGCCGGGGACGGGCCCGGTGGCCTCCTCGCCCGCGCGGGCGGACGAGGGCATGTCCCAGCCGTGCTCACGGGCGATGCGCAGGCCACGCATCGTCGCGACGCCACCGCTGGGGCCCTCGTCCGCGTGCCCGTCGAGGAAGCCGGCGAGCACGCGCGACACCTCCTTGAAGGTGTGCACGCGGTCCGGTCCGCGGGTGGGGCGGACGGCCTGACCGGAACGCAGCGCGTCGACGAGCTCGCGCGTCGACCGCGGCGTCATGTTGTCGAAGAACTCCCAGTTGGTCATCACTACAGGGGCGAAGTCGCACGCGGCGTTGCACTCGAGGCGCTCGAGCGTGATCGTGCCGTCGGCCGTCGTCTCGTCGTGACCCACGCCGAGGTAGTCGCTGATGTCGTCCCAGATCTGGTCGCCGCCCATGACGGCGCACAGGGAGTTCGTGCACACGCCGACGAGGTAGTCGCCGTTGCGGTGCCGCTTGTACTGCGTGTAGAAGGTGGCCACGCCGGACGCCTCGGCCGCCGTCACCCCGGCGAACTCGGCCGCGAGCTCGATGCCGCGGGTGGAGACGTAGCCGTCGACGCTCTGCACCAGGTGCAGCAGCGGCAGGAGCGCGGAGCGCTTCTGCGGGTAGCGCGCGACCACGGCGGCCGCGTCGGTGCGTAGGCGCTCCGCGACCTCGGGCTCCCAGGGCTGCTCGAGGTGGTTGGGCTGGGTGCCGTAGTTGGGGGCATCGAAAGCTGACATCAGCGGTCCACTCCTCCGAGCACCGGGTCGACGGAGGCGACGGCGACGATGACCTCGGCCACCTGGGCGCCCTCGCACATGGCAGCCACGGTCTGCAGGTTGTTGAATCCCGGGTCGCGGAAGTGCGCACGGTGCGGGCGGGTGCCGCCCATGGAGACGAGGTGGCAGCCGAGCTCGCCCTTGGGCGACTCGACCGCCTGGTAGGCCTGGCCCGCGGGCACGCGGAAGCCCTCGGTCACCAGCTTGAAGTGGTGGATGAGGGACTCCATGGACTCGCCCATGATCTCGCGGATGTGCTCGAGCGAGTTGCCCATGCCGTCGCCACCGATGGCCAGCTGGGCCGGCCACGCGATCTTCTTGTCGTCGACCATGATCGGGCCGGGCGTCGCCTCGAGGCGGTCGAGGCACTGCTCGACGATCTTGAGCGACTCCCACATCTCGGTGAACCGCAGGCGCAGACGTCCGTAGGCGTCCGACGTGTCCCAGGTCGCCACCTCGAAGTCGTAGGTCTCGTAGCCGCAGTAGGGCTCGGCCTTGCGCAGGTCGTAGGGGTAGCCGGTCGCGCGGAGCATCGGGCCGGTGACGCCGAGGGCCATGCAGCCGGTCAGGTCGAGGTAGCCGACGTTCTCCATGCGGCCCTTGAGGATGGGCTGCTCGTTGATCAGCAGCTCCAGCTCGTGGATGCCGCGGCGCAGGTCGGGCAGCTCCGCGCGCAGGTCACGGATCGCCTCGGCGGGGACGTCCTGGATGACGCCGCCGGGACGGATGTAGGCGTGGTTCATGCGCAGCCCGGTGACCGCCTCGAAGAACCGCAGGATGCGCTCGCGCTCGCGGAAGCCGAACTCCATCACGGTGGTGGCGCCCAGCTCCATGCCGCCGGTGCCGGTGCACACCAGGTGCGAGCCGATCCGGTTGAGCTCCATCATCAGCACCCGGATGACGTTGGCCCGCTCGGGGACCTGGTCGGTGATGCCGAGGAGCTTCTCGATCGCGAGGCAGTAGGCCGCCTCCTGGAACAGCGGCGTGAGGTAGTCCATGCGCGTGCAGAAGGTCACGCCCTGGGTCCAGGAGCGGTACTCCATGTTCTTCTCGATGCCGGTGTGCAGGTAGCCGATGCCGACGCGGGCGTCGGTGACCGTCTCGGCGTCCAGCTCGAGGATGAGGCGGAGCACCCCGTGCGTGGACGGGTGCTGGGGGCCCATGTTGACGACGATGCGCTCGTCGGAGTGCTCGATCGCCTCCTGGGCGAGGTCGTCCCAGTCGCCGCCGACCGAGGTCAGCTCGTAGCCCTCCTCGTCCTGCCCGGCGCCGCCGGTGGCCGTGAACTCGCTGTGTGCGGTGCTCATCAGTTGTACGACCTCCGCTGGTCGGGGGGCGGGACGGTGGCACCCTTGTACTCCACCGGGACACCGCCGAGGGGGTAGTCCTTGCGCTGGGGGTGGCCGGGCCAGTCGTCCGGCATCATGATGCGGGTCAGCGCCGGGTGGTCGTCGAAGACGATCCCGAAGAAGTCCCAGGTCTCGCGCTCGTGCCAGTTGGCTCCCGGCCACACCTTCGTCACGGACGGGATGTGGGGGTCCGCGTCGGGGCAGCTGACCTCGAGGCGCACGCGACGCGAGCCGTGGGTGAGCGAGAGCAGGTGGTAGACCGCGTGCAGCTCGGCGCCCTCGACCTGCGGGTAGTGGACCCCGGACACGCCGGTGCACATCTCGAAGCGCAGGCCGGGGTGGTCGCGCAGCGCCTGCGCGACGGCGGCCAGGTGCTGGCGGCGCACGTGCAGGGTCATCTCGCCGCGGTCGATCACCACGGCGTCGATGGCCTCGGCGAACGACGCGGAGCCGCCGAGCAGGGCCTTCTCGAGGGTGTCGGCGACGTGGTCGAAGTACGAGCCGTAGGGGCGGTCGGACTGCCCGGGGAAGAGCACCGGGGAGACCAGGCCGCCATACCCGGAGGTGTCACCGCCGCGCGAGCCGCCGAACATGCCGTGGCGGCGACCCATCTCCACGGGCCGCAGGGACCCGCCGTCGACGGGCAGACGGCGCGCGGCCTCGCCCTGCGCCTCGGCAGGGAGCTTGTCGTCGGTCATGCCAGCAGACCCTTCTGCAGGTGGAGCGGGGTCGCCTCCATGGCGGCCCGCTCCGCGGCCCGGGCCGCCTCCTCGCGGTTGACGCCCTGGGGCGAGGCCTTGACGTAGTCGTGCAGCGTAAGGATGGCGTTGAACAGCATCTGCGGCCGCGGCGGGCAGCCGGGGAGGTAGACGTCGACCGGCACGATGTGGTCCACGCCCTGCACGATCGCGTAGTTGTTGAACATGCCGCCGGAGCTGGCACAGACGCCCATGGCGATGCACCACTTGGGCTCGGGCATCTGGTCCCACACCTGGCGCACGACGGGGGCGAACTTCTGCGAGCACCGGCCGGCGACGATCATCAGGTCGGCCTGCCGCGGCGTCGCGGAGAACCGCTCCATGCCGTAGCGGGCGATGTCGAAGTCGGGGCCGCCCGAGGCCATCATCTCGATGGCGCAGCAGGCCAGGCCGAAGGTCGCCGGCCACATGGACCGGTGCAGCATCTGCCCGGCCACGGCCTCGAGCGTCGTCAGGGCGATGCCCGACGGGATCTTGTCTTCCACACCCATGGGTCAGTCCCACTCCAATCCGCCACGTCGCCAGACGTAGGCGTACGCGATGAAGACGGTCAGCACGAAGAGCACCATCTCGACCAGGGCGAAGAGCCCCAGACGGTCGAAGGCCACCGCGAACGGCAGCAGGAACAGCGACTCGACGTCGAAGATGATGAAGAGCATCGCGGTCACGTAGTACTTGACCGGGACGCGGCCCCCACCCTGGGCGACCGGGCTGGGCTCGATGCCGCACTCGTAGGAGTCGAGCTTCGCCCGGTTGTAGCGCTTCGGGCCGATGAAGCCGAAGACGAGCACCGACACCACGGCGAAGGCGATGCCGAGGGCGAAGAGGAAGAGGATCGGCACATACGGGTTGATGCTCATCCCGCCACGCACCCCTTTCGGTTGGTCTGCGACTTCATCCTAGGGTCAGCCCCGCCCACTCGCTCACGGGCGGTCATGACGAGGGCACCAGACGGGTGAGGGCCATGATGGCGCGGTCGGTCAGCGCGGGACTGTGCTCGTCGGCGAGGTTGGCCATCACCTTGAGCAGGAGCCTCATCAGGGTCCGCCGCGGCAGGCCGTACTTGACCGCCAGCCGCATGATCTCGGGGTGGCCGATCAGGGAGGCGAAGCCGCGCCCGAGCGTGTAGTAGCCACCGAGCTGGTCCTTCATGATCCGCGGGTAGGCCTGCAGCACGCGCTCGCGCCCGGCGTCGTCGCTGCGGGCGAAGGCCTGCACCACCACCTCGGCGCTGTGCCGGCCGGCCTCCATGGCGTAGTCGATGCCCTCGCCGTTGAAGGGGTTGACCATGCCTCCGGCGTCGCCGACGAGCAGCAGGCCGTCGGCGTACAGCGGCTGACGGTTGAGGGCCATCGGCAGGGCCGCGCCCCGCATGGGCGCCGTCATCGTGTCGGGGGTGCACTCCCACTCGGGCGGCAGCGTGGCCACCCAGCGGCGCAGCAGGTCCTTGTAGTCCACCTGACCGAAGGCGGGCGAGGTGTCGAGCATGCCCAGGCCCACGTTGACCCGTCCGTCGCCGAGGGCGAAGATCCAGCCGTAGCCGGGCAGCAGGATGCGCTTGGCGTCGGGGTCGGCCGGGTCGGCATACGGGTCCTCGGGCACCCACAGCTCGAGCCAGGACTCCATGTAGTCGTCGTTGGTGCGCGGGCTCGTGTAGTAGGTGCGCGCCGCGACGCCCATGGGGCGGCGCTCGAGCTTCTGCCGGCCGACGGCGGTGCCGAGCCGGCTCGAGACACCGTCGGAGGCGATCACGACGGGGGCTCGCAGCTCGCGGACCTCACCGGTGGCGCGTCCGTCCTGCATGACCTTGGCCTGGACACCGACGACCCGGCCGCGCTCGACGACGGGAGCGGTGACGTTCATGCCCTCCATCAGCCGGGCGCCGGTCGCGGAGGCGTGGCGGGCCAGGGTCTCGTCGAGGGTGGCGCGGGCCCGGGCCAGGCCGTAGCCCGGGAAGGCCGAGCTCTCCGGCCAGTCCAGCTCGAAGGTCTGCCCCGCGCCGACGATGCGGAGGCCCTTGTTGCGGATCCAGCCGTCCTCCTCGCGGGTGGGGACGCCGAGCGTCGCCAGCTCGCGGACGGCTCGGGGGGTGAGCCCGTCGCCGCAGATCTTGTCGCGGGGGAAGGTTGCCTTGTCGAGCAGGACGACGTCCAGGCCGTGCCGCGCGAGGTGGGTGGCGGTGGCCGAGCCGCCGGGGCCGGCCCCGACGACGATGACGTCTGCGCTCTCCACGCCGTCAGGTCGTGGGATCGTCCCAGAGGTCACAGCCACTCCGCATCGCTCGTCCGTCGTCGGCAACTCCTGTGCTCCGCCGCGCTCGACGGCCGGCAGGAGGCGCACCACCTCGGGAGTCTAGGAGGGCTCCGCACCGATGTCGCGTTAGGCAAGCCTCACTTGTGCACGCCTTCACAAGATCGTCGCCCGATCGTGACCCGCGCCGGCGCGATCGCGGGTGATCTCCGGTGACGGACCCGGACCGGCCGTATGACGCCCTCCCCTCCCCCGGACCTAGACTCGCCGCCGTGCTCGCGACCCTCCTGCTCCTGCTCGCGGCCGTCCTCGCGGCCACCTCCGCCTGGATCGTCCTGGTCGCCCTGGCCTACGTCGCCGTCGGCGTGCTGCTCCCCCGCCTGCGGCTGCGCGAACGCCCCCGCTACGTCGCCGTCCTGGGGTCCGGGCTCGAGGCCGGCCGGATGCCGGACCTGCTGACGCGCCGGATGGACACGGGCATCGAGCGGTGGGCGGCCCTGCACGCCGAGGACCCGCAGGTCCGGCTGGTCCTGTCCGGCGGGCAGGCACCGGGCCAGCCCCGGTCAGAGGCCGCCGCCATGGCCGAGCACGCCCGGTCCCGTGGGGTGCCCGACGCCGCGATCGTGCTGGAGGACCGTTCGCGCACCACCGAGGAGAACGTCGCCTTCACGCGCGCGCTGCTCGCCGACCTGCTCGGGCCGGCCGCGGTGGGGGTGCTGGTGACCAGCGGCTACCACGTGCCTCGCGTCGCCGACCTGGCCCGCAGCGCCGGCCTCACCGCGCTCCTGGCCGGCGCGCCCGCCGTCGGTCTGCCGTGGGCGCGGGTCGTGCGGCACGAGGTCGTGATGACCCTGGGACGTCACCCCGTGGTGCACGCCCTGGCCGCGCTGGCGGTCTGCGTGGTCGTGCCCGCCGTCGTGGTCCTCACCCGGTAGTGATCCCGCCCTGGCCGGAGACGGCACCCTGCACCGAGGCCTCGACCTCGGTGCTGCTGAGCGGGTCGAGCAGGTCGCTGGCGAGCCACTCCCGTGGGATGGCGAACGCGTCCACGAGCGTCTGCGCGTGCGGACGCACCTGGGCCAGCAGGTCGTCCACGCGCCCGGTCAGCCGCTTGGCCTGCTCGGGCGACAGGCGCCCGTGCTCGAGGTACCACGCCCGGTGGGCCTCGACGGTCGAGCAGGCGAACAGGTCGGCCACGAGGTCGAGCAGGTCGTGCGCCTCCCCCGGCGGGCACTCGTCGATCGCCGCGGCGAAGGCCTCGAGCAGGATGCGGTCGGTGTGGGCCCGGGCCGCCTCGAGGACGTGCTCCCCCGCCGCGTCGAAGGTCTGCCAGGCCTGACGGGGGTCGTCCCGGTCGGCCCGGCGCAGCCGGGCGGCCAGGGTCTCCAGGACGTGCTCCTCGCGGTCGGTCAGGAGCGCGAGCTGGCCGCCGCGGTCGCCCAGCGCGTCGTCGGCGTCGCGGCCCGGCGCCCCGGTCAGCAGCCGCTGCACGAGCGAGCCGCTGATGGTGCGCTCCAGCAGCGCCGCCCCGGCCTGGCGGGCGACGGTCGCGACGGTCTGGACGGCGTTGAGGTCCTCGAACTGGGACGCGTAGGACGTGAGCAGGCTCTTGCCGACCAGCTGCAGCAGGACGGTGTTGTCGCCCTCGAAGGTCGTGAACACGTCGGTGTCGGCGCGCAGCTTGCCCAGCCGGTTGAAGGAGAGGTAGCCCGCACCACCGCACGCCTCGCGGCAGGTCTGGATCGTCGTCGAGGCGTGCGACGTCGACGCCACCTTGAGCGCCGCGGCGCGCGTCTCCAGCCGTCGCCGGTCCCGCTCGTCGGCGTCGTCACCGGCCCGGAGCACCTCGTGCATCGTCCTCGTGAGGTCGTTCTGGGCGTACATCAGGGCATAGCTGCGGGCCAGGGCGGGGAGCAGCTTGCGCTGGTGGACCCGGTAGTCCAGGAGGACGACGTCCTGCCCGTCGGGGCCGGCGAACTGGCGGCGGTGCAGGCCGTAGATCGTCGCGAGGGTGAGGGCGTTGCGGGTGGCGGAGCCGGCGGCGGCCCCCACGGTGATGCGGCCCCGCACCAGGGTGCTGAGCATGGTGAAGAAGCGGCGGCCGTCGGACTCGATCGGCGACGAGTAGGTGCCCTCCGCGTCGATCGCGCCATACCGGTCCAGCAGGTTGTCGCGCGGCACCCGCACGTGGTCGAAGGTGAACCGGCCGTTGTCCACGCCGGGCAGGCCGGCCTTGCCACCGCAGTCGCCGATGGTCACCCCGGGCAGGGCCCGGCCGGCGTCGTCCCGGACCGGGACGAGCACGCAGTGCACCCCGTGCCCCGTGCCGTCCGCGGTGACGAGCTGGCCGAAGACGGCCGCCATCCGTCCGTCCCGGGCGGCGTTGCCGATGTAGTCCTTGCGCGCGCTCGGGTCGGGGGTGTGCACGACGAGCTCGTCGGTGGCCGGGTCGTGGGTTATCGTCGTGCGCAGCGACTGGACGTCGGACCCGCGCCCGGTCTCGGTCATCGCGAAGCAGCCCAGCAGCCGCGCCTGGGCGATGGGCTCGAGGTAGCGCTCGTGGTGCCGCTCGGTGCCGAGCGCCGCCACGGCCCCGCCGAAGAGTCCCCACTGGACCCCTGCCTTGACGAAGAGCGACAGGTCGCCGTGCCCGAGCATCTCGAAGGCGGTGACCGAGGCTCCCTGGTCGGCCGAGCCCTGGTCGGTCGACAGCCCGAGCCCGGCGAAGCCCAGCGAGGCGAGGTCGAGCAGCTGGTCGAGGACCCGGGCGCGGTAGTCCTCGGTCGACAGGTCCGTCTCGGGTGGTCCGAACCGTCCGGGCTCGATCTGTCGGCGCGCGAGCTCGCGCACCTCGGCCCACGGGCCGTCGAGGGAGGAACGCAGGGCATCGGCGACGTCGCTCATCCACCCATGCTGCCCCAGCGACGGCGGGCTGGGCGAGGAGTCGGGTCAGACGGGCTTGACGGCCCGGTGCACCGCGGCGATCCCGCCGGTCAGGTTGCGCCACTGCACCTGGGACCAGCCGGCCCGCTGGATGCGGGTGGCCAGGGTGCGCTGGTCGGGCCAGGCCCGCATCGACTCCGCGAGGTAGACGTAGGAGTCGGGGTTGCTCGACAGGGTGCGGGCCACGGTGGGCAGCGCCCCCATGAGGTAGGTGGTGTAGAGGGTGCGGAAGGCGCGGTTGGTGGGCTGGCTGGACTCGCCGACCACCAGGCGGCCGCCCGGGCGGGTGACCCGCAGGAACTCGGCGAGGGCGGCGTCGGTGTCGACGACGTTGCGCAGGCCGTAGGACATGGTGACGACGTCGAAGCTGTCGTCGGCGAACGGGAGCCGGGTCGCGTCGGCGGCGGTGAACGGCAGCGCCGCCCGGCGCTCCTTGCCGACCCGCAGCATGCCGAGCGAGAAGTCCGCGGGCACGACGCGTGCCCCGGCCTCGACGAACGGCAGGCTGCTCATGCCGGTGCCGGCGGCGATGTCCAGGATCGTCTCCCCCGGGCCGGCGGCCACCGCCGAGGTCACGGCCCGCCGCCACAGGCGCATCTGACCGAAGGTCATGACGTCGTTCATCAGGTCGTAGCGACCCGCCGTCTCGTCGAACATCGAGGCGACCTCGTGCGGCTGCTTGGACAGCGTGGCTCGGCTCATGACGGACATCTTCACACGGCGGCGCCCCGGGCCCGGTGTAGCCTGAACCGGCGTCAGGCTCGCCTGCGCCCGACCGATCGCCTACCCGGACGAGGACCATGACCGAGCCTTCGACCACCGCCCGCCCGCCCCTGCGCATCGTGTCGCTGGGGGCCGACGGCCTCGACGCCGGCGTGGAGGCCCGCTCCGGCAGCTTCCTGCAGCTGTCGTCCTGGGCCGCGCTGAAGTCCGAGTGGGAGGGCGAGCGGATCGCCTGGGTCGACGAGCACGACGACGTCCAGGGGGTCGGCCTGGTCCTGCACCGTCGCCTCCCCAAGGTCCGCCGGTCCCTGGCCTACCTGCCCGAGGGGCCGGTCCTGCCGTGGGACGAGGTGGCCGAGGACCCGCAGCGCTGGTTCGGCCCGCTCGTCGATCACGCCCGGCGCTCCGGCGCGTTCACGCTGCGCGTCGGCTGCCCCTCGACGGCTCGCACCTGGGACCCGGGGACGGTCAAGGCCGCCCTGGCCGACGAGGAGCAGACGAGCCTGTATGCCGTCCCCGCCGACTCCGTGGACGCGTCCGGCTCCGCCATCGTCTCCTGGCTGCAGGCGCACGGCTGGTCGCGGGCCGACGACGGGCCGGGCTTCGCCGCCGGGCAGCCGCGCCTCACGGCCGGCCTCCCCCTCGCGGGTCAGACGGAGGAGTCCCTGCTCAAGGGCATGAACCAGCAGTGGCGCCGCAACATCAAGGCCGCCACCAAGGCCGGCGTCCAGGTGCGCCTGGCCACCCCCGAGACGCTGCGCGAGGACGTGGCCGCGTTCCACCGCGTCTACGTCGAGACCGCCGAGCGCGACGGCTTCACGCCCCGCCCGGAGTCCTACTTCCACCGCATGGCCGAGCTGATGGGCGCCCCGGGGTCGCCGGCCCGCTTCGAGCTGGCGCTGGGCGAGCTCGACGGCGGGCTGCTGGCGGCCACGATCAACATCACGGTCGCCGACCGCTGCTGGTACCTCTACGGCGCCTCGACCACCGCGCGCCGCGAGGCGCGGGCGATGAACGGCACCCAGTGGTTCGGGATCCAGCGCGCCCTCGCCGAGGGGTGCTCCGTCTACGACATGCGCGGCATCACCGACGAGATCGGCAACGACGACCCGCACGCCGGGCTCGTCCGGTTCAAGATCTCCGTGGGCTGCGACGTCCACGAGCGCGTCGGCGAGTGGGACCTGCCGATCAACCGGCTGCTGCACAAGGCCTTCCAGCTCTACCTCGGGCGGCGCGGATGACCTTCAAGCTCGTCATCGACCGGCCCCGCTGGGAGACGCACGTCGACACCTATCTCGCGGAGCACCCCTGGGTGGTGCCCGTGGTCAAGGGCGACGGCTACGGCATCGGCGCCGAGCGCGTGCTGGCCCAGTGCCGTCGCGTCCAGGCCCCCGTCGTCGCGGTCGGCACCCCGGCCGAGGCGCAGCAGGCGTTGGACGCCACCGACGGCGACGTGCTCGTCCTCTTTCCCACCCTGCCGGGCGAGGCGCTCCCCGACGACCCGCGGCTCGTCCACACCGTGGCCTCCGAGACCACGCTGCGCGAGATCCTCGGCACCGGGCGGCGGTTCGTCGTGGAGGTGGACTCGCCGATGGGTCGCCACGGCATCGAGTGGCCGCGGCTGCCCTCGCTCGTCGACGCGCTGCGCGACGAGCGCTGCGAGGGCGTGGCCCTGCACAACCCGCCCTTCGGCGACCGCGTCGTGTTCGTCTCGTCCCTCCTGGACCGCCTCGGCGAGCTGGGCGTGGCGGTCCCGCGGCTCTATGCCTCCCACCTGACCGCGGACGAGGTCGGGCGGCTCTCCGGCACCGCCGGCGACACCGTCGTGCTGGTCCGCACGGGCACCGACCTGTGGCTCGGCGACCCCGCCGCGCTCACGGCATACGGCCAGGTCATCGACGTGCACCCGGTCGCCAAGGGCCGCTCGATCGGCTACTCCCAGCGGACCGCTCGCAAGGACGGCTGGCTGGCCGTCGTGGGCGGCGGCACCGCGCACGGCGTCGGCATCGAGACGGCTCGTCCCCGTATGACGCCGCGCCTGGCGGCGCGGAAGGCCGCCCGGGTCGTCGCCACCCAGCTGGGTGGGGCGCCGTCACCGTTCCGGCTCGACGGTCGCCGGCTGACCTATGCCGATGTCCCGCACATGCAGGTGTCGATGGTCAGCGTCCCGTCCGGCGACGCGGTGCGGCCGGGCGACTGGCTCGCGTGCGACATGCGCATCACCGTCACGCGCTTCGACGAGGTCGAGGTGCGGGGCGCAGAGGCCGGCTCCGGCTCCCCGGGGGACCTGCGGCGGTGACGATCTCGACCACGTCGTCCGCCACCGGCACGGACGGCTCCGCTATCGTGCCCGCCCTGCGGATGGTGACGCGCCGCATCGCCGACCCGGGCGACCTCCTGGCGCTGGTCCCGGCGGACCTGCCTGCGACCCAGGTGTTCTCGTGGATGCGCCGTGGTGACGGCATCGTCGGCTGGGGCGCGGCCGGCCGCGTCGACACCTCGGGGGCCGAGCGCTTCGCCGAGGCGTCCCGCTGGTGGACCGCGCTCGTGGCCGAGTCGTCCGTCGACGACGAGGTCCGGCTGCCCGGCTCGGGCCTCGTCGCGTTCGGCTCGATGGCCTACTCCTCGTCCTCGCGCGCCGGCGGCACGCTGATAGTCCCGTCGGTGGTCGTGGGCCGCCGCGGCGACCAGGCGTGGCTGACGACGTGCACGCCCGCCGGCGAGGCCACCCCGTCGGTCGTCCTCGAGCCCAGCACCGTCCCGGCGGCCTCCGCGGGCGTGTCCTTCGGCGACGGCTCCCTCACGCCGACCCAGTGGATGGGCGCGGTGGCGACCGCCGTCTCGCGCATCACGGCCGGAGAGCTGGACAAGTGCGTCCTCGCGCGCGACCTCACGGCCCGCGCCCGGACGCCCCTCGACACGCGCACGCTGCTGCAGCGCCTGAGCACGAGCTACCCCAACACGTGGGCCTTCTCGGTCGACGGGCTGGTCGGGGCCACCCCCGAGATGCTCGTCCGGCTCGAGCGCGGCCTGATCACCTCCCGCGTCCTCGCCGGGACGATCCGCCGGACCGGCGACGACGAGCGCGACCTGTCCCTCGCCGCGCACCTCGCCCGGTCCTCCAAGGACCTCGTCGAGCACGAGTATGCCGTCCGCTCCGTCGCGGATCGCCTGGCCCCGCACTGCGACTCGATCAACGTGCCCGAGTCGCCGTTCGTGCTGCACCTGCCCAACGTCATGCACCTCGCCACCGACGTGGCCGGCGTCCTGTCGTCCCACTCCACCTCGCTGGCTCTCGCCGAGGCGCTGCACCCGTCGGCGGCGGTCTGCGGCACGCCCCGCGACGTCGCGGACACCCTGATCTCCGAGCTGGAGCACATGGACCGCGGGCGGTATGCCGGGCCCGTGGGCTGGCTCTCGGCCGACGGCGACGGCGAGTGGGGCATCGCGCTGCGGTCCGGCGCCATCTCGGCCGACGACCCGCGCGAGATCCGCCTCTTCGCCGGCTGCGGGATCGTCGCCGGCTCCGACCCGGCGGCCGAGCTGGCCGAGTCGGACGCCAAGCTCGTCCCCATGCGCGACGCCCTCTCCTCCTAGGGGCGCCCGGCCCACCGCATCTCTGGGGGCGCCCGGCCCGACCGCGTCTCTGGGGGCGTTCCCCGTGAGGCATTCCCCCTGGGGCGGTCCTCCGGCATGCTGGGGGCCGGAGGTGCACCCATGCACGACGCGATGTACGACGAGGACGATCCCCTGCTCGCGCGCGTCCGGGCCCTGGCCCGCGCGCTGCCCGACATCGACGAGAAGGTCTCGCACGGACGACCGGCGTTCTTCACGGTCAAGGTTTTCGCCTACTACGGCGGCTCGCTCAAGGTGGACGGCGAGTGGGTGCAGCACCCGCAGTCCGTGGTGGTGCAGGCCGCGCCGGAGGATCGAGATGCCTTGCGGCAGAGCCCTGGGGCGTACGTGCCGGGCTACCTCGGGGCCTCGGGCTGGACGGGTCTCGACCTGACCGGGACGACCGACTGGGACGAGGTCGCCGAGATCCTGGAGGACTCCTACCGCTGCACAGCCCCGAGCCGGCTCGTCACGCTCCTCCCCCAGGCGTGACCCCTCGGCGCCCGTCGCACCCACGCACCCCGGTCCGTCCCTCCCCGCAGGAGAACCCATGTCGCACGACCCGCAGCACGGCACCACCACCTCGGCCGACGGCACGACCATCGCCTGGACCCTCCGGGGCTCCGGCCCGGTCCTGGTCCTCGTCGAGCCGGTCATGATGCACCGGGGACTCACCGCCTTCGCCGACCTCGCGCCCGCCCTCGCCGAGCAGGCGACCGTCGTGACCTACGACCGGCGCGGCAAGGGCGAGAGCGGCGACGCCGAGGCCTACGAGCCCGACCGCGAGGTGGAGGACCTCGCCGCGCTGGTCGCCGAGCACGGGGGCAGCGCCCGCCTCTACGGCTTCTCCTCCGGTGCGACCCTCGCCCTGCTGGCCGCGCGTGACGTCGCCGGCGTCACCGGCGTGGTCGCCCTCGAGCCGGTGCTGGCGGACGACGGCCCGGACGTGCGCGACGAGATCCGCGCGCTCGTGCGCGAGGGACGTCGCGGTGACGCGGTCCGCACCTTCAACCGCCGCATCGGCATCCCGGAGGAGGTCGTCGCCCAGATCCCGACAGGGCCGGGCGAGCCGACCGCCCACACCCTCCCCTACGACCTCACCCTGACCGGCCGGACCCGTGCGGCCGACCTGGCGGCGATCACCTGTCCCACGCTGGTCCTCGCGAGCAGCGGCAGCGACGACCGCCTGCGCGGCTGGGCGCGCGAGGTGGAGCAGGCCGTCCCCGGGGCGCAGCACCGTGAGCTCCCCGGGAGCTGGCACGGCGTCGACGGGGACGCCCTGGTGGCCGCGATCCGCGAGACCTGACGGCTCCCCCCCACCACCCCACCAGCACCGCCGCCCCGCACCGCTGCCCCGCCAGATCGTGAGTGTTTCGTCCAAGAATGGTGGACGAAACACTCACGTTGTCGGGGCGGGGGCGATCAGGCCAGCGCGGCGGCGACGTTCGCCCGCACCGTGGCCCGGGCGCCCCGGACACCCGTGCGGGACAACGGGACCTCGACGACCCGTATGCCGGAAGCCTTGCGCCGCAACGCATCCCGCAGCGCCGGGATCGTGGTCACCCGCTCGTGCGCGACCCGGTGCGCGGCGCAGAGGGCGGCCAGGTCGGTGCCCGTCGGTGTGCCGAAGACGCGCTCGAACTGCGCTGCACGAGACGGGTCCCCGTGCTCGAGCGTGGAGAAGATCGCGCCGCCGTCGTCGTTGACGACGACGATCGTCAGCTCGGGCACCGGCTCGTGGGGGCCGATCAGCAGACCGTTGGCGTCGTGCAGGAAGGTCAGGTCACCCATCAGCGCCACCGTCGGACCGTCGCCGGCCAGCGCGAGACCCGTTGCGGTGGAGACGCACCCGTCGATGCCGGCCAGTCCTCGGGAGGCGACGACCGTCACGGGCGTCGCGAATCCCGCTGACGCCCAGTCGAGGTCACGCGCGGACTGGGACGAGCCGACGAACAGCGTTGCCGCGCCGGGCAGCTCGGCCAGCGTCTCGAGGACGGC
Source organism: Arsenicicoccus sp. UBA6765 (assembly GCF_002453335.1). Classification (NCBI taxonomy): domain Bacteria; kingdom Bacillati; phylum Actinomycetota; class Actinomycetes; order Micrococcales; family Intrasporangiaceae; genus Arsenicicoccus; species Arsenicicoccus sp. UBA6765. The sequence goes on from NZ_DKGR01000017.1 coordinate 305,449, forward strand.
GGACGCCACCGCCAGCCCGGACGGCTCGTCGGCCGCCCACAGCGGCGTCGCGGCGAGCCGCCGGCCGGCCTCGCGCCAGCGCGCGCTCCACTCCGCGTCCTCCGCAGAGCGCGGGCGGATCTCGGTGGCGGACAACGCCTCCCACGCGTGGACGCGACCGACGCGGGCGGAGGGATCCGGCCAGTCGGGGACCGGCGTCACGCACTCGACCCGATCGACGAGGCGCATCAGAGCCGCCACGTCGCGGGTCAGCGTGAGGCGCCCCACCACGAGAACCCGCGCCGGCAGATGGGACTCGAGCCACGGCCGGCAGGTCAGCAGGAGCGGACCGTGCGGCAGCACCGACGTCCGGTCCATGAGGCCGAAGGGCTCGGCCACCACAGGCCACCCCGCCGCCGCCGCGAGCCGGACCGCCTCGTCGGCCATCGCAGGCTCCGGGAGGTCGCCGAGCACCACGACGGTCCGGGGCACGTCGTCCACCCCCGCACCGTGGGGGATCCCCGGCGCCGTCCGTGACGCACGGGACGCGACCGCCGTCCACGGATCGCCGCCCGGCCGTCCCTCCAAGGACTCCGGCCAGTCGTGAGAGTCGTCCGGCGTCAACGGGTCTCGCAGCCCGACGTCCAGGTGCACCGGGCCGGCCCAGCCCGTGAGGGCCCCAGCCGCCGCGGCGCAGGCCCGCGAGACGGCGGAGCGCCATACGGCCGTCTGACCGGCCCGCCGCTCCGGGGCGGGGATCTCGTGCCGCCACCGCAGCGCCTCGCCGAACAGGCCCGGCTGCACCGTGGTCTGGTTGGCGCCCGTCCGCAGCAGCTCCGCCGGGCGGTCGCAGGACAGGACGAGCAGCGGCACGCCCGCGTGGTGCGCCTCGAGGACGGCGGGGTGCAGGTTGGCGACGGCGGTGCCGGAGGTCGTGATGACCGGGACGACCCGCCGGGACACCTTGGCCAGACCCAGCGCGAGGAACCCGGCGGACCGCTCGTCGACCCGCACGTGCAGCCGCACGCGACTGGCCCGGTCCGCGTCGTGCACGGCGTAGGCCAGTGGCGCAGAACGGGATCCGGGGCAGAGGACGACGTCGGTCACGCCGTGGCGGACCAGCTCGTCGACGAGGACCTCGGCGAGGGCCTGGGAGGGGTTCATGCCCCGATGCTGCCAGACGACGAGGCCAGCTCCGCATGGCACGCGGCGACCCGCTCCCGCCACCACCGCACCCGGTCCGGCGGCGCCGCGAGCGCCTCCAGCCGGTTGCGCGACACCTCCACCGGCCGTATGCCGAGCGCCCCGCCCCTCGGCACGAGGGGCGCAGCGGCGACGTCGCCGTCCAGCAGCGCGACCGTGCCCAGCCCGCAGGCGTGCTCGAGCGAGGGCAGCGCGGCGGCCAGGGCGACGCCGGCGCGGATGCCGACCGAGGTGTCGAGGGCGGACGACACGACGGCGGGCAGCCCGCACGCCTCGACGACGCCCAGGGCCGCACGCACCCCTCCGAGCGGGGCGACCTTGACGACGACCATGTCGGCAGCCTCGAGCCGGGCGACGAGCAGCGGGTCCTCGGCCTTGCGGATGGACTCGTCGGCCGCGACCGGCACGTCGATCCCGTTGCGGGCCAGGGCGATCCGCAGGGCGGCGAGCTCCTCGACGGTGGCGCAGGGCTGCTCGGCGTACTCCAGCCCGTGGCGTGACAAGGCATCCAGGGCCCACAGCGCGTCGTCGACGGACCAGCCGCCGTTGGCGTCGACCCGCACCCGCGCGTCCGGCCCCATCACCCGCCGCACCTCGGCGACCCGGGCGAGGTCGTCGTCGAGCGACTGGCCGCGCTCGGCCACCTTGACCTTGGCGGTCCGGCAGCCGTCGAAGCGCGCGACGACCCCCGCCACCTCACCGGCAGCCACCGCCGGGACGGTGGCGTTGACCGGCACGACCTCGCGCACGGGGTCCGGCCAGCCCACCCACGCCGCCTCGACCGCTGCGGCGAGCCAGCGCGCGGCCTCGCGGGGCTCGTACTCCAGGAACGGCGCGAACTCCCCCCACCCCGCCGGACCGTCGAGCAGCACGGCCTCACGGTGTGTCACCCCGCGGAACCGTGCGTGGAGGGGGATCGTGACGACAGACATCTGTCCGAGCAGCTCGTCGAGGGCTGGCAGCACGCGGGTCGGCATACGACCCATCATCCCCCGCCTGCGCCCCGAGCCGTCCGAGAGGAGCCGACCGCCTCATGGCCTTCGTGATCGTCCTGGCGATCCTCACCCTGGTGGCCGGGTATGGCGCCGCCCGCCCGAACGACCTGTGGTTCCAGCACTACGCGGGGAGGTTCGCACGCGCCCGTGCGGCCCGTGCCGGCGAGCCGGAGCACGCGCGCCGGCGCCTCACCTACCTCGTCGTCGCGGCGATCTGCGCCGTCCTGCTGGCGGTCAGCGCGTGGGCGCTGTGGCAGGCCGGGCAGCCCACGCCACCGTCCTGACCCCCGTCCAACCCCGGTCGATGTGCCTACCTCAGGTCGTCACATCCGCCCGGCGCGCTAACCCCGGCGGACGTGACGACCTGAGGTAGGTCCGAGGAGGACGTCGGACGGGTCGTCCAGCGCCACCCGCACCCGGTCCCCGAAGTGGTCCCGCATCGGCGGCACGCCCTCCCGCACCCCGCGCACCGGCCACCAGCGCGCCTCGAGGTTCTCGTCGTCGCCGACCGCCGGCTCCCCCGACACCCACCGCAGCCGGAAGGTGTGGTCGACGTACTGCGCCTGGTCACCGTTGGCGTGCCGCACCGGCTCCGTGGTCGACACCCACACGAGCCGCTCGACCGCGGCGACGACGGACGCCTCCTCCTGCACCTCGCGGACGGCCGCCTCGTGCACCTCCTGGCCGGGCTCGACGATGCCCGTCACGGGGCTCCACTCGTCGGTGTCGGCGCGCCGCACCAGCAGGACCTCCTGCTCGTCGCCCTCCCCACGCAGCACCACGGCGGTCACTCCGGTCAGCCACAGGGGTGCGTGACCGACGTGGCGGCGCAGCTCGACGATGAACTCGGGGATCGGCATACCTCCACCGTATGCCGCCCGCGGGCCGCCGCCATCGGACCGCGCGGCTATCCTCGGGTCCGTGAGCGCCCTGGACTTCGTCAGCGAGACCTTCGACCCCGCCGAGTGGGCGGAGGTGGAGGGCTTCGGCTTCACCGACATCACCTACCACCGCCGCGTGGGCGGCCCGTCCCGCAGCGCCAACGGCGTGGTCCGCATCGCGTTCGACCGCCCCGAGATCCTCAACGCCTTCCGGCCGCACACCGTCGACGAGCTCTACCGCGCGCTCGACCATGCGCGGATGACGCCGGACGTGGGCGTCGTGCTGCTGACCGGAAACGGCCCCACGCCCCGCACCGGCCAGTCGGCCACCACCGCCGGCTGGGCCTTCTGCACCGGCGGTGACCAGCGCATCCGTGGCCGCAGCGGCTACCAGTACGCCGTCGAGGGCAGCACCGACGAGACCGCCGCCGCGGTGGACGAGGCGCGGGTCAAGGCCGCCGGCGGGCGGCTGCACATCCTCGAGGTGCAGCGCCTGATCCGCACCATGCCCAAGGTCGTCGTCGCCGTGGTCAACGGCTGGGCGGCCGGCGGTGGTCACAGCCTGCACGTCGTCTGCGACCTCACGATCGCCTCGCGCGAGAACGCCAGGTTCAAGCAGACCGACGCCGACGTGGGTTCGTTCGACGCCGGCTACGGCTCGGCCTACCTGGCCAAGCAGGTCGGGCAGAAGTTCGCCCGCGAGATCTTCTTCCTCGGCCGGCCCTACACCGCCGAGGACATGCACCGGATGGGTGCGGTCAACATCGTGGCCGACCACGCCGACCTGGAGCGCGAGGCGCTGCAGGTGGCGACGGAGATCATGGGCAAGAGCCCGCAGGCGCAGCGGATGCTGAAGTTCGCCTTCAACCTGACCGACGACGGCCTCGTCGGTCAGCAGGTGTTCGCCGGTGAGGCGACGCGCCTGGCCTACATGACCGACGAGGCCGTCGAGGGGCGGGACTCGTTCCTGGAGAAGCGCGACCCGGACTGGTCGCCCTTCCCGTGGTACTTCTGACCGCTGCGAACGGCGAGCGTCAGGGTGCCTCGCCCGGAGCGAGCTGCATCGCGAGGTAGTTCTCGACGCCGGTGCGGGCGACCGCGTCCAGCTGGCCCTCGAACCAGTCGGCGTGGGTCTCCTCGTCGCGCGCCATCTCCTCGAAGATCGAGGCCGTGGCGTGGTCGCCGAGCGCGTGGCACTCCTCGGCCGCGCCGTTGAACTGCGCGACGGCGGCCACCTCGCTGGCCAGGCCGAGCCGCAGCATCTCCTCGGCGGACTCGCCGATGCTGATCGGGTTGAGGCGCTGCACGTTGGGGTGACCGTCGAACATCAGGATCCGCTCGATGAGCTCGTCCGCGTCCTTCATCTCGCCGATCGACAGGTCGTAGAACACCTTGCCGAGCTTGGGCAGGCCCCAGTTGTCGAGCATGCGCGCGTGCAGGAAGTAGGTGTTGACGACGGTGAGCTCGAAGGTCAGCGCCTCGTTGAGGAGCTCGATGATCCGTGGGCTACGCGGCTGCATGTGAATCCTCCAGGGCCGATTGGACGGACGCGAGACGCGCGAACTGCGGCGTCAGTGCGTGCTCGAGCGTCAGCCTAGCGCCGACGGGCTCGAACGTGTCCTCCCGGAACCTCTGGAGCAGCGATCGCACCGCCGGGACGCACCCGCCGCACACGGTGCCGGCGCCGGTAGACCGGCAGATGGCTCCGAGGGTGGGCACCCCTGCCGCGGCGACATCGAGGATCTCGGTGTCGCGCACGATGCGGCAGTGGCAGACGATCATGTCGGCAAGGCTAACCTCAGTTAGGCCATCCTCACCAGAGGATGTGGACGAGATCACACCGCCGTCGCGAGCTGCTCGCGAGCCCCTCCCGAGCCCTCCCGAGCCTCCGGACATCCAGGGAACGCCCAGGGCCGGCGCCTAGGGTTGCTCGCCGAGGGGAGTACTTCCCAGTCCCGATCCGGTCATTCCGGCGGCCACGTCAGACGGCGGCCTCGGACGGGGGCCCGGCGCCTGGCGCGGGTGAAGGAGACCTCAGACCGCCATACGACGATCTGAGGAACCCCATCTCATGCTGACCCTGTCCCTGCCGTATGCCGCCGCGCCCGCCGCGAGCCCGGCCGCCGCCACGGGCGGTGCCCTCGACAGCATCGGCACCCCGATGCTGTGGGCCGTGACCCTGGGCGCCGTGCTGGCGTTGTTCGCGCTCGACTTCCTGCTGACCCGCAAGCCGCACGCCGTCTCCATGCGCGAGGCGATCGGCTGGTCGGCGTTCTACATCGCGCTCCCCCTGCTCTTCGGCGCCTGGGTCTGGACCCAGCACGGGTCGCAGATCGGGATGGAGTACTACACGGGCTACCTCGTCGAGAAGTCGCTCTCGGTCGACAACCTGTTCATCTTCATGCTCCTGCTGGCGGGCTTCGCGGTCCCCAAGGAGCTGCAGCAGCGCGTGCTGCTCATCGGCGTCGCCGGGGCCCTGGTCCTGCGCGGCATCTTCATCGCCCTCGGCGCCCAGCTGATCGCGAGCTTCGACTGGGCCTTCCTGCTCTTCGGGATCATCCTGCTCGTGACGGCGGTCAAGGTGGCGCGTGACGCGATGAGCGACGCCGAGCACACCCCCGTCGCCGAGATGCCGGTCGTCCGGCTCATCAACCGCGTGTGGCCGGTCACCGGCGACTATCGCGGCACCCGGATGACGGTGCGGGACGCCGGGCGCCGCGCCCTCACCCCGCTCGCCGTCGTCACCCTCGCCGTGCTCGGCACCGACATCATCTTCGCCATCGACTCGGTGCCCGCGGTCTACGGCATCACCGGCGACCCCTACCTCGTCTTCGCCACCAACGCCTTCGCCCTGCTGGGCCTGCGCGCGCTGTACTTCGTGCTCGAGGGCGCGCTGTCCCGCCTCGTGCACCTCGGCCACGGGCTCGCGATCATCCTGGGCTTCATCGCCGTCAAGCTGATCCTGCACTGGGCCCACGGCATCTGGCCGCGCGTCCCCACCGTGCCCACCGCCTGGTCGCTGGTGTTCATCGTGGCGGTGCTCGCGATCGTCACGGTCACGAGCCTGCGAGCCACCCGGGACCGGGCCACCGGTGACGCCGACGACGAGTCGCGCAACGGCGCAGACGATGTGGGGCAGGACGAGCAGGTCGCGCAGCGCCACTGACGGCTGCAGATCGCAACTAGTTCACCCGGATGGGCGTTGCCCAGGTCACACAGCTGTGCTCGGTCGATTCGGACCACCGAGTCCGGAGCGTTATGGTAGCGAGAGCGTGCCTCGCCCCGAACGAGTCAGCACGCGCCCCGCGTCGGCCCATCTCATGCGTGCTGGCGCCCTGGCGGCCCCGTCCCCGGCCTCACGGCCCCGGCGCCGCTGTGCCCGCAGCATCGCAGCACCTGACCGCCGCCCCCTCCCTGATCGGCCCCCATGCGTCATCACCCTCGCCATCGCGCCTCCGCGCGCCGTCCGTCCACCCCCGGCCTCGTCGCCGTCACCCTCGCCGTGGCTGCCACCACCGCCGTGGTGACGACCGACATCTCCGGCCAGGCCCCCGCCGCCTCGGCGGTCGAGGCGGCGCCCGCGCCGTCCTCCCGCCCGGTCGTGCAGGCGGCGCTCGCCGCGCGCGACAAGGACACGGCGTCCCGCTCCACCGCACGCTCGGCCCTGCCCGCAGCCACGGTCTCCCGGCTGCTGCGGCCCGTCGCGGTGCCCGGTGCACTCCTCGCGGCCCGGCCCATCGACAGCGCCACCACCCGCACCGCCAAGGCCGGTCTCGCGTCCGCGCGCACCGCCGAGGCCCGCACCCGCGCCACGCTGCAGCAGACGCACGCCGAGGCCACCGCGGCTCACCGCGCCTGGGAGCAGACCGTCGAGGCCCAGACCCGGTCCGTGGCCTCCGCCGCCGGCGGGCGTCCCGCCACCGAGGCAGCCACCGCGCCGCTCACCCCGTCCGCCGCTGCCGCCGCCATCGCGGTGCCGGCCGTGCGCGCCGAGACCGCCACGAGCCTGGCCGACGACCGACGCACGACCGCCGACGCCGCGCTCGCGGACGCCGTCGAGGCCCAGCAGCGCGCGCTCGACGCCCTCACCGCCGCCCGGACCCAGGCGACCACCCTCACCGACGCGGACACGAGGCGCGCGGTCGCCGACGGCTCGTTCGTCGTCCTGGCGGACGGCCGGGTCGTGCGCACCGTCCGCCCCGGCACCCCGGTCATCGGCAACGGGCACACCGTGTCGCCGCAGCTCAGCCGCCAGATCGGCGAGGCCCTCGGGCTGCTCTACGCCAACGGCTACCCCCAGGGTGCGCAGGACGCGGAGAACCTCGCGATCATCATCTACAACGAGTCCGGCGGTGACGTCGGGGTCGTCAACACCTACGACCGCAACGCCGCCGCCGGCATGCCGTCGTTCGGCCTGATGCAGACGATCGGCCCGACCTTCGACGCGTTCGCGCTGCCCACGCGCACGGAGCGCAACGACCCGGTCGCCCAGATCATGGCGGGGGCCCGCTACGCCCAGGCGACATACGGCGGTCTTGCCGGGGTCCCCGGGGTCAAGAGCCTTCGCGGCGGCGGACCTTACCGACCGTACTGACCCGACTCGACCTAGGCTGGTGCCATGGCACTGGGTGATCGACTCAAGGACAACCTGGCCGGCGCGGCGCGCATGGCCGCCCACCTCGCGACGGGGCCGCTGCACAGCCACGAGCGACGCACCTGGGGCGCCACCCCGGACGAGGTGTCCGCGACGCTCAGCGGCGACGAGCTGATCGAGGACCACGACTGGCGATCCACGCGGGCCATCACGATCTGGACGACCCCCGACCGGGTCTGGCCGTGGCTCGCCCAAATCGGGCTCTCCTGACTGATCCGTG
>NZ_DKGR01000016.1:0-3484 GCF_002453335.1 Arsenicicoccus sp. UBA6765
GGCGGCGGGCATCGCCTCGGTCGGCGCCGTCGGCATACCGGCGGGGTCCGTGGTCACGTCCGGGGCCAGGTCGGGCTGCCCGGGCGTGGTGACCGGGTCCGCCGCGGGGGCCGCTGCCGACGGCATGGACGCGGAGGCCCCGCCGCGACGGCGGTCCTGGGCGTGGTCCTCGGCCTCGCGCTCGGTGGCCTGCGCCTGGCTGCGGGCCTCACGCAGGGCCTCGGCCGGGTCCTGCAGCTGCACGTCGTCGAAGGCCGCGCGGGACAGCTCGGCGTCCGCCGGCGTGTAGGGGTCGGACGCGTCGCTGCCCCAGCCGCCGCCCTTGGTGTCGGTGCCGCCGAGCGCGGAGCCGATGCCCTTGAGCGCCTCGGTGAGCTCGGACGGGATGACCCACAGCTTGTTGGCGTCGCCGCGGGCGAGCTGCGGCAGGACCTGGAGGTACTGGTAGGCGAGGAGCTTCTGGTCGGGCTTGCCGCGGTGGATGGCGTCGAAGACCTGCGTGATGGCGCGGGACTGACCCTGCGCCTCGAGGATGCGGGCCTGGGCCGAGCCCTCGGCGCGCAGGATCGAGGACTGCTTCTCGCCCTCGGCGGTCAGGATCTGGGACTGCTTGACGCCCTCGGCCGTGAGGATCGCGGCGCGGCGGTCACGCTCGGCGCGCATCTGCTTCTCCATCGAGTCCTGCACGGAGTGCGGCGGGTCGATGGCCTTGAGCTCGACGCGGTTGACGCGGATGCCCCACTTGCCGGTGGCCTCGTCGAGGACACCGCGCAGCTGCGCGTTGATCTGGTCGCGCGAGGTCAACGTCTGCTCGAGGTCGAGGGATCCGATGACGTTGCGGAGCGTGGTGACCGTCAGCTGCTCGATGCCCTGGATGAAGTTGGCGATCTCGTAGACGGCGGACTTGGCGTCGATCACCGAGTAGTAGATGACCGTGTCGATGGAGACGACCAGGTTGTCGCTCGTGATCACGGGCTGCGGCGGGAAGGACACCACCTGCTCGCGCAGGTCGATGTTGGCGCGCACCTTGTCGAAGAACGGGACGAGCAGGTGCAGGCCTGCCGTCAGCGTCCGCGAGTAGCCGCCCAGCCGTTCGATGATCAGGGCGGTCTGCTGCGGCACGATCTTGATGGTCTTGGCGATGACGATCACCGCGAAGAGGACCAGGATGCCGAGGACGATCAGGGTCTCCATGGGTCAGATGCCTTCCCGGCTGTCCGCAGCGTCGGCAACGACGGCGGTAGCCCCCTCGATGGACACCACCCGGACCTCCTGGCCCGGGGGTATGGCGGGTTGCCCCGCCTGGGTGCGCGCCGTCCACGTCTCCCCCGCGAGCTTGATCAGCCCGCTCGTGGTGGTCACCGTCTCGGTGACCAGGGCTGCGCGCCCGATGTTGGCACCAGCACCGATGCTGGTGTCCGGCGCGACGCTGAACCGTCGCTTGACCATGGGCCGCACCAGGAGGACGAGCAGCAGGGCGACCACCACGGCGACGACGACCTGCACCGCGAACCCGCCGCCCAGCGCGGCCGTGACGGCTCCCGCCAGGGAGCCTCCCGCCAGCATCAGCCAGAAGAAGTCGACGCTGGCCGCCTCGATGGCCCCCAGGATCAGGGCCAGTCCCACCCAGGCCAGCCAGCCGTTGTCAGCGAACCACTCCATGTCGTCCTACTCTCCTCGTCTCCAGCACGCCGGGCACCACGGGGTGCGCCTGCGGCGCGGACACTTGTATGACGCCCCCCGCGCCCCTGCGGTTCCCCGCGTGGGTCATCGTCGTGGGGGTGATCCGCGCGGGGACGGTCACTCCCCGTCGGGGCGGGCGCGGGCGGCATACCGCTCGCCGTGCTGCTCGAGGACCAGGGGCAGGCCGAAGGTCTCGGACAGGTTGTCCTCGGTGAGGGTGAGCTCGAGCGGCCCGGCGGCCACGACCATGCCGTCGCGCAGGAGCAGCACGTCGGTGAAGCCCGGCGGGATCTCCTCGACGTGGTGGGTGACCAGGACCAGGGCCGGTGACATGACGTCCTGGGCGAGCTCGCCGAGGCGACGCACCAGGTCCTCACGGCCGCCGAGGTCGAGGCCGGCGGCGGGCTCGTCGAGGAGCATCAGCTCGGGGTCGGCCATGAGGGCGCGGGCGATCTGGACGCGCTTGCGCTCCCCCTCGCTCAGCGTGCCGAAGGTCCGGTCCGCCAGGTGCGCCACGCCGAGGGTCCCGAGCAGCTCGTCGGCGCGCTCCTCATCCAGCTCGTCGTAGCTCTCGCGCCAGCGCCCGATCACCGCGTAGGTCGCCGTCAGCACCACGTCGCGCACCCGCTCCGAAAGGGGGACGCGCTCGGCGGTGGCGGCGCTGGCGATGCCGATGCGGGGACGCAGCTCGAAGACGTCGACCGCGCCCAGGGTCTCGCCCAGGACGCTCGCCGAGCCGCTCGTCGGGTGCATGCGCGCGGCGGCCAGCTGCAGCAGCGTCGACTTGCCAGCACCGTTGGGGCCCAGCACGACCCAGCGCTGCCCCTCCTCGATCTCCCAGTCGATCCCCTCGACCAGCGTGGTGTCGCCACGGCGGACCGTGACATCGTCGAACTCGAGGACGTCGCTCATGCTCCGACCCTATGGCACCTCGCGCGCCTACGATGGACGGGATGTCCGAGCTGCCCCTGTCGTGTCGGCTGTCCCTGTGGGTGACGAGCGCGTATGCCGGCCGCTTGCCCCTCGATCGCGCCCTGGTGGCCGCGGCGGCCGAGCTGGACCACGTCTCCGGAGCCGAGCGCGTGCAGGACTGGAGCACCCTCGGCGAGCGCGTCGTGGCGGTGGCCCTGCCCCGCGCCGGAGCCACCGCCTCGGTGCCGCGCGGCAACCCGGAGCTGGCGGGGGCGGCGGCCGAGGCGGGCGAGTGCTGCTACTCCCCCGCGCTGGGCGTGGCGCTGGTCCCGACCGTCGAGCCGTTCGGGCCTGCGGGGGACGTCGGGTGGGCGGCGCGGTTCACGGCATACGACTGCGACCCGGTGCCGACCCACCGGCTGGAGATGCTGTCGGTCCGCGAGGCGGAACGGGCCCTGCGGGGCGAGATCGCCTCGGCGACCGAGGATCTCGCGTCACTGGGATCGGTGTGGGGCGCGGCCGCGCGGGACGTGGCCGACGAGGCCTTGGGCTCGCGGCGCTGGGGCCTGCCGCCCGACCTGCCCGCCCGCGCGGTGTCCGTGATCACCCTGGCCGCGACGGTCGGGCGCATCGCCGACCTGGGGCTCGAGGCCGCCGACCCGTCGCTGGTGGCGGGCGAGGCGGGGCGCCGGTCGGCGACGCTGCAGCGGCTGCAGCGGGCGGCGGACGAGGCGCTGGAGACGGCCACCAACGTGGCGGCGCTGGCGATCGCGGGCTACCTCCCCGCCGACCGTCTCCCCTGACCCCGCCTCCCCGTCCCGTTGTTCCCGCTCCCCCGCCCCCTCCCACGATCGTGAGGGTTTCCTCCTGAGGTTGCCCCCGTTCGACG
>NZ_DKGR01000034.1:0-12981 GCF_002453335.1 Arsenicicoccus sp. UBA6765
ACGGAAGCGTCAGAAGAGCCGAATTTCTGGACCACTGCAACAGCGGTGCCGTGATCGAGGACGGTTCGGAGGCGCACCGGTTCATGCACGCGGCGTCCCAGGAGGCGTTGCGGACGTTGGCGAAGCTGAACGGCTCCTACCGCACCCCCGAGGAGGTGCGGGCCCTGATGAGCGAGCTGACCGGGCGGCCGGTGCCGGAGTCGCTGGCGGTGTTCCCGCCGTTCTACAGCGAGTTCGGCAAGAACCTGCACCTCGGCGAGGACGTGTTCATCAACATCGGCTGCCGCTTCCAGGACGCCGGGGGCATCACCATCGGGGACGGCTCGCTGATCGGGCACGGCAGCACGCTGACGACGCTCGACCACGGCGTCGACCCGGACCGGCGCGCCGACATGATCCCCGCGCCGATCGTGATCGGCCGCAAGGTCTGGCTGGGCGCCTCGGTCACCCTCGTGCCGGGCGTGACCATCGGGGACGGCGCGATCGTCGGCGCCGGCGCCGTGGTGACCAAGGACGTGCCCGCCAACGCGATCGTCGCCGGCGTCCCGGCCCGCGTGATCCGCATGACCGGCTTCGACGCATGACCAGCACGATCTTCTACACCGCCACGACGCTCGACGGCTACCTCGCCGACGAGAACGACTCTCTCGAATGGCTTTTCGTCCAGGACATCGATCACGCCGGCCCCAACAGCCACGACGCGTTCATGGCCGGGGTCGGCGCGCTCGTCATGGGGCGGACGACGTACGAGTGGCTGCGTCGCCACCTCGAGACGGCGGGGGAGCAGTGGCCGTACGCCGTGCCCGCCTGGGTGCTCAGCCACGCCGAGCTGCCCGGCATCGACGGCGCCGACCTGCGGTGGGCGCAGGGCGACGTCGGGGGCGTGCACGCCGCACTCGTCGAGGCCGCTGACGGCAAGGACGTGTGGGTGGTCGGGGGCGGTGACCTGGCGGCGCAGTTCGCCGACGCCGGGCTGCTCGACCAGCTCGTCGTGTCGATCGCCGGCGTGACCCTGGGATCCGGGCGGCCTTTGTTCCCACGGCGATTCGCGCTGGAGCTCACCGAGGTGACCCGCAACCGGTCGTTCGTCTGCGCCACGTATGACGTGAAGGGCCCGCTCTCCTAGCCCGCCCATCCGCCTGGCCCGCCCCCACGCCTGCGCGGCGAGCCCGATGCGCTCGGTGACGGGCGTGGTCGTGCACAACTGCTGCAGATAGCGGCAACCCGCGTAGCCTGCGCGTTGGGGCACAACAGAATTCGCGGGCGGCGCGTCCCGATGTGCAGCAGTTGTGCACGTTACCCAACCACGGGGAGCCTCGCCACGCCCGTCGCGACCCAGATCCGGGCCGGCGACGACGGAGGCCTAGGGTGGCCGCATGACCGAGGACTGGCGGCGGGACCGCATCGGCGCTGCGCTCGCCGGGGCCAACCCCACCGTCATCGCCCGCCTCCCAGAGAGCTTCGCCGCGATCGGGGACGCCCAGTTCCTCCCCGGCTACTGCGTCCTGCTCGTCGACGACCCGACCATCGGTCAGCTCACGGACCTGCCACGGCCACGACGGCTGCGGTTCCTCGACTCGATGGACCGGCTGGGAGAGGCCGTCTCGGCAGCGTGCCGGGAGCACGACTCCGCCTTTCGCCGCCTCAACTACGAGATCCTCGGCAACACCGACGGATTCCTGCACGCACACGTGTTCGCGCGCTATGAGTGGGAGGACGCCGCTCACGTCGGGCTGCCGGTATGGCGCTACGACCCGGACGCGTTCTATGGCGAGACGACAGCGTTGGGCCCTGCCCACGACTCGCTCCGTCGCTCCATCCGGCGTCACCTCGACGAGCAGCGCCACGAGGACGTGCGCCTGGACGGGTAGCGCCTGGCCGGGGGCAGTGGCGTGCACAACTGCTGCAGATGACGGCACCCCGCCGAGGCCGAGCGTTGGGGCACAACGGAATTCGAGGGCGGCGCGTCTCGTTGTGCAGCAGTTGTGCACGCGCGGAGGCAGTGGGGTGCGCCGCGCGCGGACTAGCTGACGCGCGGGTCGAGACCGTACTGCTCGGGGACGCCGAGGTGCTCGCGCAGCGTGGTGCCTTCGTACTCGGTGTGGAACAGGCCGCGCTCCTGCAGGATCGGGACGACCTCGTCGACGAAGGTATCGATCCCGTCCTCGTAGGCGTCGATCGAGATCCAGAAGCCGTCGGCCGCGCCTGCCTCGAACCACTCCTGCAGGTGATCGGCCGTCACGGAGGCCGGGCCCACCGGCGTGGGGTGGTAGTCGATGACACCGTGGGCGAGGATCTCGCGGATCGTCCACCCCTCGCGCGCCACCTCCAGCGCGCGCGGGGAGCGGGGGTCGAACGGGCTGGGACGAGCGGCCGACAGCTGCTCGGGCGTGAGTGGCTCGTCGATCTGGGAGGGGCTCAGCGGGATGCCCAGCATGGAGCCGAGGTAGGGCACCCGCGTCGGCAGCAGGAACTCGCCGATGCGCAGGCGCCGGTCCACGGCCTCGCGCACGGTGGGGGCGATCGCGGGCATGACGCCGGCGAAGTACTTCACCTCGTCTGGGTCCCGACCCGCCTGCTCGGCGGCGTCGCGGGCGGCCTGGCGCTGGGCGCGGGCATCCTCGATCGTGTAGGCGGCCCCCACGACCCCGCTGGCATAGCGGCCCGCGATGCCGAGGCCGTACTCGCCACCGCCTGCGGAGAAGATGACGGGCTGGCCCTGCTCGGACGGCGGGATCGGCAGCGGGCCCCGCGAGGCGACATACTGCCCCTGCAGGTTGATCGGCCTGATCTGGTCCGGGTCGGCAAAGAGCCCCTGCTCCACGTCCTTGAGCCAGGCGTCCTTGCCCCAGCTGCCCCACAGGGCCTGCACGATCTGGATGGTCTCGTGGGCCCGCTGGTAGCGCTCCGGCCGCGGCGCGATCTCGGCGCCGTGGTTGGCGGCCACGGTGGCGTCGCTGGTGGTGACGGCGTTCCAGCCGATCCGGCCGTGGCTCATGATGTCGAGGGTCTTGAACTGGCGCGCCAGGGTGTACGGCTCGCTGAAGGTCGTGGATCCCGTGGACACGAACCCGATGCGCTCGGTGGCGCGGGCGGCGGCGGCGATCGTCAGCAGGGGGTCGAGGGTCAGCATCGGCGCCTCGTGGGTGAGGTCGCTGGTGAGGCCCGCGAAGTCGGGGAGGAAGAAGAACTGCACCTTGCCGCGCTCGGCGGCCTGGGCGTAGCGCACCTGCGCGTCGAAGCTCGTGTAGTTGCTCGGGTCGACGCCCGGCGCGCGCCAGGCCATCGCCTGGGAGCCGTAGGCGTTGCCGAGCTGCAGGCCGAGGATCATCTGACGGTCACTCATGGGGTTCCTTCTGGCGTTCTCGGGGGGTCAGGCGGCGAGCCGGCGCAGGGTGCTGCCGTGGAAGACGAGCGGTGACTGGTGGGCGTCGCGGTGCAGGCCGAGGACCCGCAGGAGCGTGAGGACGTGGTCGCCGGCGTCGATCTCGGCGTGCCGCGCGACGGTGAAGGTCGCCATGGCGCCGGCCATCAGGACGCTGCCGTCAGCGCCGGTGTGGGTCGCGATGCCGTCGAACCGGGAGTCGGCCGGGCGGCTCAGCGGCCGGATGAGCGACTCGTCCCCGTCGCCGAGGACGCTGATGCCCCAGCGGTCCGCCTGCCGCAGGACCGGCCAGGTGGTCGAGGTGCGGGCGAAGGCCAGCGACACGAGCGGCGGGTCGAGCGACACCGAGCTGAACGAGCTGGCCAGCAGCCCGACCGTCCGCCCCTGGACCTGCGCGGCCACGACGGCGATGCCGGTGGGGAACGCGGACAGGGCGTGCCGCATGGCGTCCGGGGTGGGGGAGGCGGTGGCGTCGCGGAGCGGATTGGTCTTCATGGGCTTCCTAGGCGAGAATGAGGAGAAGGTCTCCGTTTCACCGTCCACGATACGGAGAGCATCTCCGCTACGCAAACCCAGAGGGATCCAGAGCCATGACTACACCCGCAGCCAGCAGGCCCACGCGCACCGACGCGCAGCGGAACCGGGCGCACATCATCGCGGTCGCCGAGGAGGGGTTCGCGGACCTGGGGGTCGAGGTGTCGATGGACGCCATCGCCAAGCGCGCCGGGGTCGGCGCGGGCACCCTCTATCGCCACTTCCCGAGCCGCGAGGCGCTGGTCGCCGCGGTCATGGAGGCGCGCAGCCCGGACCTCGAGCGCGAGCGGGTCGCCATCGAGGACGGCGAGTCGGACTCCCGGGTGGCACTGGAGCGGTGGCTCGACGCGGTCAGTGCCTTCATGCGGGCGTATGACGGACTGCCCGACCCGCTCCGATCGGCGCTGCGCGAGCAGGGATCCCCCCTCGCGCCGACCTGCCAGGACGTGATCGCCACCACCGACCGCTTCCTGGCGGCGGCGCAGCGAGACGGCCACGCGCGCAAGGGGATCCGTGGTCGGGACCTCTATCTCGGGACGCTGGCCGTCGTGTGGGCGGCGGGCACGGAGTCTGCGGACGGGTCCGTCGAGCAGGGGTTGCGAGAGATGCTGCGCTCCGGCTGGGCCCTCAACGGTGAGGGCGCCGCACCCGCCTCCTGACAGCCGGCTCAGTCGCCGGCGACCTGCACGACCTCGCCGCCCGTGACGCGGACGAGCTCGTCGAAGGTGATGGGGAACAACGTGTCCGGCGTCCCGCCCGCGGCCCACAACTGCTCGTGCTGCCGCAGCGCCTCGTCGACGACGGTGCGCAGGGGAGCGGGGTGCCCGACCGGGGCGACGCCACCGATGACCTGCCCCGTGGCGTAGCGCACCTCGTCGGCGGACGCCATGTGCACCTCGACGACGCCGAGCGCGCGCTCGAGCACCTCGAAGTCGACCCGGTGCGCGCCGCTGGTCATCGCCAGGATGGGCGCGCCGTCGGCCATGATCACCAGCGAGTTGGCGATGGCGCCGACCTCGCAGTCCATCGCCTCCGCTGCGTCCTTGGCCGTGCGGGCGGGCTCCTCCAGCACCCGCACCCGGCTCTCGACGCCGGCCTCGTCCAGTGCGGCCTGCACGTCCTGGGCGCGGCGCGGGAGGTCGGAGGAGGGGGTGGCGTCGGGCGCAGTCGTCATACGGCCCAGCCCATCACGACCGGTCGTATGCCGCCAACCTGCGCCCACCCCTCGGCCGGCGCGATGGCGGGCCGGGCTCAGAAGACGCGGGTGATCTCTGTCAGGGCGCGGGCCATCCGGTCGCTGTCGCGGGCGCTGGAGTAGAGGCCGGGCGTGACCCGCACGACCTCGCCCCTCGCGACGCCCCCGCGGCGCACCGTGAAGATGTGGTGCCGCTCCATGAGCCACGCCGTCATGGCCGTGGTGTCGGCCTTGGTGACGCGCCCCTGGACCCGGAACGACGTGAGCGCGGAGTACATGCGGGGGTCGTCGGGGGTCAGGATCTGCAGCCGCGGCACGTCGCGGACCTGGCGGACCCACCGGTCACGCAGGTACTGCAGGCGCGCGTGCTTGTTGGCGACCCCGATGGACTCGTGCAGGTCCAGCGCGACCTGGAGGGAGAGCAGGTTGGCGCTGTTGGACGTGCCCGTGTGCACCCGCGAGCGGATGTCCGTGGCGGGGTAGTCCTGGTCGCCGTGGTCGCGGTCGATGTCGGCCAGCCGGTCCTTGCGGATGTACATGAACCCGATCCCGAGCGGCGCGCTGATCCACTTGTGCAGGTTGTAGCCCACGAACGCGGCCCCGAGATCCTTGGCGGTGAAGGGGATCTGGCCCCACGAGTGGGCGGCGTCCACGATCACGTCCACGCCCCGTGCCGCCGCCATGGCGACGATCTCCCGCACCGGCATCACCAGGCCGGTGCGGTGCGAGAGGTGCGTGAGGAGGAGGAGCCTGGCCTTGGGGTTGGCCTTGAGGAAGGACTCGTAGTACGCGAGCACCGAGGCGTGCGTGGCGGGCTCGGGGATGACGCCCTTGACGACGGTGACGCCGCGTCGGTCCTTGAGCCAGTCCATGGCGTACTGCATCGAGTCGTAGTCCAGGTCGACGTACAGCACCTGGTCGCCCGGGCGGAGCTTGTTGTAGCCGCCGATCAGGTTCTGCAGCGCCTCGGTGGCGCCACGGGTGAGCGCGATCTCCTCGACCGAGACGCCCAGCAGCCGGGCGACGCGCTCGCGGGCCGCCTGCTCCTTGGCGGGGTAGGCCGTGCGCATGAAGTAGGAGCTGTCGCGGGCCAGCACGTCGATGTGGTGCTTGTACTCCTCTACGACGCGTCGTGGGGTGGTGCCGAAGTAGCCGTTCTCGTAGTTGACGTAGTCGCGGGGCAGGTCGTACTCGGCGCGGACCCTCGCCCAGAACCGCTCGTCCCGGGCCAGCCGGGCAGCGGGGACGTCGGGCGCCTTGGGCATGGGACGGGGGCGGCGACCCGGCCCCGACGAGGCCTGGGCCTGCAGGGGAGAGGCCAGGACGGCGGCGCCGCCGATGGCGCTCGCACCCGCTCCGGCCAGGACGTGGCGGCGGTCGATGTCCATGTCGATGTCCTTCCAGCACACGGGCGCCGGCGCTCCAGCGCGCATGCGACCAGCCCACTCCCACCAGGTGGCCGGGCCGTGGCCGAGGCGTGACGTCGACGTGTCGAGGCGGACAACCGATCGGGCCGTATGGCGGCGACCGCCCGGCAGCATGCGGGCGGCACGCGTCGGAATGATCCGGACCATCTCTCCGTTTGCTCGGACGACACCCGACAACCACGAGAGGTCTCTCATGAACATCGGCATCATCGGCGCGGGCAACATCGGCGGCGTCCTGGCCCGCCGCCTGCCGACCAAGGGTCACCAGGTCAAGATCGCGAACTCGCGCGGCCCCGAGACGCTGGACGCGGAGGTCACGTCGACCGGCGCCCATGGCGTGACGGCGGAGGAGGCGGCGACGGACGTCGACGTCCTCATCCTCTCCATCCCGCTGAGCCGCATCCCGGACCTGGCCCCGATCGTCGGCACCCTGCCCGCCGAGACCGTGGTGATCGACACCGGCAACTACTACCCAGCCCGCGACGGAGCGATCGAGGCCCTCGACGGCGGTCAGGTCGAGAGCGAGTGGGTGTCCGAGCAGTTGGGGCGCCCCGTCCTCAAGGCGTGGAACGCCATCCTCGCCCAGCGCCTCGTCGACGGAGACCGCGAGGCGGGGGACCCCGAGCGGACCGCGATCCCGGTCGCGGGTGACGGTGAGGACGCCAAGAGCGTCGCGCTTGGCCTGGTGGAGGACAGCGGCTTCGACGCGGTCGACGCGGGCTCCCTCGCCGAGTCCTGGCGCCAGCAGCCGGGATCGCCCGTCTACTGCACCAGCCTTACGGCCGCGGAGGTGCCCGATGCTCTGGCGGCGGCGCAGCGCGACCGCTCGGCGGGGCGGCGGGACCTGGCGATAGCGGTCATCACCGACCGCGCGCAGGACCCCACCCGCACGGTCGACGGGGACTTCCTCACGCGGCTGAACCGCGTGCTCTACCAGTGAGCACGGACATGGCAGACGGAGCACGGCCACAGAGTCACGGACGAGAGGAACGACAGCACATGAAGATCGCCATCATCGGCACGGGACACATCGGCAAGACCCTGGTGCGCAAGCTCAGCGCCGCCGGCCACGACGTCGCGGTCGCGAACTCGCGCGGCCCCGAGACCATCGAGGCAGACCTGCTCGCGGACGGTGCACGCGCGGCCTCGGCACCGGACGCCGTCGGCGGGGCCGAGGTCGTCATCCTCTCCGTCCCGCTGAGCCGGATCCCGCAGCTGGCCCCCCTGATCCGGGAGCTGCCTCAGGAGACGGTCGTCGTCGACACCTCCAACTACTACCCGCAGCGCGACGGTGTGATCGAGGGCATCGAGGCAGGTCAGGCCGAGAGTCTCTGGGTCTCGGAGCAGCTGGGACGCCGGGTCGTCAAGGCGTGGAACATGATCGGGAGCCACGCGCTGTCCGACAAGGGCCTGCCTGCCGGCGACCCGGATCGACTCGCGGTGGCGGTGGCTGGTGACGAGCGTGGTCGCCGGGTCGGGATGGCGCTGGTCGAGGACACCGGCTTCGACGGTTTCGACGCGGGCTCGCTCGAGGAGTCCTGGCGGCAGCAGCCTGGGACGCCGGCCTACGGCACGGAGCTCACGAGCGCCCAGTTGCCGGACGCGCTGGCGACGGCCGACGCGGCCCGGGCGCCGAAGCGACGTGACCTGTCGGTCGCGGCCATCGCGGAGCGGGTCGGCGACGGGACGACCAACCCGGACTCGGACTACGGCACCCGGTTGTCCCGAGCCCTGTTCATGTAGGCGTGCGGGACCCTCGGCGCGCGCTGCGATCAAGGCTCGAGCCAGACGCCCTGGTCCAGCGCGCGCTCGAAGGTCGGGATCCACCGGTCGACGTCGAGCCCCTTGCGGGACAACCACTCTCGTGAGTAGTAGCTGTCGGCGTAGCGTCCGCCGCCGTCGCACAGCAGCGTCACCACGGACCCCTGCTGGCCGCGAGAACGCATCTCGCACACCACCTTCAGCGCCCCGAAGAGGTTGGTGCCGGTCGACCCTCCGGCGAACAACCCGGTGCGGGAGCGCAGCACGTGGATGCCAGCGATGGAGGCGGCGTCCGGGACGGAGATCATCCGGTCGACGACGCCGGCGATGAAGCTCGGCTCCACCCGAGGACGCCCGATGCCCTCGATCCGCGAGCCGACGCACGTCGTGACGCCTGCGTCCGCGTCGCACCACGCGTCGAAGAAGGCGGAGTTCTCGGGGTCCGTGACGCACAGGCGGGTCAGGTGTCCGCCATACCGCAGGTGCCGGCCGATGGTCGCGGAGGTGCCACCGGTCCCGGCGGCGGTGACGATCCACGCGGGGTCGGGGTGCGGCTCGAGCCGCATCTGCTCGAAGATCGACTCGGCGATGTTGTTGTTGCCCCGCCAGTCGGTGGCGCGCTCGGCGAAGGTGAACTGGTCCATGTAGTGACCACCGAGGCGCTCGGCGAGCTCGATGGCGCGGGGGTAGAGCGTGGCGGGGTCGTCGATGAACTCGCAGCGGCCGCCGTTGCGCTCGATCAGGTCGATCTTGGTCTGGCTGGTCGAGCGCGGCATGACCGCGATGAACTCCAGGCCCAGCAGCCGCGCGAACCACGCCTCGCTGACCGCGGTCGAGCCGCTGGACGCCTCGATGATCGGGGTCTCGGGGCCGACCCACCCGTTGCACAGGGCGTAGAGGAACAGCGACCGCGCGAGGCGGTGCTTGAGCGAGCCCGAGGGGTGGGTGGACTCGTCCTTGAGGTAGAGCTCGATGCCCCAGGCCTCGGGCAGCCGCACGGGCAGCAGGTGCGTGTCGGCGGAGCGGTTGGCGTCGGCCTGGACCGCGCGGATCGCCTGGGCCACCCAGGCTCGCCGGGCGGGGTCGCTGCGAT
Source organism: Arsenicicoccus sp. UBA6765 (assembly GCF_002453335.1). Lineage (NCBI taxonomy): Bacteria > Bacillati > Actinomycetota > Actinomycetes > Micrococcales > Intrasporangiaceae > Arsenicicoccus > Arsenicicoccus sp. UBA6765. The sequence goes on from NZ_DKGR01000034.1 coordinate 9,396, forward strand.
CGACGTCACGTGCGGTGGCCTGCAGGGTCATGGCTCCGAGGGTAGCCTGCAGCCCTATGGTGAAGCGGGCCGGCGACGGCGCCGCCCGTTGGCCCGGACCCACCGACGAAGGAGACGAACCATGGCGTTGCGCATCGGATACAAGGCATCGTCGGAGCAGTTTGCCCCGCGGGAGCTCGCCGACTACGCGGTCCTGGCCGAGGAGCTCGGACTCGACAGCGCGTTCATCGCGGACCACTTCCAGCCGTGGCGTCACACCGGCGGCCACGCCCCGTCCAGCATCCCGTGGCTGGCGCACGTCGCTGCGCGCACCGAGCGGATCGTGCTCGGGACCTCCGTGATGACCCCGACCTTCCGCTACAACCCGGCCATGGTGGCGCAGTCGTTCGCGACGCTGGCGTGCCTGCACCCGGGCCGCCTGGTCCTCGGCGTCGGCACGGGCGAGGCGCTCAACGAGATCGCCGTCGGCTCGGTGCAGGGGGACTGGCCCGAGTTCAAGGAACGCTTCGCGCGGCTCCGCGAGTCCGTCGAGCTCATGCGCCGCCTGTGGACCGAGGAGCGCGTGACCTTCGACGGCGACTACTACCGGACGACGGACGCGACGGTCTACGACCGGCCCGAGTCTCCCGTGCCCGTCTACGTCGCGGCCGGCGGGCCCATGGTCGCGAGGTATGCCGGCCGCAAGGGCGACGGCTTCATCTGCACCTCCGGCAAGGGCCGCGAGCTGTATGCCGACAAGCTCGTCCCCGCCGTCGTGGAGGCTGCGGGCAAGGTGGGACGCGACCCCTCTGGCATCGACCGGATGATCGAGATCAAGTTGTCCTATGACCCGGATCCCGCTGCCGCGCTGGAGAACTGCCGGTTCTGGGCGCCGTTGTCCCTCACCGCCGAGCAGAAGCACTCGTTGCACGACCCCGCCGAGATGGAGGCCGCGGCCGACGCCCTGCCCATCGAGCAGGTGGCCCAGCGCTGGATCGTGGCCTCGACGCCGGAGGAGGTCGTCGAGCAGGTCCGCTTCTACACCGACCTCGGTTTCGACCACCTGGTCCTGCACGGTCCGGGTCACGACCAGGAGCGATACCTGCGGTCCCTGGCGGAGCAGGTGCTCCCTGCGCTGCGCGAGCTTGTTCCCGCGCCGCTGCCCGAGCCGCCGGCGACCGCCTCCGACAGCGAGTCGGCCTGACCCATGGGCGAATCCATCCTGAGACTGGGTCGTCGTTCGTTCACCGCGGACGACCGGCTCGTGATGGCGATCGTCAACCGGACGCCTGACTCGTTCTACGACCAGGGTGCGACCTGGGCCGAGGACGCCGCCCTGCGCCGCGTGGACACGTTGGTCTCAGCCGGAGCGGAGATCGTCGACATCGGCGGGATCAAGGCAGCCCCGGGCGAGGAGATCGGTGAGGCCGAGGAGCGTTCTCGCGTGGTCGATCTCGTGGCGTCCGTCCGCCAGCACCACCCCGGGGTGATCATCAGCGTCGACACCTGGCGCGCGTCGGTGGGGGCGGCAGTGTGCGCGGCAGGGGCGGACCTGCTCAACGACGCGTGGGGCGGTGCCGATCCCGAGCTCGTCGACGTGGCAGCCGAGTTCGACGTGGGGATCGTCTGCACGCACACCGGCGGGGTGCCGGTGCGGACCCGCCCGCATCGTGTGGAGTACGACGACGTCGTCGCATCCGTCATCGACGACACCACCGCCTATGCCGAGCGGGCGGAACGCGCCGGTGTCGCGAGGGACCGGATCATCGTCGACCCCGCCCACGACTTCGGCAAGCAGACCTGGCACTCGCTGGAGGTGACCCGGCGCCTCGACGAGCTCGTCGCCCGCGGCCGGCCGGTGCTGGTATCGCTGTCCAACAAGGACTTCGTGGGGGAGTCGCTCGACCTGCCCGTCGACCAACGCCTGACGGGAACGCTTGCGACCACGGCGATCTCGTCGTGGCACGGCGCGATGATCTATCGCGCGCACGAGGTCTCCGAGACGCGTCAGGTCCTCGACATGGTCTCGACGATCCAGGGCCGGCGCGCGCCCGCGCGGACCGTCCGGGGGCTCGTGTGATCGCGGCGGCCGCGATCTGCCCCCAGCCGGCCGGTCTGCTGCGCGAATACCGCAGCACCGCAGACCCATTCGCCTCGTTGCGGGAGACCTGTCGCGAGGCGGTGTCCCTCGTGCTCGGCGCGGAGCCGCGCCGGTTGGTGGTCGTGGGGGCGGGGCCGGGGCCGGAGGCCCGGCACACGACGCGGGACCCGTTGTCCGTCAGGGTTGCTCGTGAGCTGCTCGAGGGGCTCGACGCTCCCTCGGTGCAGGAGGTGGTCGTGGCACCCGACGAGACCCGCGACGCCGCAGCGTGCCTCGGTCGACAGCTGTGCGAGCTGCCTGGCGACACAGCACTTCTCGTCATCGCCGACGGGTCGGCCCGTCGCGGTGTCAAGGCGCCGGGTTACCTGGACGAGCGTGCCTTCGCCTATGACGACCGGTGGCGCGCGGCCCTGCGGGACGGCGACGTGGACGAGCTGCGCGCCCTGGAGCCGGAGCTCGCCGCCGACCTGCTGGCCCGCGGGCGTGCTCCGCTGCAGGTTCTCGCCGGTGCGGTGGGTGAGAGTCGCGTCCAGAGCACGGTGCTGCTCGACGAGGACCGCTGGGGCGTGGCCTATCTCGTGGGGGTGTGGTCGTGCGGGTGATCCTCGACGACGGGGGACCGGTGGAGGTCCTGGACCACCGTGCAGCGTTGGGCCCGGTCCGTGACCTCGACCAGCTCGCCGAGCTCTACGCGACGCCCGAGGACTGGTGGCGAGCCAACTTCGTGACGACGGTCGACGGCGCGGTCACCGGCGCCGACGGCCGCACCGGCACGATCAACAACGCCGCCGACAAGGTCGTCTTCGACCTGCTTCGGGCGCTGGCGGACGTCGTGGTGGTGGGCGCGGGGACGGCGCGGGCGGAGGGATACGGGCCGGTCCAGCCCCTGACGGACGAGCTGGCCGCGGTGCGCCGCCGGGCCGTGGGCCGGACCACGCCTGCCCGCCTGCTCGTGGTCAGTGCCTCGGCCGAGATCCCCGCCGGTCTGCTCGGCGCGGCACCGGGGGCGGTCATGCTTGCGACGACCTCGCAGGCCCCCGCCGAGGCACTGGGCGAGGCCGTCCGGCAGCTGGGGGAGCCCCACGTGATCGTCGGTGGCGCGGGCCCAGTCGACCCGGTCTGGCTGCGGGGAGAGCTCGTCCGCAGAGGAGCCACCCGGATCCTGTGCGAGGGCGGACCGACCTTGTTGCGAGCGATGCTGCTCGGCGGCGTGCTCGACGAGCTGTGCCTCACCACCTCGCCCCTGCTGGTGGGTGGCCACGGCCCGCGCCTGGTCGAGGGATTGGAGCTGCGGCGCGACATACGACCGGTGCTGGTCCTCGAAGAGAGCGGCACGCTGCTGACCCGCTGGCTCCTAGCCCCCTAGGCGACCGGAAGTGACCCGTCGGGTCGCCGAGCGGTCAACTCGCGCGCCATCCGACCGGAAGTGACCCGTCGGGGCGCGGTCCTCCCCATCTGCCACCTGCACCCGTCCGGAAGTGACCCGTCGGGGCGGCGAGCTCCTCA
>NZ_DKGR01000027.1:0-9384 GCF_002453335.1 Arsenicicoccus sp. UBA6765
GGCACGAGCAGGTCGCGGCGGGGGTCGCGGACCTGGCCGCCCGGGTGGACGCGCGTGCGGAGCTGGACGGGTTCCGGTTGATGATGCTGGCCCGGTACGCCACGGTCGCCGACCAGGAGCACGCGGCCCGGCACGAGCAGTCCCGCCGGGGGGTGAGCACGTTCTCGGCGACCGGGGACGGGTTGTGGGCCTTCCGCGCGGTGGTGGGGGACGTGGACAAGGTCCGGTTGCAGGCCGCGTTGACGGCGTTCAGTGCGCCGCAGACGTCCACGTTGCCGGACGGGACGGTGGTGCGGGACGAGCGGACCGCGGCGCAACGACGTCTGGACGCGTTGCTGACCATCGTCGGGATCGCGGCGTCCTCGGGGGTGCGGGGGCCGATGGGCGCGACCGCGCGGGCCTCGTTGGTGCTGACCCCGGACGCGTTGCTGGAGCCGTGCGAGCACCGCGCCAAGGACGCGTTCGGGCTGTGGCGCGGCACCGGTGGCGGGGGGCCGTGCGGGTGTCCGGTCCCGGCCGCGTGCGTCGACGACCTGGGCACGATCCTGGGGCCCCGCGCCGCGCGGGAGCTGACCTGCGGCGCGGACATCACCCCGGTCTGGCTGGACCCGGCCGGTCGGCCCCTGGACGTGGGGCGCACCACCCGCCTGGCCACCGCCCGGCAGCGTCGCGCCCTGGAGGTCCGCGACGCAGGGTGCAGCTTCCCCGGCTGCGACGCGGCGGCGTCGTGGTGCCAGGCCCACCACATCGTGCACTGGGCCGACGGCGGCCCGACCGACCTGGCCAACCTGGCCCTGGTGTGCGGACACCACCACCGGTTCATCCACGCCCACCACATCACCGGGCGGGTCACCGCCGACGGGTCCCGCGTCCAGTGGGACATCACCCACACCTGGACCGGCTGGCACCCCACCCCACCACCCGACCCTGACACCGACAGCAGCACCGGGCCCGAGAGCGACGCTGACGACCGCGTCAGTGCTGGCGCGGGTGCCGGCGGGAGCACGGGGACTGGGGCGGGCGCGAAGGCTGGCTCAGGCGCGGGCGCTCCCAGCGCAGGACGCGAACCACCCGGCGACGGACACGGCCAGCCACCGCCAGGCGGGCAACCGTCACGCCCACCCGGCGACCCACCCCCGAGACCGCCAGGCCACCACGCCCTCACCGCCTGACCCGCCACGCAGCGACCGCCAGCCGACCCCTCCACAGACACGTCCACCCGGACAGCCCGCCAGGCTGCCCGGGCAGACGCGCGTCACCGACGGGTCAGCGGTGCCTCGGCGCGTGGTCAGGCGTCGTCGTGCGCCAGGCCGGCAGACAGGTCGCGGTGGGCGTCCGCCTGCTCGAGGAGCGACTTCGCCTTGGCCTCGAAGGTCTCCAGGGCGTCCGCGCCAGCGGCGAAGCGCAGCGGCGGCTCGTCCAGGGCGGCGAGGTGGACGAGGGCCGCCGCGAGCTTGGCGGGGTCGCCGCCCTGCTGGCCGTCCATGCTCCGCCAGGTCTCGATGGTCTGCTCCGTGCGGTCGGCGTAGTCCTCGATCGAGGGCGGCGCGTACTGCGTGGACTGCGGGGTGAGGAGCTCGGTCCGGAAGAACCCGGGCTCGACCAGCATCGTGGCGATCCCGAATGGCCTCACCTCGCTCGACAGCGCCTCCATGAACCCCTCGACGCCGAACTTGGAGGCGGCATACGCGGTCAGGAAGTCCCCGGTGGGGACGATGCCGGCCGTGGACGAGATGGTCATGACGAGGCCGGAGCGCTGGGCGCGCATCTGCGGCAGGGCGGCCCGGGTCACGTGGACCGGGCCGAGCAGGGTGGTGTCGATCTGGGATCGGAAGGCGTCCGGCGCCATCTCCTCGAAGAAGCCGGCCTGGAAGCTTCCCGCGTTGTTGACGAGCACGTCGAGCCGGCCGAAGCGCTCGACCGCCGCGTCGACGGCTGCCGCGGCGGCCTGCGGGTCGGTCACGTCCAGCGGGACGGCCAGCAGGTCGTCGTGGCGCCCGAGGGCCTGCGTGACCTTGTCCGTGCTGCGGGCCGTGGCGACGACGGCGTGACCTGCGGCGAGGGCCGCCCTGGCGATGTCGACGCCCAGGCCACGTCCCGCCCCCGTCACGAGCCAGACCTGCTTGTCGGTGGTGGTGGTCATCGGAGCTGCCTCTCACGGTGGACGCACGCCGGAGGGATCGCCGGCGCGGGGTCGTGCTCGTCCAGCCAAGCACGACCCCACGGCCGAGGGCGCGGCGTCCGGACTGCGGAGGTCAGCGCTGGGCGGCCACCCCGATCAGGGCAGCGGTCTGCGCGACGATCACGCGACGCCACGCGTCGAAGGTCGGGTCGCTCGGCGCGAACCGGTTGCCCTCCTCGAAGTGCTGCATGATCGGCGTGTGGATGTGCCCGGCGGGGATGTCGCGGCCCAGCCGGTCGCGCAGCAGGGTGTTGCGATAGCCCGACTCGTTGGAGAGGTAGGTGCCCCCGCCCCCGGCATACGCGCACGAACCCTCCGAGGGAGGGGTGCCGGGCTGGGAGGGCTGCATCCCGCCGTCCGGCGCGGCGTTCACAGTGACCCGCTCGGGGGAGTCGCAGCGGGGGAACTGCGTGAAGCTCGTGTTGCGGATGACCGGGAAGCCCTGGCCGGCGGTCCACGGCGCACCGGGCGGAGGCGTCAGGTTGGTGCCGGTGCCGCCCTCGATCATGCGCTGGAACGGCAGCGACGCCGTCGTCCACTGCGGCGGGTCGAACAGGTCGAAGACGCGGGGGTTGCCCCAGCGCGCCGGCGGCTGGGTGTTGCAGCCGGGGTTGTTGATCGCGAGCTGCGGGACGCCGTTGATGGGACGGCAGGGCCAGCTGCCGTCGTTGCCGGCGGAGACACCGTGGTAGCGGCCGTTCCACACCTCGAGGTCGAAGCGGCCCTCGCGGCCCTGGCTGATGGTGAACGACGAGGTGAGGGCGCGCGGACCGGGCTTCATGTGCGGGCCGACGGTGTCCTCGATCCAGCCGGACTCGAACTCCGTGTAGTTGACCGGCAGGACATAGGCATGGACGACCTGACGCCGTCCGTCCTTGCCGACGCGGGTGGTGCCGTCGATGGCGAGCGCCGTTGCGCCTGAGGGGTTCCCGTGGCGGATGTTGTTGCCGGCCGCCCCCGGGACGTCACCGGCATCACCACCGTCGAGGGTGTAGGGGTCGAAGCCGCTGGCGAGGACGCGCGCCACGCGCGGTCCGGCGGGGTAGGAGATGTCGGTCATGCCGCGCGAGGCCTTCTCGAAGGTCTCGATGACCTGTTCGCGCTCGGCCGCGGTGATGCCGCCGCGCGGCTTCCACTGCCGCAGCGCCGCCGTGACCTGCAGGCGTGCCCAGTAGAGGGGTCGGTCGTCGCTGCGCGGCAGGCTGCCCCGCACGGTGCCCGTGGACTGCACGCGCCTCACGGCCGCCTGCCACAGCGCGCGGCCCTCCTGCTCGGCCAGCCTCCGCGCGGCCCGGGCGTCGCGGTTGCGGCAGAGGCGGTCGACGACCTGGGGAGCCACGCGCTCGAGACCGCCACCGACGATCATGTCCTGCGCGAACGTCATACGGCTCAGGTGGGAGGGGGCAGCGGGGTCGGGCAGGCGAGCGGCGAGGCGCTTCTCCTCGACGGTGAGGGGGACGGTGCGGTCGAGGCAGCGTGCGGTCAGGACCGCGTCGGTCGTGGGCCGGGAGGCGGCGGGAGCGACGCGGTCGACGGGGGTGGCCTGCGCGTATGGCGCCAGGGCGGTGGCGCCCAGCGCGGCCACGGACAGGGCTGCGGCGGCGCGATTCTCGAGGGTGCGGCGGTGCGACATGGGCGTCTCCTTGGCTCGGCGTCGAGTTCGCTGGATGCTTTCACCCCTGCGCGGGCTCGACAAGGCCCCTGTCGCGCTCCCGCGGCACCGGCTGGCCTCGCGAGATCCCCCATCGCCTGATCGTCGACCAGCTGCACGCGAGCCGACGGTGATCGTGGCGGACGCCTCGGCCATGGTGGAGGGATCAGGTCTCCAGGACGCGTGATCGACCCGGCAGCGAGATGATGCCGGGGACGACACCGGTTGAGGAGAGGATCTCCATGTCCGACGACACCCGCCTCGCACGCTCCGACGAGGTCTTTGCCCGGTTGTTCGGCGAGCGCGACACCAGCGCCCCCGACCTGGACCCCGAGCTGGGACGGATCCTGCGGACGCTGATCTTCGGCGACGTGTTCGCGATCGGTGAGCTCGACGACCGCACCCGGGAGCTCGTGACGGTGACGGTCCTGGCGACCATCCAGACGTTGCCGCAGCTCAAGGCGCACTCCGCGGCCGCTCTGCGCGTGGGCGTCACCCCGGTCGAGCTGCGCGAGGCCGTCTACCAGCTCGCCTCGCTGATCGGCTTCCCCCGCACGCTCAACGCCGTCGCCGTGATCGACGAGGTGATGCAGGCGCAGGGCATCGAGCTGCCGCTGCCGGACCAGGCCCAGGTGACCGACGAGGACCGCATCGAGCGCGGCCGGGAGCTCCAGCACCGCCTGTATGGCGACCGCATGGCCGCCTCGTTGTCCATGCTTCCCGCGGGCTACGGCGAGACGGTGGCAGAGCTGCTGACCGGCTCGATGTTCGGCGACTTCTACACGAGGGGCGGTCTCGACCTGGCCACCCGCGAGCTGCTGGTCCTGGTCGCGCTCGCGGCGATGGGTCTCGAGCCGCAGCTGCGCTCGCACGTGCGCGGGGTGCTGCGGGCCGGCAACGCCCCCGAGCGCGTGATCGCGGCCCTGGTCCAGGGATTCCCCTACATGGGGTTCCCGTGCGTCGTGAACGCCATCCGCATCCTCGGCGAGCACCTGCAGGAGCTGGACCCGGCCGACGGCGCCTGACCCCCGGCGCATGATGGGCGTATGACGCCGCCCCCGCACGACCTGGTGCTGCCCGTGCTGCGGCAGCGGTGGAGCCCGCGCGACTTCGACCCGGCCCACGTGCTCGGCGAGGACGAGGTCGAGGCGCTGGTGGACGCCGCGCGGTGGGCGCCCTCGGCCGGCAACTCCCAGCCGTGGGCCTTCCACCTCGCGGTGCGCGACAGCCCCGAGCACGCCGACCTCGTGCCCCTGCTCGCGGGCAGCTCACGGCCCTGGGCCGCGGCGGCCGGGCTGCTCGTCGTCAACCTCTGCCACACCCACGTGGAGGAGACCGACTGGGACTACAGCGAGTTCGCGGCGTACGACCTCGGGCAGGCGGTGGCGCACATGACGATCCAGGCGCACTCCCTCGGGCTCGCCTGCCGGCAGTTCGCGGCGTTCGACCGCGAGGCCGTCACGTCGCTCCTCGCGGTGCCGCCGCACTGGCAGGTGATGACGATGACGGCGATCGGGCGGGCCGCACCGCACGCGCGGCGCACGTCCGGGTCGGACCAGCGCCGCCGTGCCCGGTGGACGGGAGGCGCCGGCGGTCGGCATACGGACTGAGCAGACCCAGCCGTATGCCGCCCGCCGCCCGCTCCCGCGCCCGGGTCAGGGGCGCCGGAGGAACTCGGCGGCGCGGGCGATGTAGCCGGGGCGGTCCTCGAAGTAGGCGCCGCAGTGCTCGGCGCCCTCCACGATCCGCAGCTCGCACCCCTCGCCGGCGCCCTCCGCGAGACGGTGGGCGTGCTCGACGGGGATGACGGAGTCGTCGGTGCCGTGGACGAGGAGCAGCGGTCGCGGGGCGATCGCCGCGACGACCTCGACGGGCTCGACCTCGTGGAACCGGTAGCCGTAGCGCAGGTGCGTCGCGCGATCCACCAGGTCCACCAGCGGCATCGGCGGCAGCCGCAGCCCGCGCGCCGCCGCCGCGACCACCCCACGCACGTCGGCGAAGGACGAGTCGGCGATGACGCGCGCCACGCGTGGGTCCCGCGCCGCGACGAGGATCGCGACGGCGGCGCCCATCGAGAACCCGACGACGTCGATCTCCGCGTCGGGTCGCCGCTCGGCCACCAGGTCGATGGCGGCCTCGAGGTCGCGCTGCTCGTAGTGCGCCAGCGACTGCGGTCCGTCGGCCGACGCCCCGTTGCCGCGGAAGTCGAACATCAGCACCGTGAAGCCCGCCCGCCACAGCCCCGGCCCGAGCCCGAGCATGTCGGCCTTGTTGCCGCGATGGCCGTGGCAGACGATGACGACCTGCTCCGAGTCCGGCCGGTCGAGCCACCACCCTGCGAGTCGTATGCCGTCCGCCGCCGTGAACGTCACGTCCTCGGAGTCAGCCCCGACCTCGAACGGCGTGAACCCGTAGTCGAGCGCCGGCCGCTGGGGCCCGCTGATCTGCCGGGCGGCGAGCAGCGCGCCGACCCCCAGACCGACGACCGTGCCGACGCCGAGGGCCGTGAGTCCGGTGGTGGTGCGCATGGCCTCAGCGTATGACGGTGCGCGTCAGCCGGGGTCACTGCGTGTGAGCGTGGGGGATCGTGTGTCGTCGGCGCATCGTCAGGAGCGTTGACGGGTGTGAGCAACGCTCCTGACGTTACGGAGATCGCATCGCTCCCCCTTCCCTCCCGGAGCGTGACCGGTCATCACGTGCCGCAGCGTGACGTGCCGACGGTGGATACTTCGCCGCATGGACACGGTCTTGCTGGTCGCCGGAGCCGTGCTCCTGGTCGTCGGCATCGTCATGGTGCCGTTCCCCGGGCCGGGGTTGCTGGTGCTCTGGCTGGGGGTGGTGCTGCTGGCGGCCGGGTGCGCTCGCCCGCGTGCTCATCAGCCCTCGCCGCCGACGCTGACGGTCAGGTCCGTCGCGTACGTTGCCCTCGTGTCGAGACCCAGCGGCGGGACCAGGCGGGCGCTCGTCCCGGCGTGCTGCTGGCTCGTGGCGGCCGGGGCGCTCGTGCTCGCACCACGGCTGCAGGCGCTCGACCCCGAGGGAGGGATCGGGGCGCCCGCACCGCCCCACCTCGCCTGGTGGCTTGGCCTGGCCCTGGTCACGGCCCAGTGCCTCGCGCTGCTCCTGCGGCATACGGCCCCCACAGCGGTGCTGCTCGCCTGCACAGCCGCCGTGCCCCTCGCAGCGGTCGCGGGGCTCGGGGGCGCGACGGGAGTGACGTCGATGGCCGTGTTGGTCGCGGCCTACGCGGTGGGGACGCGGCGCCCGATCCGGGGGGCGTGGCCGGCGTTCGCGGCTGCGGCGGTCGTGGTCGCGGCGGGGACGGCGCTGACGGGCGAGACCGTCGGTGTGGCCCTCGCGCAGGGCATCGGCGCGATCGGTATGCCGCTGCTGGTCGCCGCCTGGGCCAACGGCCGTCGCGAGATCCGCGAGGCGCGGGAGGGGCAGGTCCAGGCGCTGGCGCGCGAGCACGAGGCGCGGGTGCAGGCGGCCGTCGCCGACGAGCGCACCGCCATGGCCCGCGAGCTGCACGACATCGCCGCGCACCACCTGTCGGGCATCGCCGTCATGACCGCGGCGATCCCCGGCCAGATCGACACGGACCCGGCGGGCGCCAAGGTCGCCGTGCGCCAGGTGCGGGAGCAGAGCACGGCGCTGCTCCGCGACCTGCGCAGCCTCGTCGGTCTGCTGCGCGACAGCGCGACCGACACCGGCTCCGACGCCCACTCCGACAACGGCCAGCCTGAGAGCACTGACGCAGCTGGCACCCGCACCCGCCCCGAGACGTTGGCCGGCATCGCGCCCCTCGTCGAGGAGCTGAGCCACACCGGGCCTGACCTGCAGCTGGCTGTCCTGCAGCGCTCGCCGCAGCTCGGCTCGGGCATCGGTCCGCTGGCCCAGCTCGCGGCCTACCGGATGGTCCAGGAGTCGCTGGCCAACGCCGCGAGGCACGCGCCCGGGGCGTTCAGGAGGGTCACCGTCGACGACCGCGATCCGCGATGGCTCACCCTCACGGTCGACAACGACCCGTCGACCCACCGACCCGACGCCCCGCGGACCTCGACGGGTGGCTTCGGGCTGGTCGGGATGCAGGAGCGCGCCGAGCTGACCGGCGCCCGGCTGCGGCACGGCGCCACCCCGGACGGCGGCTGGCGCGTCGTCCTGACCGTCCCCCGCCAGGAGGAGATCGCATGATCCGCGTCGTCGTGGCCGACGACCAGGCCCTGGTCCGCGCCGGACTGACCACGCTGCTCGGCGCCGAGCCGGACCTCGAGGTCGTGGCGGCGGTCGGTGACGGGTCGGAGGCGGTGGCGGCGGCTCGCGCGCTGCGCCCCGACGTCGTGTGCATGGACGTCCGTATGCCGGGGCAGGACGGCATCGCGGCGACCCGCGAGCTGTGCGGCCCGGGCGTGACCGACCCCGTCGCGGTGCTGGTGCTGACGACCTTCGACGTGGACGAGTACCTCTTCGGCGCGCTCGACGCGGGTGCCTCGGGCTTCATGCTCAAGGACGCGGAGCCCGAGGTGCTGGTCGCCGCGGTCCGCGCGGTCGCCGCGGGCAACGGCACCATCGACGAGGCCCTCACCAAGCGGGTGCTGCGAGAAGTCGTGCGGCGGCGCGAGGTTCGTCCGGCATACCTCGCTCGCACTCCCGACGTCCTCACCCCACGCGAGCTCGACATCCTGCTCCTGCTCGCCCGCGGGCTGTCCAACGAGGAGATCGCGGAGGAGCTGGTGCTCGAGGTCTCCACGATCAAGTCGCACCTGGCGCGCATGATGCCCAAGCTGGGGGTGCGGTCGCGCCTGCAGGCGGCGGTCTGGGCCTATCAGAACCGCGTCGTCGAGGTGCCCGACTGACGCCCGACCGATGCCACAGCGACGCCGCCGAGCCGGTGCGGCGCAGGCGGTTCCGTCGAAGGATGCAACCGTCGATCTGCATCGGCGGCGGCTCGATGAGGGGTCCCCGCGCTCCCTAGCGTCGTAGGCATGACGATCTCACCCACGACCGGCACCGATCCGCGGGTCACCCCGCACCCCGGTCCCCGTCCCACCGTCCAGCTCCTCGACGTCCACAAGTCCTATGCCCGGGGGCCGGGCACCGTCCCTGCCCTGCGCGGCGTCTCGCTGTCGCTGACGGCGGGGTCGTTCGTGTCGGTCATGGGCCCGTCCGGGTCCGGCAAGTCGACGCTCCTGCACTGCGCGGCGGGGCTGGACTTGCCCACGCGCGGCCGGGTCGTGATCGGCGAGCACGACATCAGCGCCTTCTCCGACGACGCCCTCACACGCTTCCGGCGCGACCAGGTCGGGTTCGTCTTCCAGAGCTACAACCTGATCGGCCACCTCAGCGTCGCCGACAACATCTCGCTGCCCCTGGTCCTCGGTGGTCGCGAGCTCGATCCCGTATGGCGCGCCGACCTGGTCGCGGCGATCGGTCTCGACGGGCTGCTGGACCGACGCCCCGGCGAGCTGTCCGGCGGGCAGGCCCAGCGCGTGGCGATCGCCCGAGCGCTGGTGACCCGTCCCACCGTCGTCTTCGCCGACGAGCCGACCGG
>NZ_DKGR01000014.1:0-3180 GCF_002453335.1 Arsenicicoccus sp. UBA6765
CCAGGCCGCCGACGCCGCCCGCCGCGGCCGCCCCGCACCGCCACCCGTCGAAGCGCCGGCCGCCAACCCCGCACCGGGGGGCGGGATCCTCGGCCGCCCCGCGACCGGAGGCATCACGTCGCCGTACGGCATGCGCCAGCACCCCGTCCTGCACGTCTACAAGCTGCACACGGGCACCGACTTCTCCACCGGGTGCGGGGCACCGATCTACGCCGCCGCCGACGGCCGGATCATCTCCGCCGGGTTCAACACCGGCTACGGCAACCGGATCATGGTCGAGCACGGCACCGTTCGAGGACGCGATCTGGTGACGACCTACAACCACCTGACGTCCTTCGCCGTGCAGGGCGGCGCGGTCCGCAAGGGGCAGCTGCTCGGCTACTCGGGCACGACGGGCTACTCCACCGGCTGCCACCTGCACTTCGAGACGATCGTGGACGGGCGCTTCACCAACCCGATGGAGTGGCTCTGACGCTCGGCCGGGCGGGCGGCCACGCCTGACGGCGGCCACGGCCGGCATACGGTCTCTGCGGCCGGATCCCTGGTCTCGCCCGCTGGGCGCTCCGAGGTAGTCGCTCCAAGAACTCGCTCCGGGGACCAGGTGACCGGCAGGTAGACTGGGACGCTATGGCCAAGGAGCAGGGCACCAAGGTGATCGCGCGCAACAAGAAGGCGCGCCACGACTACCACATCGAGGAGACGTGGGAGGCGGGCATCGTGCTGTCCGGGACCGAGGTCAAGTCGCTGCGGCAGGGGCGCGCCAGCCTCGTCGACGGCTTCGCGCAGGAGTACAACGGCGAGCTCTACCTCGAGGGCGTGCACATCCCCGAGTACTCCCAGGGCACCTGGACCAACCACGCCGCCCGCCGCCGTCGCAAGCTGCTCCTGCACCGCGACGAGCTCCGCAAGATCTTTGCCTCCTCGCAGGAGAGCGGCCACACCATCGTCCCGCTCGAGCTGTACTTCAAGGACGGCCGCGCCAAGGTCGAGATCGCGGTCGCCAAGGGCAAGAAGCTCTACGACAAGCGCCAGACGCTGCGCGAGCGGCAGGACAACCGCGAGGCGGCACGGGCGATGTCCAACGCGTTCAAGCGCGGGCGCGGCTGACACATCGACGGGCTGTCGGCGGATCCGGGGGAGCGGTTCGGATAGATTCGCCGTCAGAGGTCCGTCCAGCCAATTCCCGAGGGGGTACGACGTGACGCGTCCGGCGAGCACGATCCGACCAGGGGGAGCACCCCCGAGCTCGCGCGTCCGGCGCGTCCCGGCCCGCTCGCTGCCCCGGGTGCTCGCGGTCCTCGCGATCACCGTCTGGGCCCTCCTGCTCGGGGCCGGGCCGTCGTTCGCCGCCTCGGGCGGTGACCGGGTCACCCGTCTCGTCGTCGACTACGTCGTGGACGCCCAGGGCGGCGTCTCGGTGACGGAGACCTATGACTACCAGTTCAACACCAGCGGCCGGCACGGCATCGAGCGGACGGTCGCGACGGCACAGGGCTACACCCCGGCCGAGGAGACGTCTGCCGGCTCGGAGGGTTCTGGCGGGGCGACCTCGCAGGAGCGGCACTACGAGATCAGCGACATCTCGGCCAGCAGCCCGAGCGGCGCCCCGGCCCAGCTGAGCGTCCGCGACCAGGGCGACGCCACCGTCATACGGGTCGGGTCGCCCAACCGCACCGTCTCCGGGGCCGAGCGCTACGTCCTCAAGTACCACCTCGCCCACGTCGTCAACGAGCAGAAGGACGGCGTCGAGCTCTACTACAACGTCCTCGGCAACTCCTGGCGCGTGCCCTTCGACGCCGTCGAGGTGACGGTCCGCGGGCCCGGCTCCAGCGCCGTCAGCAAGACCGCCTGCTACTACGGCACCTTCAAGAGCGACACGCCCTGCCAGTCGACGCCGGGCAACCCGGCCCGGTTCAGCGCGCAGAACCTCGAGATCATGCAGAACATGAGCATCGTCGCGCTCCTGCCGCGCAGCGCCTTCACCGACGTCAGCAAGGACGTCCGGGACGCCGGGTCCGCCGGCTCGGGCGGCCCCTACATCTCGCCGGAGTCGGCGCGGGTGCGGACCCTCAGCCAGCTCGGCATCGGTGTCGGCGCGCCCCTCCTGGCACTGGCCGGCATGGGCGCCCTGGTCTGGCGACGAGGGCGGGACGAGCGGTATGTCGGGCTGGCCCCCGACACGCTCCCGGCCCCGGGGCAGGAGGTGCCGACGACGCGTGGCGGCAAGGCGCCGGTGACGGCGGTGCGGTTCAACCCGCCGGACAACGCGACCCCGGGACTCATCGGCACGATCTACGACGAGCACGCGGACACCATCGACGTCTCGGCCACCGTCATCGACCTGGCGGTGCGCGGCTACCTGCGGATCGAGCAGACCCAGGACGGCGGCCGGTTCCAGACCTCCGACTGGCGGCTCGAGTACCTCGGCACCCCCAAGGTGGGCGATCGCGGGCTGCTCAAGTACGAGCGCACCGTGCTCGACGGGATCTTCGCCTACGGCACCCCCGTGATGATGTCCGAGCTCAAGAACCACTTCTCCGGCACGCTGGCCATCGCCAAGCAGGAGATGTACTCCGAGACCGTGCAGCGCGGCTGGTTCCGGCAGTCGCCGGAGCGGGTGCGCCAGGGCTTCGGCTGCCTGACCTGGTTGCCGTTCGCGCTGATCTTCGGATGGATGTTCTTCGGGGCCGGCTCCTTCGCGGGCGCCCTGACCAGCGACAGCATCGCGGGCTTCGACCTGCCCGTGCCCTCGGTCATGGTCGCCGCGGCCGGCCTGTTCTCGGTGCCGTTCATCATGCGCTGGCTCATCAAGAAGCTCCCGGCCCGCACGGCCGACGGCTCCGCGGTGCTCGAGCAGACCAAGGGCTTCCGCGAGTACCTCCTGACCGCCGAGGCCGAGCAGATCAAGTACGACGAGGCCCTCGACATCTTCAGCCGCTACCTGCCCTACGCGGTGGTGTTCGGCGTGGCCGATCGCTGGGCGCAAATCTTCGCCAAGGTCGCCGAGATGGCCCGGATGGACGGCTATGACGTGGGTGTGCCGACCTTCTACATCTGGTACGGCGGCGGCTTCGGCGGGTTCGGTGACTTCGGGCACGCGGTCGACTCGTTCTCGACGTCGGCGGCGGGCACCTTCACGTCCACGCCGGGCTCCTCGGGGGGCAGCGGCTTCGGCGGGGG
>NZ_DKGR01000014.1:3272-16799 GCF_002453335.1 Arsenicicoccus sp. UBA6765
CCGGCCTTCGTTCGCCAGGCTGATGGACCTACCGCCGGTAGAGGCATCGACCGGCCTTCGTCCGCCAGGCTGATGGACCTGCCGCCGGTAGGTCCAAGGAGGCGACGACAGATGCAGGCAGCCAGGGGGAGAGAGCGATGAGCTGGACGACCAGGATCGCGAGCGTCGGCAGGGTGGGCGGTCTCGACAGCGCCGCCAGCATCGACATCGGGTTCCTCGTCCTCGGGGTGGCCCCGCTCCTGCTCGTCGCCGTCGTGCTCGTATGGTTTCGGCGGCGCCGCCGCGACGAAATGTTCGTCGGCGTGACACCCGGCGAGCTGCCGGCGACCGGGGACGGCATACGGACCCGACGGCTCGCAGGCCCGGGAGAGTGGCGCGGCCCGGTCGCCGTGAGGTTCGCCCCGCCCGACGACGTCACGCCCGGCATCGCGGGGACGGTCGTGGACGGGCGCGCCGACCAGGTCGACATCAGCGCCACGATCATCGACCTCGCCGTCCGCGGCCACCTCACCATCACGGCCGTCCACCCGCAGGGCGCCACCCGGGCAGCCAGCCCGACGGCCACCCCGCCCGGCACGGACGAGCCCTCGACCGCCGTCGACTGGGAGCTGACCCGCGCCCCCTCGCCATCCGGCCGGCTGCGCCCGTTCGAGGCCGAGCTGCTCGGCGAGCTCTTCGCGAGCGGCCCCGTGGTGCGGCTGTCGGCGCTCAAGGGGTCCTTCGGGATGACCTTGCGGCGGGCGCAGATCGGGCTCTACCGCGAGGTCGTCGATCGCGGGTGGTACGCCAAGCACCCCCAGGACCGCAACAAGCGCCTCTGGTGGCTGGGCATCCCCATGCTCCTGCTCGGCCTGCTGGTGCTCGGGGTGATGCTGATCGACCTGGTGACGGTGCGGCGGTTCGGGCCGCTCGAGGTCGTGCCCGGGCTGGGGCTCGTGGCGTCGGCGGCGCTGCTGCTGTGGGGCGGTCGTGGGCGCACGCCCCGCACGGCGGCAGGCACGGCGGTGCGGGTGCAGACCCTCGGCTTCCGCGAGTACCTCACCACCGCCGAGGCCGACCAGATCCGCTTCGAGGAGGCGCGGGACGTCTTCTCGCGCTATTTGCCCTACGCGATCGTGTTCGGCTGCGCCGAGCGGTGGTCGCGGATCTTCGGCGAGGTGGCGGCGCGGGCGCACCTCGCAGGGGTGGCCGACGTGGCGTTCGACCTCGACTGGATCCACGGCGTGGGGCTGCTCGCCGACGTGTCGCACCTGGGGCTCGACGTCGTGCGGGTCGTCGACGCGTTCGACGGGCCGGGGCTGGTCGACGTCGGCGCCGGGCTTGGCGGCCTCGGTGACCTCGACCTGGTCGACACCCTGTCCAACGGCCTCGGCGAGCTCGCCTCGGGGGTGGGGGAGTTCGTGTCCTCCGCGGGCGACCTCGTGGACGGGTTGGACGGGTGCGGCGACGGGTGCGACCTCGGTGGGTGCGACTTCTGAGCCGTATGCCGGACCGGGCGCGACGTCATACGGGCGAACCAGGATCCGCCCGGGTTGGTCACATCGGCCTGGCGTGCGAACCCAGGTCGATGTGACTACCTGAGGGAGGTCACTCGACGACGACGATCAGGTCCCCGCCCTCGACGGCCTGCGTCGCCCCGATCGCGAGCCGCGACACCCGACCGGCGACCGGCGTGGTGATGGCGGCCTCCATCTTCATCGCCTCGATCGTGGCGACCTGCGCGCCGGCCGCGACCTCGTCGCCCTCGCCGACCGCCAGGGTCACGACCCCCGCGAACGGCGCCGGCACGTGCCCCGGACGGGTCGTGTCGGCACGCTCGGCGGCCGCGACGTTGGACTTCACGGACTCGTCGCGCACCTCGATCGTGCGCATCTGGCCGTTGATGGTGACCATGACGTTGCGCATGCCGCGGGCGTCCGCGTCGCCGATCGCCGTGAGGCCGAGGAGCAGGGTCTTGCCCTTGTCCATCTGCACCTCGTGCTCCTCGCCGACCGCCAGGCCGTGCAGGAACTCGCGCGTGTTGAGCACCGACAGGTCGCTGAACGTGTCGCGTGCCGCCACGAACTCCTTGGTGGGCCCGGGGAAGAGCAGGCGGTTGAGCGTCATCCGAGGCTCGTCGGCGAGGGCCTGCTCGTCCTCGCCGGACAGCTCGGTCTCGACGGGCTTGGTCCGCCGGCCCTCGAGGGCCTTGGTGCGGAACGGCTCGGGCCAGCCGCCGGGCGGGGTGCCGAGGTCGCCGTTGAGGAAGCCGATGACCGAGTCGGGTATGTCGAACTTCTGCGGGTCCGCCTCGAACGCCGCCGGGTCCGCGCCCGCACCCACGAGCGCGAGCGCGAGGTCGCCCACGACCTTGGACGACGGGGTGACCTTGACGATGTTGCCGAGGATCCCGTTGGCGGCGGCGTACATGTCCTCGATGGCCTCGAACCGGTCGCCGAGCCCGAGCGCGATCGCCTGCTGGCGCAGGTTGGACAGCTGCCCGCCGGGGATCTCGTGGGTGTAGACGCGACCGGTCGGGCCGGCGAGCCCAGATTCGAACGGACCGTAGAGCCGGCGGATGGCCTCCCAGTAGGGCTCGAGGTCCATGACGGCGTCGAGGTCGAGCCCGGTGGCCCGGTCGGTGCCGTCGGTGGCCGCGACCAGCGCGGACATCGAGACCTGGGAGGTGGTGCCGGCCATCGAGGCCGCCGCCACGTCCACCGCGTCGACGCCGGCGTCGATCGCCGCGACGAGCGTGGCGAGCTGACCGCCGGCGGTGTCGTGGGTGTGCAGGTGCACCGGCAGGTCGAAGCGCTCGCGCAGCGCCCGCACGAGCTGGGCGGCGGCCGGCGCGCGCAGCAGACCCGCCATGTCCTTGATCGCCAGCACGTGGGCGCCGGCCTCGACCAGCTGCTCGGCGAGGCGCAGGTAGTAGTCGAGGGTGTAGAGCTGCTCGCCCGGCGAGAGCATGTTGCCGGTGTAGCAGAGCGCGGCCTCGGCGACGGCGTGGTCGGTCTCGCGCACGGCCTCGATCGCGGGGCGCATCTGGTCGACGTTGTTGAGGGCGTCGAAGATGCGGAACACGTCGACGCCCGTGCGGGCCGCCTCGGCCACGAAGGCGTTGGTCACCGACAGCGGGTAGGGGGTGTAGCCCACCGTGTTGCGCCCGCGCAGCAGCATCTGGATGGGGAGGTTGGGCATCGCCTCGTGCAGCTTGGCCAGCCGCTCCCAGGGGTCCTCGAGCAGGAAGCGCAGCGCCACGTCGTAGGTCGCGCCGCCCCACGCCTCCACCGAGAGCAGCTGCGGCAGCATGTGCGCGACGTAGGGCCCGACGTGCAGCATGTCCCGCGTCCGGACGCGGGTCGCGAGCAGCGACTGGTGGGCGTCGCGGAAGGTCGTGTCGGTGACGGCGACGGAGGTGCGCTCGCGCAGGGCTCGGGCCCAGCCCTCGGGGCCGAGGTCGAGCAGCTGCTGGCGCGAGCCGGCGGGCGGCTCGGCGCGCAGCACGTCCTCGGGCAGGTGCGGGAGCTTCTCGCGGGCGGAGCGCTCGGTGCGCTGGGGGCCGTGGGGCTGGTTGACGGTGATGCCCGCGAGGTAGGTCAGCAGCTTGGTGCCGCGGTCGGCGGGCATGCGGTTGTCGAACAGCGAGGGCCGCTCCTCGATAAAGCTCGTCGTGATGCGCCCCGCGATGAAGTCGGGGTCGCTGATGAGCGACTCGAGGAAGGTGATGTTGGTGGAGATGCCGCGGATGCGGAACTCCTGCAGCGCCCGCTGGGCCCGCTGCACGGCGGTCGCGAAGTCGCGCCCGCGACAGGTGAGCTTGACCAGCATGGAGTCGAAGTGCGCGCCCACCTCGGCGCCGTCGAACACCGTGCCGCCGTCGAGGCGGACGCCCGCGCCGCCGGGGGAGCGGTAGACCATGATGCGGCCGGTGTCGGGGCGGAAGCCGTTGGACGGGTCCTCGGTCGTGATGCGGCACTGCAGCGCCGCGCCGCGCAGCCGGACCGAGTCCTGGGCGAGGCCCAGCTCGGCGAGCGTCTCGCCGGCGGCGATACGCAGCTGGCTGGACACGAGGTCGACGTCGGTGACCTCCTCGGTGACGGTGTGCTCGACCTGGATGCGGGGGTTCATCTCGATGAAGACGTAGCGCCCGTCCGGTCCGAGGAGGAACTCGACGGTCCCGGCGTTGACGTAGCCGATCTGGCGCGCGAACCGCACCGCGTCCGCGCACATCCGGTCCCGCAGCTCGGGGTCGAGGTTGGGGGCGGGGGCGACCTCGACGACCTTCTGGTGGCGACGCTGCACCGAGCAGTCCCGCTCGAACAGGTGGATCGTCTCGCCGGTCGCGTCGGCCAGGATCTGCACCTCGATGTGGCGCGGGGAGACGACGGCCTCCTCGAGGTACATCCGGTCGTCGCCGAACGCGCTGCCCGCCTCGCGCTGCGCCTCCACGATCGCGGCCTCGAGCGCGTCGGGGGAGTCGACCTTGCGCATGCCGCGTCCGCCGCCGCCGCTCACGGCCTTAACGAACAGCGGGAACCCGATCTCCTCGGAGGCCGCCACGAGGGTGGCGACGTCGTTGCTGGGCTCGCTGTCGTGCAGGATCGGCAGCCCGGCCTCCTCGGCGGCCTTGATGGCGCGGGCCTTGTTGCCGGTGAGCTCGAGCACGGTGTGCGCGGGCCCGACGAACGTGATGCCCTCCTCCTCGCAGCGCTGAGCGAGGTCGGGGTTCTCCGACAGGAAGCCGTAGCCGGGGTAGATCGCGTCGGCTCCAGCCTCCTTGGCCGCCTTGACGATGCCCTTGACGTCGAGGTAGGCCCGGACCGGGTGCCCTTCCTCGCCGATCTGGTAGGCCTCGTCGGCCTTGAGGCGGTACTCCGCCTTGCGGTCCTCGTAGGGGAACACGGCCACGGTCGTGATGCCGAGCTCGGTGGCGGCGCGGAACGCCCGGACGGCGATCTCACCACGGTTGGCGACGAGGACCTTGCGGAACATGGGGTGCTCCCTCGGGGAGTGGCTGGACAGGCAGCCGGCCGGGCGGGCCGGCCGACTCTGCGGCCAGCCTAGGGAGCGGGGGTCGGCCCGTCCTGGTCAGTCCGTATGACGGGAGCGATTGCCCGTCGTGCGCTGCGGCGACGGGCGACGGGCGACGCGCGATGGCCGGGGACAGGAGGGGCATCGCCCGACGCGCGGGCGATGCCACTCCGTGACGCACCCGCCTACCAGGTGTGGGCGACGTCCACCACCAGGCGTTGCCTGGTCGCGTCCTTGACGACGAACGCCCGCATGGGCAGCCGCGCCCGGGTCCCCACGCCGAAGGTGGTCTGCCCCTCGAAGGATCCGCCGAAGGCGATCTGGCGGAAGGTGCTGAAGCCGGAGACGCGGACGGCCTCGAGGCGGTTGGCCGGCCGATAGGTCGGGCGCCCCTCGGGGGTGTAGGCGGGCGCCTGCACCGTGACGACGAGGTCCGCTGCCCCCCGCAGCGGGATCGTGTCGCCCTTGGCGATGTCCGTGAACCGGGACCGGTAGCCGACGTGGTAGCCGACGGTGCGGGTCGAGGCCGGTCCGAGGTCGACGACCAGGCGGTCGAAGCAGGCGTGCCGGCCGGCCCGGGCGCCGAGGACGCGGACGTCGGCGGTGCTGGTGGAGGCCTCGTCCAGCGACCCCCACGTCGTGGCGCAGGCCGAGCGGGTGGTGGGTGCCGCGGTCGCGGGACCGGTGGTGAGGACGGCCAGGCTGGTGGCCGCCGTCAGGACGGCAGCCGCGGCTGCCGCACCCGACGTCAGGTGATGGGTGGTTCTCATGTCTACGTCCCCCATGGATGCAGGTCGCCCGCCGCGAGGTCGCGGGCACGGGCGGCGCCGGCCGGGGCGTTGCGCCGACCGACGGCGAGGGAGGCCGGGGCGTGCTGCCGGGCCTCGGGTGGCGCCAGGGCAGGCAAGCCGGTGTGGCCGGGGGAGACGAGGCGTCGGTCTCGGCCGCCGAGGCGGCCGGTGGGTTGCAGGCACCCGTCGCGTGGCGACGAGTCTACTCCAGGATAGGTCCCAGGGCGTCTCAGGGGAAGGCCTGCAGCCGGTAGGTTCGGGTGGTGACGATCGACGCCGACCGCTACCTCGCCGGGAGCCCGGACCGGGTCGAGCTGCAGCGACGCACCGTGCGGACGCTGGCCGTCACCAACGCCGTCGGCGGGGTCGGCGTCACGACCGGGATCACGGTCGCCTCGCTGCTGGCCGCGGACGTCTCCGGGCGCGAGGAGCTCGCCGGCCTCAGCCAGACCGCGCAGGTGGCGGGGACCGCGGTGGCGGCATACCTGCTGTCCCGCGTGATGACCCGGCGGGGCCGTCGGGTCGGGCTGTCGATCGGCTATCTCGTGGGCGCCACCGGTGCGCTGCTGTGCGTGCTGGCCGGGGTGATCCGCAGCTTCCCGCTCCTGCTGGTGGCGGCGGCGCTGTTCGGCGCAGCCAGCGCGTCCAACTCCCAGTCTCGCTTTGCGGCAACGGATCTGGCCAGCGACCAGCATCGCGGTCGGGACCTGTCGACGGTCGTGTGGGCCACCACGATCGGTGCGGTGCTCGGCCCCAACCTGGCCGACGTCGGCGGGACGCTCGCGACGCGGCTGGGCCTGCCGGCGCTCACCGGAGCGTTCCTGATCACGGCGGTGGCGCTGGGCGTCACCATCGGGCTGCTCTCCCTGTGGCTGCGCCCCGACCCGCTCGCCGTGGCCCGCGCGGTCGCCGACCACGAGGAGCGCGCCGCGGCGGCGGCCGGGGCGACGCGGGTGGAGGTGCCCTCGGCCTGGCGCGTCGTGCGGACCCACCACACGGTCGGCGCGTGCGTCGTGGCGATCGCCCTCGCCCACACGGTCATGGTGTCGGTGATGATCATGACGCCGATCCACATGCGCCACGGCGACGCCAGCATCCGGCTCATCGGGCTGACGATCAGCGGCCACATCCTCGGCATGTACGCCTTCTCCCCGCTCGTCGGCCGCCTCGTGGACCGCTGGGGCGGCTGGCGGGTCGTGCTCGCCGGTGCGGTGATCGAGGGCGCGTCGATCGTGGCTGCCGCCACCACCCACGAAGGCGCGTCCTGGCTGCTCTCGGCCGCGTTGTTCGGGCTCGGTCTCGGCTGGTCGTTCGCCCTGATCGGGGCGTCCTCCGCGCTCGTGGGTGCCACCCCGCTCGGCGCCCGGGCGCCGGTCCAGGGGCTCGCCGACCTGGTCATGGGGCTGACCGCCGCCGTGGGCGGCGCCCTGGCCGGGGTGATCGTCGGCTGGCTGGGCTATCCCGCGCTCGCGCTGTCCTGCCTGCCCGCCGCCGCGGTCGTGGGTGGGTGCGGGCTGCTCGTGCGGCGGGCCGCGCGATAGGTTCGTCATGGAGCCATAGCAGGTCATCGCCGATCCCCGTTGTCAGCAGGAGAGTTCGTATGCCGGAAGAAGCCCCGACCACCGCCACGCCGCGCCCCGGGCACACCGACGAGCTCCTCTACGAGCGCCGTGGGGCGCTGGGCCGGATCCTGCTCAACCGGCCCCGGGCCATCAACTCCCTCACGACCCCGATGGTGGAGTCGCTGCTGGCACAGCTGCAGGACTGGGCCGGGGACGACGAGGTCGCCAGCGTCAGCATCGAGGGCGTCGGGCCCAAGGGCCTGTGCGCCGGCGGCGACATGCGCGCCGCGCGCGAGGCGACCCTCGAGGGACGCGACGACGCCGTCGTGTTCTGGGACCACGAGTACCAGGTCAACGCCGCCATCGCGACCTACCCCAAGCCCTACGTCGCGTTCATGGACGGCATCGTGATGGGCGGGGGAGTCGGCGTCTCCGCGCACGGCTCGCTGCGCCTCGCCACCGAGCGCACGCGCCTGGCCATGCCCGAGACCGCGATCGGCTTCTTCCCCGACGTCGCCGGCTGCTGGTGGCTCGCCAAGGCGCCGGGCGAGCTGGGCCCCTACCTCGCCATGAGCGGAGCGTCCATGACCGGGGCGGACGCTGTGGCAACGGGATTCGCGGACGCGCTGATCCCCTCCGACGAGATCCCCTCTCTGCTCAACAGACTCGCGGACGGGGAGCGGCTCGACCCGTCCGTCGGTGACACCGACCCGACGAGTCCCCTTGTCGCGCAACGCGGCTGGATCGACGAGTGCTTCGCCGGCGATGACCCAGCGGTGATCCTGGGGCGGCTCGAGGCGCATGGCAGCGAGGAGGCCAGGCAGTGCGCCTCCGACATACGGACCAAGTCCCCGCTGTCCGTCGCCGTCGCGCTGGAGGCCGTGCGCCGGGCCGCCCGCATGCGCAGCATCAAGGAGGTGCTGCAGCAGGACCGCGTCCTCGGCCGGCACTTCTGGGAGCGGTCGGACATGCCGGAGGGGGTGCGCGTCGTGCTCGTCGACAAGGGCAAGGGGGCGCCGCCGCGGTGGCTGTGGGACCGCGTCGAGGACGTGCCGCACGACGTCGTGCAGGGCATGTTCGTCCGCTGAGGGCGCTAGGGTGACCACGTGATCCGGACGGTATAGAGGCGCCAGCACCACCCACCCTCGTCGGTGGGTGGATCGCCGTGCCCTCTGCCCTGGCCGCACCGCGGCCCCACCCATCGGAGTCACCCATGTCCGGCACCGCCGTTGCCGGGAGCTATCGCACCCTCCTCGCTGATCCCGTCGTCGCGCGCACCTTCGTGCTCGCCCTGGTCGGTCGACTCGGGTATGCCGTGCTCCCGCTCACCTTCTTGTTCACCGTCCGCCAGTCCACCGACAGCTTCGCCACCGCGGCCGCCGCCATGGCGGTCTTCGGCTCGACGACCCTCGTCATGCCGGTGCAGGCCCGCCTCGCCGACCGGCACGGCCAGCGCGTCGTGCTCACCTGCGTCGCAGCGGGATTCGTGCTCGTCCTCGGCGCCGCGGCGCTCGTCGCCCGCGGGTCTGGGGGCGCCCCTGCGGCAGCGTGGCTGGCGATCTCGGTCCTGCTCGGCCTCACGGCGCCGGCCCTCGGGCCCTCGATGCGGGCGCAGTGGCGCTGGTTCGTGCCCGAGGGGCCGGCGCGGGTCAAGGCCTACTCGCTCGACGCCGTCTGCGAGGAGACGCTCTATCTCGTCGGCCCCGTCGTCGCCGCCGCCGTGCTCGCCCGCGGACCCGCCTGGCACGGGCTCGTGCTCGTGGCCGGGCTCATCGTGGTCGGGGCGGCCGGCCTCGTGAGCTCCCCGGCCGCGACCGTCACCGCGGCCCCGGCGGATCCGGACGATCCGAAAATCTTTGCCGGGCAAGGCAACTCACCCGGACCCACCGACGCAACCGGACCCACCGACGCAACCGGACCCACCGACGCAACCGGACCCACCGACGCAACCGGACCCACCGACGCAACCGGACGCAACGACGCACCGGCGTCTGGAGGCTCCGCGGCGCCAGGACGGCGGGGTTCACCCCTCGGGCTCGCCGGGATGCGGCGGCTGCTCGCCCTCATGGCGGGCTTCGGGTGCGCGAGCGCGTTGATGTACACCGGGGTCGCCGCCCGCGCCGACGCCGCCGGGCATCCGGGCTGGGCGGGCTACGTCGAGGCAGTGGTAGGCGCCGCCTCCGTGACCGGCGGCCTCGCGTGGGGCGCCCGACGGCACCGGCGTGCCTGGCCGGCGCAGCTCGCGGGAACCCTTGGCCTGCTGGGGATCTCGCTGTGCGTGGCGTCGGCGATGACGTCGTGGTGGCTGCTTGGCGTCGTCCTCGTCGGGGCGGGCCTGGCAGTGTCGCCGAGCTACACCGTGGCCTTCGTGGCGGCCGACGCGGAGACGCCCCCGCACCTGCGCACCGAGGCGAGCACGTGGGTGAGCACCATCACCAACCTCGGCTCGTCCGGCGGCACCGCCCTGGCCGGCGTGGTGGTCGGGGCCTGGGGCGCGGGTGCGCCACTCGCCGTGGCCGGAGTCGTGGCCCTGGTGGCTGCCGCAGCGGCCGGCAGCCTGGCCGCGACCCCCTCCCGCAGCTAGCCCACGCGACAAGAGTGCTGTCTGCCCGCACCTTTGTGCGCTCGCAGCTCACGAACTGTCGGTTTCCAGCCCGGAATCCGTGCGTTCGTGAGCTGCGAGCGCACGAACCTCCGCCTCAGCGCGGGATCGGGTCAGCCGATGGCGGTGACGGGGCCGGTGCCGACGTCGTGGCCGCGGTACATGCCGGGGGAGTTGAACGCCAGCACCACCTCACCCGCCGGGGTCACCGCGATCAGCCCGCCGTCGGCGCCACGCGCACCCACGAGCTCGTCGATGGTCTCGCGCACCGCCGTCGCGAGGTCCTGGCCACCCCAGCGCAGCCGCGCGTGGATCTCGTGCGCCACCGCTCCGCGGACGAACAGCTCGCCCTGACCCGTGCACGACACCGCGACCGTCGCGTCGTCCGCCCAGGTCCCGCACCCCACGAGCGGGGTGTCGCCGACCCGGCCGGGGAGCTGCGCGGTGATCCCGCCCGTCGAGGTCGCGGCCGCGACCCGCCCCGACCGGTCCCGCGCGACCGCACCGACCGTTCCGTGCTTGTACTCCAGGAAGGACGACGTCTCCTCCAGCATGCGGCGACGGGCCTCGGTGACGTAGTAGTCCGGCGACACCACCTCGAGACCCCACTGCTCCAGCAACGCGGCAGCGGGGGCTGCCATCAGCACGTGGTCGGTCTGCTCCATGACGGCGCGCGCGGCCATGACGGGGTTGCGGGGGCCGTTCGCGCAGGTCACGGCCCCGGAGCGGGAGTCTCCGGTCATCACGCAGGCGTCGAGCTCGGCGGTGCCCTCGACCGTCAGGGCGGCACCACGACCGGCGTTGAAGCACTCGCTGTCCTCCAGCACCCGCACGCTGGCGCACACCGCGTCAAGCGCAGCCCCGCCCTCGTCGAGCACGGCGCGGCCTGCGGCGACGGCGGCGGACAGCGCAGCCGTCGCGGCCGCGGCCTGCTCGGGCGACAGTGAGGCGGGGTCGACGCCCGCCCCGCCGTGGATCGCGACGGCCGGGCCCTCGCCGGCCGGCAGGTGGGTGAGCTGGACAGGAGGCTGCGGCGTCATACGGCCATTGTCGTATGACGACCCCGCCGCCATGCTCCTGGACGGGGCACTGGCCGGGACCGGACGTCGGGGCGGGCGAGTCTTGTTACGTTCGTTTAGTTGTCCATCTGGCTCAGCAACGGGGTGAGCAGCGCGCGCGGAAGGCCCACGAGGGCAACCATCTACTCCCGCCTCGACACGCAGACCGAGGAGCTCCGCACCCGCCTGGGGGGTCTGCCGACACCACACGAGTCCGAGTGCGTCTGGTCCGACATCTGGCATCTCGAGGCCCACCACTCCACGGCGCTCGAGGGAAACCTCGAGGCGACCCACGCAGCGACGGACAGTGGCTCTCCACGAGCAGAGCCGTGGAGCAGTACATGGAGTCCCGACCCCGCTCGGGCTGACGCGGGAATCGCGGTGGAGCGCCGCGCGTTGCGACAGGTAGACTCCACGTCTGACCTGGGCCCCGTGCGCAGGTCGTTGATTGACAAGTCCACAGCGTGACGTGCCCGCCCCTCACCGGGACCCCCTTGGGGGTGATCGGTTTCGACGTTGGTCGATCTGTCAGGGGAAGCGGGCCGAGGATGCTGAGTTATCTCGTTAACGCCCTCAGCAAACCAATAGGTGCCAATTCCAAGCGCACCGACTTCGCCCTCGCCGCCTGAGCGAGTCCGAAGTCTGTCAGCCTAGGTGTGATCTCGGCCTAGGGTCTGGCATCAGCTAGAGATCTTGCTGCACGCCGGTGTCGGGACGGCGTGCGGGACTCCTTCTCGACTGGGCCTGTCAGGGGACGTGTGCGTGCGAGCCCTGAGGCCGAGAAAATCCTTAGCGCACTGCGCCCGGAGAAGCCCTGGTGCGTCGTCAGCGGACGCGGGTTCGATTCCCGCCACCTCCACCAGATCGGGCACGTCACGCCGTGGACCTGCAGCACAAGGCCCCCTCGCCTCCACCAGGAGACCGAGGGGGCCTTGTCGTCATACGGGCTCGTATGCCGGAAGGGCTCAGACGGAGGGGATGTCCGCGGGGCCGCTGCCGGGGGTGGCGCTCTGACCGGCGGCACCGGGCTGACCCGGCTGCTGGGCGAGCTGCGCCTCGGCTGCGGCGACCTGCTGGGCGTACTCCCGCTTGACCGTCTCCATGTCGAGCGACTTGATCTGGGTGATCAGGTCCTCGAGGGCGTTGGCCGGCAGGGCGCCGGGCTGCATCAGCAGCGGCACGCCCTCGCGGAAGGCCATGATCGTGGGGATCGAGGTGATCTGGAGCATCGCGGCGAGGCCCTGCTGCGCCTCGGTGTCGATCTTGCCGAAGACGACGTCCTCGTGCTTGTCCGAGGAGGCCTCGAAGACCGGGGCGAACTGCTTGCAGGGGCCGCACCAGTCGGCCCAGAAGTCGTAGAGGACGATGTCGTTGTCCTGGATGGTCGACTCGAAGGTCGCTTCCGTGATCTGACGGGTGCTCATGGGCCGTGCAACGAGCGACGTCCGGCGAGCATTCCCCGGACGGGCGCCGAGATCACTAGCCTGGCGCCCCATGGACCGCCCTCGTCGCACCCGAGCCGTGCTGCTGATCGCCTTCGCGCTGGCGGTGGTGGTGCAGCTGGTCGGCCTCTACTGGCCCAGCCCGCCGGCGGCCGTGGCGGCGCTCGCGGGGTGGGACAAGGTCACGCACGCGCTGATGTTCGGCCTGCCGGTGCTCGCCGGCCTGGCTGGCGGCCTGTCGCGGGTGCCTCTGGTGCTGGTCAGCGTCGCGCACGCGCCCGTCTCGGAGTGGCTGCAGGGGTCCGTCCTGCCCCACCGCTCCGCGGACTGGCGCGACGTGCTGGCCGACCTGGCGGGCATCGTCGTCGCGGTGGCCCTGTGGTCGGTCATCGGCGGACAGGACCGGGCGCGGTCGGGCGCACGGTCGGGCACCTGATAGACTGGCGTCAGCAGTCTCGCTTGTGCGGCTCGCGTCGACCGGTCCTCGGACCACCACGACGTGGCCGTGGCGCACCGTCCGGATGGACAGGGCCCCAGCTAGGTCTGGGCAAGCCACAGGGGTGACCGACCCCCGAGATTTTCTTGGCCGCTCAGCAGGAGCGGCCCACGAGAAGCGAGACGCAGCCGGCGGCAGCACGTCGACCGGCCCGACCGGGCTCCCAGCAGCGGAGCCTGAGGCTCGCCTTCATCGTTGCCCTCGCCAGGTGGCTCGAAGCGTGCCTATCGACCACCCAGCTAGGAAGCTCATGTCCCCTCAGTCCTCTGCCGGCGCGCCCAAGAAGGCCCGTTGGAGCACCTCCAAGAAGCTCGAGGCCCGTCGTGGCCCGAGCAAGCCCCACCGCGGCCAGGGCCCCACCGGCGGCCACGACGAGCGTCGCCCCTACAACCGCGACGAGCGGTCGTATGCCGAGCGTGGCCCCCGCAGCGAGTCCCGCGACGAGCGCGGCCCCCATCGCGAGTTCAACCGTGACGAGCGCCCGCAGCGTCGTGAGTTCAACCGTGACGAGCGCCCGCAGCGTGGTGGCTTCGACCGCGGCGAGCGTCGTCCGTTCGACCGCG